>JAIPDS010000091.1 GCA_021737565.1 Desulfobacteraceae bacterium | reverse complement strand
ATCGTGTATTTGACTCGCTCGGCGCTGCGATGGCTCAAGCCGCAAAGGGTCTAAAGCGGTTAGAGTGCTCTCCCGCATCTCTCTGCTCTTTAACTGGATGGGACTGGATATTAAAATCATCTTGAATGCAAAATGGAATAATAACTTCAGAAAAAGTTACTGTAGTTACTTATAGGCTCAGTCCCGGACTGCGGCCCGGGGGGAACACTTCCAAGGAAATCCTTTTTTTGCGCTTTCACGAAATTGCACTTCGTTGTCCTGACGGCGGTCCGGAAAAGCGGGTTTCCGAGCGGAAATTGAGGCTCCAGGAGGCTCCTGGAGCGAGGAAACTCCTTTTTCGCACCGCCGATCAGCCAAGGTGCTTACGGATTTCCTTTCTGCAAAGATACCGCCCTGGCGGGATAATCAGCTTTTTACGAGTTCATCAATATAATGTATTTCTATATCAGGCGCCAGGCATGCTGTTCAGGAAGGCCTGCCTGAAATATCTTGTCTATGGTTTCGGTAACATTGTAGGCAACGAACCTGATTTCCAGTTCAAAGGCGTTGTCATCGAAAATAACATATTTTGCAAAGTTGGTTCCGTCCCTGGGCTGGCCGACGCTGCCCACATTTATAATATATCTGTTGCCCGGATCCAGAATTACTGTTTCCTGCTTAAGGGGGCGTTTGAAGATATCGCCCCCGTTCCGGCTGACAAGCAGAAGTTCGTGGGTGTGCCCTATAAAACACAGTTGTTCCTGCAAATGGTCCAGGGTGCTTAGAAGCTTTTCCCTGGGCACCTCGAACAGGTATTCCGTGGCCGAGTCCGGCGGAAACCCGTGAACAAATCTGCAGTTATTTTCCGTAAGAAAGAAGGGTAGTTCTCCAATATAGTCAAGTGTTTCAGAGGATAAAAGCAGCCTTGTCTTCTCAAGTGAAACCCTGGCAATAGGATTGAACCATTCCAGAAATTCGGGCCTGCTTATTGCCAGTTCGTGATTTCCTATAATAGAAGGAATGTCATGTTTTCTTAAAAGCTCTATGACCTCTTCGGGCTCCGGCCCATAGCCTATATTATCGCCCAGGCAGTATATGGCCGAAGCCCCGGCTTCTTCCATATCTCTTAGCACTTCGCGAAAGGCCGCAGCATTTCCGTGAATATCCGAGATAACCGCGATTTTCATTTTTCAAGATTCCCGCCCGCTGTTTCTACTATATAAAATATTAATATTACCAGCCTGCTCGCTGCCTGTAAACTATAATCTGTCGATTTCCGGGAACCTGGTGCTATTTTTATAGCCGGAGCAAATCAAAAATTTTAGCTTGACTTATTAGAGACTTTGTAGAATATTTCTAATTTATTTAAGTGTATTAATATTAATAATTACAGATTGAGGCGGCGGTATAAAAACTTTAAAAAGTAAATTGAAAGGGGTATTTTATGACAAAACTCAAAAAAATGATTTATATTTTTCTTATTGGAATCATGCTCATCGGAATTTGCGGTGCATCTCTGCATGCAGAGACGGAAGGCAAAAATGAAAAAATAAATGTCAACACAGCTTCAGTGGAGAGGCTTACCGAGTTAAAGGGTATAGGTCCGGTGATTGCCGAGCGTATCGTGAATTACCGGCAGGCAAACGGTTCGTTTTCCACCGCGGAGGATCTGATGAAAGTAAAAGGTATCGGCTCCGGAACAATAGCTGATATTGAAAACCGGATTGTGTTTAAATCCGCCTCGGATTAATCCTGCTTTTTATGCGGAGCCCGGCTTCGCTGTAAAAAAGGCGCCGCCGCCTCAAAAATTTTTTTCTATGAGCATGGACCGGGTCTAAAAACGGAATTTTATACCGCCGTATACAGAAGAATAGTCTTCATCCCATTTCACGGGGTCGTCGAATTCCACGTCCATGTACCGGAAATTTAACATAACAGCGGCATTTTCAATAATCCACCATTCTGCACCACCCGTAAATTCAAGGTATTTATCCGTATCATCAAAGCAGAGAGGCGAAGGGGCGAAATTTAAACCGGCATGCAGTGTAACAGGAATGTAATATGAAACATATGCCGAGGACAGGTCGTATTCAACTTTTACCGCAAAAGCTGTACTGAAAAGATTGCTGTCTTTTCCCGGGCGTTCAAATTCTCCGTACACTCCCTTGAAGCCGAGCCTGCCCGTAAGCCCGGGAGTAATTGCAGTGTCGCCAATGGTAAGTGCCGCCCCGAACATTGTGTAATCATCGTCTTCGTAGACATAATTGCCGTCAAGCCTCATTTGTCCGGGAGTAACCTGAAATTCAGTGCCGGCTAGAATTTCAACCGCTGAACCGTTGACCTGAAGCCCTATTTCAGAGCGGTTTTGGGAAAAGGCGGTGGCCGGCAGGATAAGTACCAGGATCAGAACAGCGACGATTCGGCAGAAAATGCGTTTCATTTCAAGACTCCTTTCTCCCTGTTTGTTAAGGTTTGCTAAGATAGTGCCTGCCGGTACATGATACCCCTTTTGCAAGAAGGGTCTGGATACGCTCGAGCAAAGAGCACTGCTCTGCGCATACCGGGAGTTCACTGCGGCGTCCGCATTCCCGGCACGGGCTTTTTTTAAGATGGCCTACCTCAAAATCAAAAACGTCCCTTATGATATACATTGCAGAAATTCTCTTTTTATAGTCTTTGTTACCAATGCCAGATTCTTTGGTGAAACTTAAAATATTTAAATACCACTGCACACCCCGCCCTTCAAGAGGAAAAACACCTGCCCGGCGATTCCGGGTAAACATTTAAAAGAAACTTGACATGTTTTATTGAACTGATTCATCATTACTGGCTATATTTTAGCATCTGCCTGCTTCGAAATTGCGCAGGCCTTAATCTTGAACTTTTTACGGCGCCATCTAAAATCAGACTTTTTACGAGTGCATCAAGAATCACAGAAATAAAGACTTTCGGGAGACGGGAAACTATGGATATTGTTAAAGCTTTTTCGCGCCGTAGCCTTGCGTGGCTGCTCTGCTTAAACCTTTTTCTTTTCGCAATTGTCTGTATCATTGTTTATTTTGCTTTTTGCGCCGCCCCGGCAGATAACGCAACGCCGTGGGTAAGGAGCGCGTTTTATCCTGTAACAGTGAGTGTGTTTGTTTTAACGGCAATTGTTCAATGGGCTGTTTTGGCTGCAACCCTCAAACGGCTGTTGGCCGTAAGGCAGCCGTACCGGCAAGGCGGAGTTAAGGAAAAAACCCGCGGTGTGGGCAAAGAATCGGAAACCGGCAGAAAGGCTTTGCCGGACAGAGAAATACAAATACAATACAGGCGTTATTATCTGCACCTGTTATCCCTGCTCCAGCGCCGGGGTCGCCTTCTGGATTTTTTGAAAGAAGATTTAAGCTCATACAGTGATGAGCAGATAGGGGCCGCGGTTCGGGGGATACATGAAAACTGCGCCGGCACTGTTGAAAAATACCTGGCCCCGCGTGCGATAATTAAAAAGCAAGAAGGCGAGGAGGTGACCATAGATTCCGGTTTTGATCCGTCGGCAATAAAGGTTACCGGCAATGTCACAGGGGAGCCTCCGTTTTCCGGTGTTTTGCGGCATCCGGGGTGGCGTGCCGGAAAGCTTGAACTGCCGGTTTTCTCAGACAGCGGAGACCCGGATGTCATTTTCCCCGCTGAAGTCGAGGTTTCGTAAGGTTAGGCCATGAGTGATCCCTCCTACATTATAGGTATTGATCTGGGAACCACCAATTCAGCAGCATCATTTGTCGATCTTGAGGCCGGAAAAGAGAAGAAAAGGCAAATACAGCTCTTTGAAATTCCACAGCTTACGGGTGCGGGCGAAGTTGAACAGATGCCTGTTTTGCCTTCATTCTGTTATCTGCACGGCAAGTACGACGTGGATACTGAATCCATAAGACTGCCCTGGGATACACAAGACCGGCCTTCCGTTGTTGTGGGGACTTTTGCAAGGGATCACGGGGCAAAGGTCCCGGCCAGGCTGGTTTCTTCGGCAAAAAGCTGGCTGTGTCACCCAAGGGTTGACAGGCGCGCGCGAATTCTGCCCTGGGGAGCCGGGGATAAGCTGCCGGGCATTTCTCCCGTGGAGGCAACTGCCGCATATCTTTCCCATATCCGCAAGGCCTGGAACCATGCACAGCCTGATGAAGACCGTTACATGGAAAATCAGTACATTATTATTACCGTTCCGGCCTCTTTTGACGAGGTTGCAAGGGATCTGACCCTTGAGGCCGCAAAAAAGGCGGGGCTGGAAGAGGTAATACTTCTTGAAGAACCCCTTTCCGCGTTTTACAGCTGGCTGATCCTGCACGAAAATGACTGGAAGGATTACATATCGCCCGGTGAACTTGTGCTTGTCTGCGACGTGGGCGGCGGAACCACGGACTTTACCCTGATTACCCTGCGCGAGACCGAAGGCTCTTTGCGGTTTGAAAGAATAGCGGTCGGCGATCACATGATCCTGGGCGGGGACAATATAGATCAGGCCATAGCCCGACATGTGGAAAAACAGTTCGGCAAGGGGGCAAACCTTACCCCTGACAGGTGGAAGACCCTGTGTCATCTGTGCCGCAAGGCAAAGGAAAATATATTAAATGAGGGAAAGCAAAGCGAGACAATTACCATGATGGGAGAGGGCAGCCGCCTTATAGGCGGAACCCTCAAGGCCGAGATTGACAGGCACACACTGGAGCAGACAGTGCTTGAGCATTTTTTCCCTCTTGTCACAAGCAAGAAAGAAGCCGGGCCGGGCTCAAAATCCGAAACCGTCTCTGAATCCGGCCTTCCCTATGAACCGGATACAGCAGTAACCCGTCATATTGCCTGGTTTCTGGAAAGACACAGGGGGGAAATTGCAAATTTTCCGGGCAGCAGAAGCGAGTTCCCTGATTTTATTCTGTTTAACGGGGGAACCCTCAAGTCGGGAATTGTACAGGAACGAATAAGGCAGGCTCTTCGGCTTTGGTTCGGTGAAACCGATGAAAACCGTCCCGGAGTTCTTGAAAACAGGGCACCGGATCTTGCCGTTGCTCTGGGGGCTTCATATTACGGGCTGGTAAAGCTTGGCAGGGGCGTAAGCGTCGGCAGCGGAAGCCCCCGGTCTTATTATCTCGGAATCGGAGATTCATCCCGCCAAAAAGAAAGAGAACAGGCCGTCTGCGTTGTGGAACGAGGAATGGAGGAAGGAACCCGTATCGCCCTTGCAGACCGTGAATTCGAAGTTCTTGCCAACAAACAGGTGAGTTTTAAACTCTATAGCTCAAGCTACAGGGCAGGAGACAGAATCGGGGACCTGGTGACAGTGGATGAAACCATGACAAGGCTTCCGCCTATACAGACCGTTATTCAGTTCGGCAGCAAGGGCGTGGAGGCAGAGATACCGGTACAGGTTGAAGCCGAGTATACCGAAACCGGGGTGCTGGCCCTGTGGTGCAGATCGCTTTCATCTAAGCACAGATGGCAGTTAAGATTCCAGTTAAGACAGATTCAGCATCAGCCCGAGGTAAGCGAGACAGAGATATTTGACGCCTCGGTGCTCGATGAGGCGGTTTCTGCAGTGGACAGGGCCTTTGTGGCTGATGCATCTGAAGAGCAGCTTTCCGGTCTTGTCAGGACAATTTCCGATATTGCAGCCCGGCCCCGAGAGTACTGGCCTCTTTCCCTGCTCAGGAAAACTGCGGACGCGCTTCTTCAAAGAAGCGCAGCCCGCAGATATACGCCCCAGCATGAAATAAGATGGCTCAACATGGCGGGTTTCTGTCTTCGACCGGGCTTTGGGGACGGACTTGACAGCCAGCGCATAAAAACTCTCTGGAAGATATACAAATCGGGTGTGACTTTCAGAAATGACAGACAGGCCCGCAATGAATGGTGGATCATGTGGAGGAGGGTGGCCGGAGGACTGACAGCAGGGCAGCAGAAACAGTTCGCCCAGGATCTTCGCCCGCTTTTAATTCAGAAAAAGAGTGCAAAGGTAAAGCTGCCGCCCCAGGAAAGAGTGGAGATGTGGATGGCTGTTGCAAACATGGAGCGCCTGGCTGCTGCTGAAAAGTGCGTGTGGGGAGATGCCCTGATTTGCGAACTAAATCCTAAAAAACCGAAACCCCAGCTTTTCTGGGCATTGTCAAGGATCGGGGCAAGACATCCCCTTTATGGACCGGTGGATCGCACGGTCTCGCCTGAAAAGGCAACTGAGTGGGCGGAATTTCTAATGGAGCAGCCATGGAAGCATTCAGGTGCTGCAGCAACCGCGCTTTGCAGAATAGCCAGAAAGACGGGCGACAGATCCAGGGATTTAAATGAGGAAGTTTTGACCCGGGCGGTCAAGTGGCTTGAGGCCTGCGGCGCAGAAAAGCAGTCCCGGGTATTAAAGCAAACCGTACCTGTTGAAAGAGAGGAGCAATCGGCAATGTTTGGCGAATCCCTGCCTGCCGGGCTGATTCTGCGCCTGTAGCTTCTTTTTAATGAATTTCTGGGAAAAGAAGGCAGGATGTATTAATGTTTTAATCGTTGATTTGTAGAGACCATAAACCACTTCCGGGAGAAGAAAAGGTATGGAAAATTTTCTTGTCATAGGCGGGGATGCCGCTGGTATGAGCGCTGCAAGCCGGGCGGGACGCAATTATCCGGGGCTTGGTATTACGGTGCTTGAGCAGACTAATGATGTATCATACAGCGCCTGCGGAATGCCGTATAATATTGCGCAGCCGCAAAGAGAAATTGATGATCTGGTGGTTCGCAAAGCCGAGGTATTCAGGGAAAAGCAGGGGATCAATCTTCTTACCGGCCACCGTGCAGAATCCATAGACAGGGAAAACCGGGTGGTAAAAGCTTCCGGCCCGGACGGCGGGATGCGGGAGTTTCCCTATGATAAACTTTTGATTGCAACCGGCGCCTCGCCGGTTATGCCCGACATACCCGGGATTGATCTTCCCGGCGTCATGCCTCTTAAGCGGCTTGAAGACGGCAGGAAGATAAAGCAATATATTGGAAAAAATCGCGTCCGCGACGCGGTGATAATCGGCATGGGCTATATCGGCATGGAAATGTGCGAGGCCTTTGCGGAACTGGGTATAAACGTGAAAATGGCGGGACGGGGTCTTCTTTCCGGGTATAACCGCGAGATTGCATCAAAGGTAAGGGAGCATCTGCAACAGCGCGGAATAGTACTCCATGAATCGTGCATGATAGACAGTATTGAACGTATAGACGGCCGTCTGCGGGCAAATTGCAGCGACGTTTCGCTTAAGGGGGATGTGGTGCTGCTGGGTCTCGGAGTTGTTCCCAACAATTTTCTTGCCGCTGATGCGGGGCTTTCGCTGGGAGTTAAAGATTCTATTGCAGTTGACAGGTATATGCGCACTTCTGACCCGGATATTTTTTCCGCCGGCGACTGTGCTGATGCCTATCACGTGGTATCAGGCGAAAAAGTCTGGATTCCGCTTGCCCTTCTCGCCAACCGGGGCGGATGGGCTGTTGCGGACAATCTGGACGGTAATGTAACCGCCCTTGACGGTGTTGCCGGCACCGCGGTGTTCAAGGTGTTTGACCTGGGAGTTGCCCGCACGGGTCTGAATTTCGACCAGGCCAAAACCGCCGGTTTTTCTCCGGCCGAGGTGGTGATTCAGGGTCGCACCAGGGCGCATGCCCATCCCGGAGCCGCGCCCATATGGATTAACGCGGTTGGAGATTCTGCCACGGGTAAACTTCTAGGGATGCAGATAGTGTCTTCTGAAGGAGCGGCCCACCGTATAAACGCACCAGCGGTGGCGCTTCATTCAGGTATGAGTGTTAAGGATTTTGCCCAGAGCGATCTTGCCTATGCACCGCCTTTTTCCCCTGTATGGGATCCCATGCTGACCGCGGCAAATCAGCTCATAAAGGAAATGCACTGATAAACATACTTTTCATGCGCTGTTATTTTCATACATCCGTTAACCCAAGGGAGCAAGGAGTCAAACATGTTTGAACAATTGGCCAAGATAATTGCAAACCTGATTTCCGGCATTGCACTGATCATTGATCGACCTTTGACAACGAGATAGCGGACAAATGAATATGTATGAGTCATATATGGAGTTTGCGGCTGAAACCGTCTATCTTGCCGGAAGGCTTACCCTCGGTTATTTTCAGACGGACCTAAGACCCGATTTCAAGGAAGACGACACCCCTGTCACGGTCGCAGACAAAAAGGCAGAAGAGCTGATCCGCACCCGTATTGAAAAAAAATACCCCGGTCATGCAGTGATGGGAGAGGAATTCGGTTCTTCGGACCACACTGATAAAAGCCATTGCTGGCACGTAGACCCGATCGACGGTACAAAAGCTTTTATCAGGGGGGTCCCGCTTTACGGGGTGCTTTTGGGACTTGAAATTGAAGGAAAAGTAGAGGTCGGGGCGGCTTATTTCCCTGCATTAGATGAAATGGTGATCGCGGCTACAGGCCATGGATGCTGGTTAAACGGCAGGCGTGCGCGCGTTTCTGCGGTTTCCGATATTGGAAGGGCGGTTGCTGCGTTTACTGACGCGGGCAGTTTTGAGGAATACGGAAGGGGGCAGGCGTGGGCAAGAATCAAAAAGGCCGTGTGGGTAAGAGCCGGATGGGGTGATGCATACGGACATTGCCTGGTAGCCACCGGCCGGGCAGAGATTATGCTTGATCCCGTGGTAAATGTTTGGGACTGTGCACCCTTTCCCCCCATATTGGCCGAGGCCGGCGGCTATTTCGGAGACTGGTCCGGCAAAAACACCATTTACGCAAACGAGGCCCTTTCCGTAAATTCCGGTCTGCTTTCCTGCGTACTTTCAATGATCAGCGGTTAGGAGGAGCCCCGGGATGCCGCCTCAAAAGTCGAGGCAACGGTGTCTGCCAGTTCAAGCATGTATTTTTTCAGTTCCTTCTGGGTTCTGCCGGGATACCGGGCATAGCTTATCATGATTCCGTTGAGCGCGGAGAAAACCGCGTGAGCTGATTTACGGGTTTCTTTTCTTATCCCTGCCAGCTTGACCGCGTATTCTACCCGGTCCATCATGGAACGCATGCTTTCATTTAACCTTCTGGTTGCCTGCCTGGAAAGCCCTCCGCCCAGGATAAACCGGCTCATCATCTGGAAAAAGGTCATGTTTTCGATTAGATAGTTTACATACATCCGGCAGAGATTGTGCAATGCCTTGGAGCCGTCATCAACAAGGGCGGCATCCATGATGTCTGTAATTTCTCTTGCGCTTTCCAGAAACACGTCAAGGAAAAGCTCGTCAAGGCTGTTGTAATGATTGTAGATTGTTCCCACACTCACACCGGCAGATTTTGCTATCTCCCGGACGGTAACCTCTCTGAACTCCTTGCGGGAAAAAAGCTCTCTTGCCGCATCGGCAATTAGTTTTCTTCTGGCCTCCCTTTCTTCATTCCTGAGTTGTTCAAGGGTCTTAAGTGCCACGGTAAACCCCTCCTTTTAGATTAAAACACGTGTCCATTAAAATGAAACTTGTTAACGCACCCCTTTGTTTGACACTACCGAATATTACATTTCTTTATATTAAATTTCCAGTATAAAATTTATTTGTGTCAATAGCATTTAGAAATGTCCGGTTTTCATAGCAAGTGAAATGTCCGGTTGATTAAAAATTGTTTCTTGCGCCATAGCCTACTTGTATAATAAATTTATTCTGCCTGCTCGGAGGATAGGGCTACACTGGGGAGT
>JAIPDS010000090.1 GCA_021737565.1 Desulfobacteraceae bacterium | reverse complement strand
CCCAGAAGCAAAAGCGCCTTGCCGCGGATAAAGTGATATTTAACCGGGAGAAAATGACTGCCACCGCCATCGGCAACGTTTTATTCGTTTCCGAAGGAGACCGCCTGACCGGCCGCCGCCTTGAAATGGACCTGGAAGCAGGCACCGGTACACTATACAACGGATCTGTCTTTACAAAAGAAAAAAATATTACCATAACAGGCGACACGATACAGAAAACCGGCAAAAATACCTACAGTATTGCAAAGGGGCTGCTTACCTCCTGTAAGATACCCGATCCTGACTGGAGCATTACCGCCAGAGACATAGAGGTAACCCTGGAAGGATACGGTTTTGCCTCCCATACCGCCATGTGGGTTGGTAATCTGCCGATATTTTACCTGCCGTGGTTCATGTTTCCCGCAAAACTTGAAAGACAGACCGGATTGCTTATCCCGCAGGCGGGATATTCCGACAAAAACGGCTTTGAATTCAACCAGCCGTTTTTCTGGGCTATTTCTGAAAATACTGATGCAACATTTTATTATAACCATATTGAAAATCGCGGGGAAAGATTAGGGTTTGAATACCGTTATGTGCTGTCGGAAAACTCAAAGGGAACCCTGATGGCAGACTGGCTGGATGACTCCAAGATTGACGAAGGCACCCCTGAGGCCACGGAAAAATGGGGATATGCTGGAGACAACGCCATACGCCCCAATCACGACCGTTACTGGATACGTATGAAGGCAAATCAGCAGCTTCCCTGGGATGCCATGGCCCGGCTGGATCTCGATATCGTCAGCGACCAGGATTATCTGCGTGATTTTTCAGACGGTTACATGGGATATGATCCCGCAGACAGTTATTTCGCATCCGAATTCGGAAGGGACCTTGACGATGAAAACGATCCTGTTCGCACCAACCGGCTCAATATCAACCGTATCTGGACACATCACTCCCTAAATGCGGATCTTGTATGGTATGACGATGTAATAAAGCGCGAACTGAGGGATGAAAACGATACTCTTCAGCAACTGCCCAAAATTCAATACAACGCGCTCAAACAGCCCCTGACAGGAGACATGCACGGAAGCACGGTTTTCGGCACCCTCGACTCTGAATACACATATTTCTACCGCGAGGAGGGCCTTACCGGCAACCGCATAGACATCCATCCCCGTCTCTACCTGCCGCTCAGGGTGGAACCGTATTTCACCCTTGAGCCTTCCGCGGGCTATCGGCAGACAGCTTGGTACATAGATGGTGACAGACGCTACTACGGCGAGGAAAGACAAAGATACAAACACCGGGAATTATACGATCTCGGAGCTGAACTTTCTACAGATCTCAACCGGGTGTTTGAGGTTGAAAGAGGCAGGGTGGAAAAAATCAACCACGTAATAATTCCAAAGCTGTCCTATGACTTTATCCCCGAGACCGACCAGTCGGAATACCCGTATTTTGATTCAACAGACCGGATAGCGGCACAAAACAGGATAACACTGTCGCTGACCAATCTTTTCACATCAAAAAGCGCCGTCCCAAAAGCTCCGGGAGATAAAGCCGAATACAGATACAACCGGTTTTTGAGGTTTTTTATCGAGCAGACCTACGATTTCAGGCAAAGGCAGGATAATGAGGAACCCTGGCTTCCACTTTACGCAGAGCTTGATCTGACCCCTGCAGAACTGATAACATTACGCGCAGATGCGCAATATAGCCACGAGGAAGAGCAGTTGATTTCAGGCAATCTTTCCTTAAACCTCCATGACCGGCGGGGAGATAAACTGAAGGTGGAATACCGCTATAGCCGGGATTATAACGAAAGCCTGGATTTGACAGCCGAAATCCCGGTAACAGATAGCGTGACTCTTTTCAGCAATTACGAACGTAACTTAAAAACCCACACTGATATTGAAAAAGGCTTCGGAGCCCGCTACGAATCCCAGTGCTGGGCGGTTGAATTCGCTTATGTGGACGAGGAAAATGATTATGAATATATGGTAATGGTCGAGCTATACGGTCTGGGCGAACTGGGAGACAGACTTGAAAGATAAAGACTTTCAGGTTCTGCCCTGCTTTATAACTCCTTGACTTATTGAAAATTTATGTTTATTTAAATGAGTAATGCGCAATTCGGAATCTTCAAACAGGAGGAAATATGAATAAACTCGAAATGATATCGGCTCTAAAAAAGGAAGCAAACATTTCAAAATCAGAAGCCGCCAAAGTAGTGCAGATATTTTTCGACTCCATGGCAGACGCCCTGGTCAACGAGGAAAGGATAGAAATCCGCGGCCTGTGCAGCTTTTTTATTAAAAATTACAAGAGCTACACCGGCAGAAATCCCAAAACCGGGGAAAAAGTCAGGATCCAGCCTAAAAAACTGCCGTTTTTCAAATGCGGCAAGGAATTGCGGGAACGCGTCAATGCAAAGGCTTAAACGGCGAAATTCGTGACCGGTTTAAAGTCGCTAATCGGGCAGCAGCGTCCGGCCCGGATACTGTGTAATGCATTGATAAACGGCAGAATACCCCATGCCCTACTTTTTACAGGTGAAGACGGGGTGGGGAAAAGGACCGCCGCGATTGAACTTGCCGGGATCTGCAATTGTGCGGACACCAGTAACGCAGAGCCTGATCCCGGCGAGCCTGAACAAAGCCCTGCAGCATGCGGAAAATGCCGATCCTGCCGTAAAATCCAGGGCGGGACTCATCCGGAGGTTCACATCATAAAACCTTCCGGTGCCAATATCCGTATTGATCAGGTCCGTTCGCTTTACCAGAGCATTGCCCTGAAACCCGACGAGGCGTCAAAACGGTTTGTTATAATTGCCGATGCGCACCTGATGAACCGGGAAGCGGGCAACGCCCTTTTAAAAGTCCTGGAAGAGCCGCCCGAGGCCACTTTTTTCATACTGACAGCCCCGGACACACAGGATCTGCTGCCTACGATCGTTTCCAGGTGCAGACATATCAGGTTTAATCCGATCCCTCAAAAGGATCTGGAAAAATACCTTGCCGACCACTGCGCACTGGAAACCGATCATGCCATGATTATCGCCTCTCTTGCCCGCGGAAGCCTGGCAAGGGCCATAGACATGTCATCTGAGGACTGGATTTCCCGCCGCAATTTTGTCATAGACAGGCTGGAGCAGTTACCGCTGCAATCCGGAGCCTTCAGACATGCTTTTGCTGAATTACTGGCCGCAGACCGTGATAAGCTTGAAGGCATATTTGAAATAATGAAAAACTGGTACCGGGATCTGGCGGTCTTTTTTCATTCGCCGGAAAAAGTTTACAACCGTGACCTGCATGAACAGATCCGATCGGCCCTGCAGCAGACCTGCTTTCCCCGGATACTTGGAAAAGCTGATGCAGTCACCCGTGCCGAAAAAGTGCTTGCAGGCAATGCCAACATCCGGCTTGCCCTTGATGTCCTGGTGGACGAACTTGCAGAATAATACGCAAATACGGTTTATATAATATGAATACAGATGGATCTCAAGCCAACCGGAAAAACAACACGGTCAAAATCGTGGGCATCCGCTTTAAACCGGCCGGAAAAATATATGATTTTAATTGTGGGGCTTATGTGCTGAGGATCGGAGACGAGGTTATCGTGGAAACCGAGCACGGACTGGGCTTTGGAGAGGTGGCCACGGAGCCCGAATGTGTGGAGCCGGAAAGTGTAAGGAAGCCTCTTAAAAAAGTTTACCGCCCCGCAACCGGCGAGGACAGGGTGCAGCAGGAAAAAAACACGGAAATCGAGCAGGAAGCTTATGAATACTGCCGCGAATGCATCGAATCGCTTGAGCTGAACATGCATCTTTTTTCAGTGGAGAGCAATTTTGACGGCAGCAAGCTCACCTTTTTCTTTACCGCCGACGGAAGGGTTGATTTCCGTAAACTGGTAAAGATGCTTGTAAAACAATTCCGTACAAAAATTGAAATGAGGCAGGTAGGCATCAGAAACCAGGCAAAAATGAGCGGAGGAGTCGGGCGCTGCGGACGAATCCTGTGTTGCTCCGCATTTATGGCAAAATTTGACCCGGTAACCATAAAAATGGCCAAAAAGCAGGGCCTGTCTCTTAATCCGACTAAAATTTCAGGGGTCTGCGGAAGGCTGATGTGCTGCCTGGCTTTTGAATACAATGCTTATTGCCAAAACTGCCAGGCAACAGATAACGATTCAAACAACTGCGACCATAACCAACAGGAATAAAAAAATGGCTTCTTCCTTCTATATTACAACACCCATCTACTACGTAAATGCAAAGCCTCACCTTGGGCATACCTACACCACGATTGCTGCAGACGTGGCCCGGCGCTTCCACCAGATGAAAGGAGAGAAGACCTTTTTTCTTACCGGCACGGACGAACACGGGGATAAAATAGTCAAGGCCGCAGAAGCAGACAACACTGACCCGGCAACCTATGCTGACCGGATTTCCGACCTGTTTAAAAATCTCTGGCCGCATTACAGAATTTCTTATGACCGGTTTATACGCACAACCGATCAGGACCACATTGCAGTTGTCAAATATATCCTGCAGAAAATATATGAGAGCGGTGATATTTACTTCAGCGAATATGAGGGGCTTTACTGTTATGACTGCGAACGATTCTTTACCTCGCGCGAACTTGTCGACGGTAAATGCCCGGACCACGGCAAGGAACCTGTGGCTATCAAAGAAGCCAACTACTTTTTCAGGATGAGCAGCTACCAGCAATGGCTTATCGATTATATAAACGATCATCCCGACATGATTCAGCCGGAGCGGTATAAAAACGAGGTGCTGGGCTTTCTGCGCGAACCGCTGGAAGACCTGTGCATATCAAGGCCCAAATCAAGGCTCCAGTGGGGCATTACCCTGCCTTTTGACCAGAATTATGTAACTTACGTGTGGTTTGACGCCCTGATAAACTATGTATCAGCTCTCGGCTATCCTGACGGGGAAAACTTTAAAACCTTCTGGCCGCACGTGCGCCACATTGTGGCCAAAGACATTTTAAAGCCTCACGGCATCTATTGGCCGACAATGCTGAAAGCTGCCGGAATCGATATCTACAAACACCTTTTTGTGCACGGCTACTGGAACGTCGAGGAAAGCAAAATGTCGAAAAGCCTCGGAAATGTAGTCGACCCGATCTATCTGAAAGATACTTACGGAAGCGATGCCATCCGCTATTTTCTAATGCGTGAAATGACATTCGGCCTTGATTCGAGCTTCTCTGAGGTGGCGCTTATAAACAGGATCAACTCGGATCTTGCAAACGATTTGGGCAACCTGTTTTCCCGCGTTCTTGCAATGTTTCGCAAATATTTCAAGGGGGCCGTGCCGGACTGGAACCCTTATGAAAGCGAAATTTTCGGAGTCGATCTGAAGGCTGATGCACATGAGGCCATACATGCTTTTTCAGCAGACATGGAAAACTTTGAGTTTCACAAGGGTCTTGCAGCCGTCTGGGAATATATCGGCAAAATGAACAAGTTCGTAGACAGCGCCGCACCATGGGAGCTGGCCAGGCAGGAATCGGGCAGGCGGCAGCTTGAAACGGTCATCTGCAATTTGCTCGAGGGGTTAAGGGTAGTATCAGGACTGATCTATCCCGTCATGCCGGATACTGCATCCACAATGCTAAAACATCTCGGCCAGAATCCGGACCGGCCCTTTTACGTAATCGATGAATTATACAAGTGGGGCGTGATAACCCCGGGCACAAAAATGCCGAAAGCCGTATCTCTTTTCCCGAGAATCGATCCTGAAACAATTTTTAAAGAACCATCCGGGGGCGGGGATCAAAACGATAAGAGCTCCTTGACAGAGCCCGAAATCGGGATGGATGACTTTGCCAGAATAGACCTGCGCGCAGCCACCGTGATTTCCGCAGAAAAAATCGCCAAGGCAGACAAGCTGCTCAAACTCGAGGTGGACCTTGGCTTTGAGAAGCGGACCCTGGTGGCCGGCATTGCACAATTCTACACTCCCGAAGAACTGACAGGCAAAACTGTCATTGTTCTTGCAAACCTTAAACCGGCAAAACTCATGGGGGTTCGCTCTCAGGGAATGGTCCTGGCAGCCGTTGACGAAGAAAACGGCGCCGTGGCCGTACTTGATCGCCATATACCCGCCGGCACCCGGTTGAAATAGTCGTATAACTGGTCTCAATGTCAAAACTTCGGAAAAAAAAACCTAAATACAGTCTGTATACCAGCGACAAGACCGCCTGGAGAAGATATCAGCACAAGCTGAAACAAAAAACGGCCCAAAAGAAGGCCCTGGGCCGTCTGCCTGTCTATGTGCTGGTTTTCTGCATCTGCGCAGTGCTGATAAAGGCCGGGTTTTACCTGCTGGAGCCCGGGCAGGGCCGGCCTGGCACTCAAAGTGCGGCCAAAGAGACACAAATAGAAAAAATCGGGTTTGCCGACTTAAAACAGCTCATAAATCCCGAAGACTTTATAAACCTTAAAAAATCCGTCATCCGGAAACAAATCAAAGGAATTGACTACGGCTTTCACACCAGCCTGGATCCAAAACTGCAAAAATCCATTATAGCGATGATGGACCGGAGATGGTCCAGGCATATCGGCATTGTTGTAATGGATCCGCAAACCGGCCGCATTCTGGCAATGGCCTCCTATAATAGAAATGAGCAGGGTGAAAACCCCTGCCTGAGTGCCGCCATCCCTGCAGCAAGCCTGTTTAAGATCGTTTCGGCCGCTGCAGCCATCGAGACCTGCGGATTTGATCCGGACACGAAACTTTCATACAACGGACGCAAATACACCCTGTACCGATCCCAGCTTGAAAAAAAGGAAAATAAATATACAAACCACGTGACACTTGAAAAGGCTTTTGCCGAGTCTGTCAACCCGGTGTTCGGCAAGATAGGCATGCATTATCTGGGTAAAGCGATACTTGAGAAATATGCCGCAAGCTTCGGATTTAACAGAAAGATCGACTTCAGCCTCCCGCTTGAAACAAGCCTTGCCATGGTTTCTGACAAATCCTACAACTTGGCGGAAATCGCCTGCGGATTCAACGACACCACCCTGATATCTCCGCTGCACGGAGCCATGCTGGCCGCCGCAATTGTAAACCAGGGCAGCATGATGAAGCCTTTTATCATTGACAGGGTATCTGCCAAAGACCAACTGGTTTATCAAAACAAGACGGAAGCATTTGACCGTCCCATCGCTCCTGAAACAGCCCGCAAGCTGCGTGTTCTCATGAATGCCTCTGTAGTACGCGGCACTGCAAGCGGCAGTTTCGAGGGAGGCAAAAGCAGAACAATCCTTGAAAATTTCGATGTGGGCGGTAAAACAGGCTCAATTAACAACAACCCCGAACAAGTCAGATTCGACTGGTTTGCCGGCTATGCCGAGCATAAGAAAACCAGCAGGAAAATAGCCGTATCCGTTCTCATAGCCCATGAGAAATATATCGGCACCCGCGCACCTGAATATTTCCGCAAAATCGTATATCAATATTTTCTAAACAATATAAAAACAGCCGGGACCTCTTAAATGAAAGCACGAAATCAACTCGGAACAAAAAATTTGCTGAAAAGAATCTGCAGAGCAACCGCTGGACTATGCAGAAACATTTATTTCGGAAAAACACCGCATACGATCCAAGGCAAGGCGATCATTTTATTTCCCTACCTTCCCGGCAGACTCTCATGTGGATTGACAGGGATGGTTGCTTTCCGGAGGAGCCCGGGATCTCCCCGCGATTTGCCGGATGCAGATCCTGAATCAATTTCTGCACTGTTTAAGGATATCTCAAAGCAAGGGCTTACAAACTCTGAGTTCGATCCTTCCGGCAAAGCAGAAGACTACCTGGGCGGCCGGGATGCAGCAGAACGCCTGTTTTCAGCAATCCGGGATCTAAAGGAAAACAATAGATTCTACAACCTGTTTAACAGCAGGCTTTCCAGGAAAAAAATGTCGGATTTGCTAAAAAAGCTGGAAGGCTTTGTTGAAACCGAGTCTGTACAGCTTCATACATGGATGGGCCGTCTGCCTGCCGACGAGTTTGACACGGTTTCCACAAGAATCGAAGTATTCAAAGACGCGGTGTGGTGCCTGAAAACCGAAATTCTCGGAAATATCGAAAAAGTCCGGGATCTTCTGGCCGATACAAACGAGCCGTCTCAAACCGCTGTTTCGGTTGCCAGACAGATAAACGCAGTGTTTAACAGCATAGACCGCCTGGAAGTAAGAGGCCGGGATTCAGCAGGGATTTCACTGCTCTTTGTCCTCGATGAAAAAGACTATTTAAAATTTGAAAGCGAAATAAACGAAAAAAGTCTTGGTGAAGAGTTTGCCTCCCGCACAAACTGCAGCCTGCTGACCAATAAAAGCATCTCTGTCAGGAAGTCGGGGGCTGGTAAAAGCACCCAGTTTGCTGTTGCCCTGACCTACAAGGTAGCCGCGGAAATCGGAAGCCTCGGGGATAATATCTCATATCTTCGCAAACAGCTCTGCAATGACAGGCTGTTTCAAATTCTGTTAAATGAAAAACACTGGTATTTCACAATTTCGGCCCACACCCGCTGGGCATCTGTTGGAGAAATAAACGAAAATAACTGCCACCCGGTAGACGCCTGCACAGAGTCAACCATTATACATGACACCGGGATAATCCACGTTAGCCTAAACGGTGATATCGATAATTACCAGCAGCTTAAGGCCGACCACATTGCAAGGGGTATCCGCTACCCTGAGGAAATCAGCTGCGATACGAAAATAATCCCGGTGCACCTTGCCTTTTACCTCAACCAGGGCCACAAAGTGGAGGAAGCTTTCAGACTGGCGGTAAACGATTTTAAAGGCTCCCACGCAATCTCGATGCACACTGACCTTGCCCCTGGCAAAATTTTTCTGGCGCTTAAGGGAAGCGGCCAGGCTGTTTTTATCGGCCTGGCCAGGGATCACTATATTCCAACCTCAGAGGTCTACGGGTTTGCCGAGGAAACACCGTATTTTCTGAAAATGGAAGGCGAAGCCGCCAAAAAGGACGAAAACGGCAATACCGTCACCGGGCAGATATGTGTTGCGGACCAGGATTCAGGGGGCGGACTTTCCGGTATTTCGGCAATGTTTTACGACGGCACCCCGATCGAATTCACCGATGACGATATCCGATGTACAGCCCTGACTTCCAGGGACATAGACCGCCAGGATTTTGATCATTATTTTTTAAAGGAGATATCCGAAGCCCCGGCTTCGGTAAGGCGCACCCTGGAAAACCGCTGGAAAATCATTGGCACAGACGGCCGCCGCTACGAAATCAACCTCGATGATACAAACGTGCCTCAAAAGCTGGTAGAACAAATCAACAGCGGCGGCATAAACCAGGTCCTGTTTATCGGTCAGGGCACGGCAGGTGTGGCCGCAATGGCCTGTGCCAACCTCATGCGCCATTACCTCGGCGATCCGTCCATGAGAATAGAATCGCTCAAATCCTCGGAGCTTTCCGGCTTCATGCTCCATGATACAGACGGCCGGGATCTTTCAGACACCATTCTGATCCCCATCAGCCAGTCAGGCACCACCACAGACACCAACCGAACCGTTGACATGGTAAGGAAAAAGGGCGCATGGTCAATTTGTATTGTCAACCGGCGCGATTCCGACCTTACCTTCAAGACAGACGGGGTGCTATACACAAGCAGCGGCCGGGACATCGAGATGTCAGTGGCCTCAACAAA
>JAIPDS010000014.1 GCA_021737565.1 Desulfobacteraceae bacterium | reverse complement strand
GATCAACCGTCGCAAAAAGGTTCCGCCTCTTTAAATGCCTTGGAATAAATCCGCGACAAGGACCGCTGAAAAAAAGTTGGATGGAAGGCTTATTTTTCTCTTGACAATTGTCAACCATATCAGTGTCCATCCAGAAATCTGAATGCGGATCAGAACTGAAAAAAGCCAAGCCCTTTTCTCCAAAACAAAAAAGCCACGAAGGCGCTTCTTTTTAGAAGCAAGAGCCTTCGTGGCTTTATATTAACAGCTTGAATTTTTCGTTTGGTTTCAGAATACGGCTTCAACCGCCATTGATAATCATTGATCTGGAAAACTGCATATCCCGGATAAAATATCCTGTCAAGCACAATATTTGGTTTTATTGATTTTATTCGGGTTTAATACCCCAGGGCAGGCCTTTTCGGGTAAATCCGGCCGGTACCTCGGTGGCGGGCCGATAAGCTACTGCCGCCTGCCACAAACTTTCCGGTATGGGCTCACGCCTGCCGGAAGGACACGATTCAGACAGGAAATTGGCAAAAATACTAGGTTTTTCAGGTATTACGATTTGATTTTGATCTGAAATAAGGTTATGGTGTATTTTGACCGGATTGCTTTCTTTTTCTTTGTTTTGTTGGTTACAGACAAAGTATCAAAAAAAGTGAAGCCAGACGATAATAATTTTAATTTCAGAATATTATATTTTAAAGTCTTTCATTCATCAACCCATAAAGTTGAGATAATAATTTAAACAGGCCGGGGAGAGGCCATGTCAATAGAACGTGCAAAAGAAGTCCTTCGCATAGAGTCCGAAGGAATACTAAAACTTGCAGACAAACTTGATGACAATTTTAACCGGATGGTGGACCTGATCTACAAATCCCGCGGACGGGTCATTGTAGCCGGAATCGGGAAATCAGGACTGATTGCGCGTAAAATAGTCGCAACTTTAAACAGCACCGGCACCCGCTCCCTGTTTCTGCACCCGGTGGAGGCAATGCACGGCGACCTGGGAATTGTTTCGGCAGATGACGTGTTTATAGCCCTTTCCAACAGCGGGCAAACAGATGAACTAAATATACTGATCCCGAGCATCCGTGCCGCGGGGTGTCCGGTAATCGCGTTTACCGGGGATAAGAATTCAGACCTGGCGGATTTGAGCGATATTGTTATCAATGTCGGGGTGGAAAAGGAAGCATGCCCGCTGGGCTTGGCGCCTACTGCGAGCACATCGGCCCAACTCGCAATGGGGGATGCCCTGGCAGTGGTATTGATTGAAAAAAGGAAATTCAAACCGAGTGATTTTCAGAAATTTCACCCCGGCGGCAGTCTCGGCAAAAGACTTGCCTACAGTGTTTCGGATATAATGCTTACAGGCGGGCAAGTGCCGAAGGTTGCCCAGAACGCGGGCATGGAAGAAACCCTGGAGGAAGTGGACCGGCAAAAACTTGGTGTTGTCTTCGTCATCGATGACAAAGGGGTTCTTAAAGGCATTATTACGGACGGAGATATCAGACGTATGGTGGTAAGGAAAATCTCCGTCTATAAAAGCAGCGTGGAAGAGCTAATGGTCAGGAACCCGAAAACAGCTACTCCCTCCTTGCCATTGTATGAAGCCTTAAACATGATGGAATCCCACCAGATCACCGTGCTGCCGGTCATAGACGAAGCCGGAAAACTTGTGGGCGCGCTTCATCTCCATGACATACTGGGCAAAGGGGCGTTAAAATTCAACTCGTCAGTTTAAAACAAATAAAATCAAATATAATCGGGTGAAACAGTTATGAACATGCAGGAAACATGCACCATAGATATTGACACATGCATTGACTCGCTTGGAGATGCCAAAATCGACTCACCAATAATACGTGAGTTAAACGGCTCAAGTGTCGATATATTCAAGGAGGACAATGACAAAATTTTAATCGACCTGGACCCCGACAAAATTGCAGAAACCTTAAAAACGGGGGATCCAATACCCGCCTTTGAACTGGCGGGCCCCAGGAAAAAGATTTACTTTGACCCGAGCAAACTCAAATGTGCCATGGTGACCTGCGGAGGCCTGTGTCCCGGATTAAACAATATCATACGCTCGGTGGTGCTGGAGCTTTACCACAGTTACGGAGTAAGGCACATATACGGCATCCGCTACGGGCTGCAGGGTTTTATACCCGAGTACAGACATGACGTAATGGAGCTGAGCCCGGCAAATGTTGTGCATATCCATGAAATGGGGGGATCAATCCTGGGCTCCTCTCGCGGTCCCCAGGACATAGGAGCCATAGTGGATTGCCTGGAACGCATGAATGTGGGGATCATTTTCATGATCGGAGGGGACGGGACCCTGATGGCAGCATCAAGGATAGAAGCCTTAATACGTGAAAGGGACTTGAAAATAAGCGTAATAGGCATCCCCAAAACCATTGACAATGATATCCACATGGTAGCAAAATCTTTCGGCTTTGATACCGCGGTTGACGTATCAACAGAAGCCATAAAAGGGGCCCACAAGGAAGCCGAAGGATATCCAAACGGAATAGGCCTGATTAAACTCATGGGGCGTTATTCGGGATTTATTGCCGCCACGGCCACCCTGGCACAGCAGGATGTCAATTTCGTGCTGATTCCGGAAATCGACTTTGACCTTGAAGGTGAAAACGGGCTGCTGGCAAAGCTTGAAGAGCGCCTGTCTTTAAGAAAGCATGCGGTGATACTTCTTGCCGAAGGAGCCGGGCAGAAATTTTTCGAATCAGAAAAAAAAGAATACGATCCTTCGGGCAACATCAAGCTCCATGATATCGGACTATTTCTAAAAGAGAGGATCCAGAGCTATTTTGCAGAAAAAAACATCGAGATATCTCTGAAATATATAGACCCAAGCTATATGATCCGAAGCCTTCCGGCCAATTCCAACGATCACGTCTTCTGCACGTTCCTTGGACGTGATGCCGTGCATGCCGGAATGGCAGGCAAAACAAACATGATAATAGGCCACTGGAACGACTACTTCGTTCACGTGCCTGTGCCTCTTACAGCGGGTAAAAGGAAACAGGTAGATCCCGGGGGCAAGCTGTGGCAGACCGCGCTGGAAGCCACCGGACAGGGCAGCCTTGTCAACGGCTGAAAAAATTGATTTGCTGTCTATCGGCTGAGTTCAACGAACCGGCCATGGTATATATTCAAAAGATACAGAGTCTTATCAGCATGGCCGCTTTGGCGGAATTCTGTCCCGCCGGTAAGCCCCTCGTAAGGGGGCATCAGCACGAGTGAATACCTGAGCGCAGGCCGGGTGGAAACATTTTCATCCGATATCTGCTTAAAAAGGATCATTGCGGTATCATAGCCTACAGCCTCCAGGAAGGCGGGCTTGTATTCATATATCGACTCGAATCTGCCCACAAATTCCCGCACCTGCCGCCGCCGGCTTTGGGCGAAAAATATTTCGGGTATAACCGCGCTTTGAATCTGATCACCCGCAATTTCAATCAGCTTTTCCGAGTGCCAGAGATTGGTGCCGAGCAGATGAATGTCTTTAATGTCGTAGTAGCGAAGCTGGGGAATTATCAAACCCGCCTTATCCGGAGAATCCGGGATGAAAAGCGCTTCAAAGTCCACTATGGGCTCTTGCTTCTCTATCATCCGCTCGTCGGGAAAACGAAAATCATAATGATCCGACAGGGAATCTTCGAGTTCAGGAAAAAGATCGCCCGGAAAAGGTCTGCCCTTTACCCCGAGTGCCTCAAGCAGCGCCTCGGCTTGGGCCGGAGGGATTGGATCGATCTTCAGATCTTCCGGCAGGTCATAATAAAGACCCGTCAGCTTTTTAATCGGCTCTGCAAAATCTGTATGCCCAGGGTTATATGACTCCGCACCAACAAGAGTGGCATTATTCTCTAACAGCTTGTCCCAGAAAAGGTGCAGAAAGGCCTCTCCATAAGGTTCATCAGGATATAAAACCGCAAAACGTCTGCATCCAAGCTTGCCCGCGGCATAGTCCGCAATGGCCTCAACCTGCATTTCAGGCGTAAGGAAATTTTGAAAAACATACTCGCCGATCTCAACTATATCGGCCTGCTGGGACATAAATATAATGGGGATGCCTGCTTTCTGGGCTGCCTCAGCAGCTTTATCAAAGGCTTCAATAGGACCAACTACCGCAGCCACCCGCTCTTTGGCAAGTTCTTCAACAGCCCTGGCCGCTGTTTCAGGGTCAGAGGCCGAGTCCCGGACCAGCAGTTTAAACGGGGGATCAACCTCCATTGTCTCCGAGGCATCCATCAATGCCAGTTCCATGCCCCGCAGAGCCTGCCGTCCGAAACTGCTGTATTTCCCGGTAAGGGGAAGCACGCACCCTATGGTATGCCCTTTAAAAAAGGCGGCCGATTCCAGTGAGCTTATCTGCTCTTTCACATGCCCGGCCAGTGGGTGCTCAGGAAAATCTTCCAGGAAACGCCTGAATACGGATAATGCCTCGCCGAGCCGGCTCCCGGATATAAAATCCAGTCCCTGCTTGTATATCAAGAGCCCGGCAGGCGGCTCCTTGTCAAGCCTTTTGACTTCGGACGTTATAAATTCCGGATCAAGTGCGGATATTGCCGCAAGAAGCCGGCCCGCCAGTTCCGGACGGGTTTCGGGGCCAGCCTCCCTGTAGGCATCGGCTAAAAAGTTATAGGCACTGCGAAACTGCCCAAGGGCCATGTAGGCCTTTCCCGCCAGAAGATCGGCCCGCGTGCGCAGTCCCTGATCCAGTTTTTCATCGGGTATTTTCTCCCGATACCCGATTACATCCTTGAAGCGCCCCTGGGCCTCATAGGATTCAAGGATTTTTATTCTGCTTTGTCCCGCATACGAGGTATCAGGATAACGTTCTATAACCAGTGCGTAAATTTTTCGCGCCTGGTCAAAATTCCCCAGTTCGGCATGGCTCATTGCAAGCTTTAAGTAGGCAGCCGGGGTCAGGGCGGTATCCGGGTATTGCTCCACGTATTGCCGGTAAAGTTTAAGCGCCTCTGGATACTCGGACTGCTCGTATTTGCTCTCTGCCTCCCCGAAAAGTCCCCTGCCTGGTATCCCGGGCTCTTTAACCGGCTTTTTCGGGGCACAGGCCACAAAAACCACGAGCAACAATACAAATATGATATAAATGGTTTTATTCATATAAAAGCCGCTTTCATTCAGGCTGGCCGGAATATGTTTATACCCCTGTATACAGGAGATACGGCCTGAAATCAATATCATAAAAACCGCTTCCGGCAGCGGGCCGGCTCTTATCTGGTATAAAGGATTGCCGGCACAAAAAAGCCCCGCTCCGGCGAGGAGTCAGGGGCTTTTTGCTTGTGTCCGAATTGTTTGCTTAAAACTACAGCTCCAGCCAGGAATCTGAATAAAGTTTGCGTCCAAGAATCACGTCCACTGTCTTTACATAGTCGGCAAGCTCCTTTGGATGCTCGCTTGCATCGGTTTGCCCGTCCATGGCCTTGTGGATCACATCAACTATCTCGGGATGCTGGTCCTTGGCAATTGCCGTAAGCTTTTCATCAAGGGGATCGGATATCACCGAATACAGTCCATGGCGCTGCAGCATAACCATGTAGGTTTGATTCAATATGGGGCGCAGATGAGCCGGGGGACCGTTTGAAATATTTGACAGGCCGCATGTGCTTTTTGCACCCGGGGCAATGTCCTGGAGCATCTGATAGAAATTCATCAGGCATACCAGCTGATCCTGCTGGATATTAACAGGAGTTACAATACCGTCCACCCAGATGCTCTCGTTTTCGATTCCGGCCTCGTTTGCCGCATACGTCAGTTCGACGCACAACGCCGCCCTTTCATTTTCATCCCGCGGCAGGCCCTCCGGCCCCCACATCAGGGCGATAAAATCAGCATTGTATTCCGCGGCTACGGGCAGCATTTTTTCATACCGCTCGGGCCGGCACATGATCGAATTAATAAGGGGCGGCTGCGCTGTTTCCTTGTAAACCTTAAGCCCCTCTTCAATTGCTTCAATGTTGGAGGTATCAAGGGCCAGGGGCAGATCCACGACCTCCTGCACGGTCTTTACAACCCAGGGCATCAACTCGGCACCGTCTTTTTTTGCCGGGCCCAGGTTGATGTCTATGTAATCCATCCCCTTTTCCTTCTGAAGCTTGGCTTCTTCCTGAATCGGCCCTGGATCGCGCTCTTTTAGAGCCTTTCCCACTTTTTTGGACATCACGTTTAAACTCTCGCCTATTAACAGCATGGAGAACCTCCCTTTGTTGATGCGGCGCCGCAACTCGTCTTACAGACCGGCGCCGCGCCGTAAGTTTATTACTTCTGCTTCAGGAAAGCCGGCAGATGCGGGGCTTCCCGCGGCCCGACAGTAACTGTCCAGTCCGGAAGCTCCTCTTCTATTTCACCTGCAATTGCAGCGGCATAACCCGGAATGATGAGCTCCTTGTTCTTGACCTTGTCTGCGATCCCGCATTTCTTTACAAACATTCCCACATCATCGCCGGCAAACTTGCCTGCAGCCCAGGCCGTGAGCACTGACAGACCTTCCGTGTCCTTTACAAGAAGCCATGCCGGCACCTTGCTGCCCTCGATCTCTCCGGAAACAATAAAGTAGGTCAGGGCAAAGTTTGTGGTGACCAGGACCGGCGAATTCTCGCCCGGGTTGCCTATGGGGTAGATGTCCTCTACAACCGTCATGGGCCGCTGCGGGTCGGTGAAAATGTTTAACCGCTCCAAAAGAAGCGAAAACAGGCTCTCGCTTGAAAAATCCGACATCACTGTTATGGCACCGTACTTTGCGATAAACATTGCTGCAAGCACGGTTTCGGCATCCAGGTTGGAAGCCATTTCACAGGGAAAAGCAATAGTGGGATAACCCACGGCACGGTTGGTCAGCTTCAGCGCCGCCCGCCTTATGTGCACCTGGTCTTCGTAAGCCTGCTTGACATCCCTTGAGCCCGGATCAATAACCATCTTCTTGAATCCGTCGTTGCGCAGCTTGTCGGTCATTTCCATAAGGCCTTCAACCGAGTCGGCCTTTATGGTCAGCGGAAGGTCGTTTTCCTTTGCAAGCGCTGAAAAATCGTCGAAATTGTCCTTGGTTGCCGCATAAATCAGGGGATTTTTAAACTTGCAAGCCTCCACCCCGGCTTTCATCACATCTATATTCTCAGACATGAGAATGAGATTAAACTCCGAGGTCTCGGCAATCTTTTTGGCCTTTGATGCAAATGCGTCCTTGTCCCCGTTTGCATCCTCTAAGGCCACCAGTTCGGGGCGCAGGTTATAGCCAACGCGCTCGAACTGGAAAGCATTCCATGTCTTTAGTTTTTGTTCCATCTCTTTTTCATCCATGTCCGAGCTGATCTTTGCAGCCAGGGCGGTTGGATTGAAAAAGGTTTTTTCATGCCTGTACTGAACCGTCTCACCTCCCACGGTTCTTGCACGAACACCCTTGCCGATCTGAACCGGTAGAATGGGCGGGGCCGACGCCTCTGCAAGCTGCTCGCGCGCCTCGTCTGAAACGTACGGGCAACTGTCGAGTTCGGCTTTCCCGGAAGCAAGGTTCATTGCAAAGGCAAGACACGTGGGATACCCGCATTCCTTGCAGTTGGTCTGCGGCAGGAGTTTAAATATCTGAATTCCGGTTAGTGCCATTTTTTTCTCCTCGTTTTACGCTGTATCAAAATTAACCCTGTTATCGGCCCGGGGCCGGAAACCGGCACCCGGACCGCTTTTTCCTGCTGACATCAGCCCACAATGGATTCCAGCTTGAGCGCCGGATGATCCTTTTCCTTGAGAAAATCCAGGATCTCCTCTTCTGTGGTGCCCACTGTCTCGTCTGCGATCTTATCATAGAAGTCCGGGACCCCGAGTTCCTTTGCCCGGGAATCGATCCTGTCCTTGATCTCCTCCTTGAGCATCTTGGGCATCCAGACCATCCGGAGTATACCACCCTCGTCCATTTCAGGAGGACCATCGCCGCGGATGAACTTGCGCTGGGTGATGTTAAACTTGGAGTGCCCGACAAAACCCGGAGTCATGGCACCGCCGCCGGCCGTTCCGGCCAGGGTGGTAAACTTCATTCCGCAGGGAGTATCACCGGTATATTCCCGGTTGACTGTCATCACTCCGTTGCAGCTCGGCAGCACCGCAGCTATGCATTCACAGCAGCCGCAGGTCGTCATGGGCTCGTGAACTATTGAATAGAAGTTATAGCCTTCAATCGCACCGCGCGAAGCCTGCTTGACAAACTCGTCAACGCCCTTCCAGCGCCCCAGCCTCGGATCCTTTGTCTCGCCCTTTTTAATCGGCTGGTTGGGGCCGGTGGGGTTGATTTCGTAGGATGCCTTGCAGTCCATCCAGTTGTATGCGCCGCAAAGTCCGGTACGTTCAGGTGATACCGAACAGACGTGATTCGGGGCAAATGACTGGCACAGTGTGCAGGAGTAGTAAATCTCCACATCCTCGTCCCTCATGTTCTCAACCCGCTCGTCGCGATGCTTATACTCGGCCCTGGCACGCTCGGTGAGTTTATCCACATCGTCCTTGTTGGTATACAGGGTTACCTGGACCTTATCAAGCACCTTGCCGAAATCCTGGTGCATCTTGGCATGAAGGACAACCCCTATATCCTTTAATGTGAAACCTTTTTCCACGGCTGCCTTGCTCACCCGTATCCAGGAAATGTCGCGCTGGCCTATGTGCATTACTCCCTGGATGTAATTTATAAGGTGATGGATCTGGCGCTCCAGGATGGGCTCGAAATCGGTCTCAAATTCGCGGCCGGCAATCTGGACGTATATGCCCAGAGGCAGGGTGTCGCCTTCGCTGATATCCGGGATATCCTTGCCAACGACATCCACCTTGCCGTCCTCGATCTCCTTCATTTCCGCCATCTTGGCAAGCTCGGTGCACTGGGTCTTACCGCCGCCCATCTGGGAATGCAGGTCCTTGCCGCGAACCCGCTCACCCTCGTAGGCCGGGCCGAAGGAACAGGGAATGTCTATCTCGGATACCTGCACCTTAAGGCCGCGCACCTCGACCGATTTCTGTACTATCTCGTCATGCGGCACGTTTGCGACCACGTGCTCGTAGGTGCAGATTCCAGTGGGCAGAATTTCGGGAATATCGGTATCCGCAATTGTCGGAAATCCCCAGTTGACACAGCCTGCCGCGGCCACGCCCCATTCAGTGCCTATATCGCCAAGGGCGTTGACAAATGCAAAGATCCGGTTCTTGTTGTAAAGAAGAATCTTCTTGTAGTCGCCGGGCTGAACACCGCCGAATGCCATGGCAGCCCTGTTGGCAAAGCCCAGTGCAAATACGGCCGAGGAGATGTCCGGTCCGAAGGGCACGATGCGGGTGTTCCACCCGATCTGGACATCGGCCTCCATGAGCTGGTCAATTATGGAGATTCCGCGATGCCTGGCCGCGCAGAAAATATAGAGGTTGCGCTTCTGATACTCCTCTACTATCATCTTTGCGGTCTCAGGATCCGGTACCGCGCCCACAATAGCTGCAAAACCAGGCGCAGATCCGTCAACAAACTCCACGCCGCGTTTTCTCAGGATAATATCATCTGCGGGACCCAGCCAGATCTTGCCGTTTTCCAGATCCGGGTCCTCGTAGGGATAATAAAACTCGGGATCTGTTACCGTCCTTATACCTTCCTTGATCTCGTAGGCAAGGATGGCTGCCATGCCGGCATCCAGAAGGGGGCCGAGGTACGGCAGATTATTCTTGCCCTTTATATGAGGCGGAAGCAGCTTGCGCGCAAACTCCAGGGGCTTTTTCATATCCTCCAGGGTTTCAACCTTCATACCGGTCAGGGAATAAATAACAGGCAGAAAATATCCTGTGTTGGGAAATTCCACCTTGGTGGAGGCGTCATAGGAGCGAAGCGCCTTGTCAAGCTCGCCCTCCGCCTGGGAAACCACTTTATAGCCGCCCTGAATGGCGGCAAATGCGATCATTTTTGACATACTGTCCTCCTTCGTTGAGGATTTTATTTTACTTATTCATATAACCTTATGCTTCGAGCTTCTGGCGGTCGGCCATATCCATGAGCACTCGCTCGCGGGCCTTGTCAATTCCAAGAGCCTTGCGCTTTGCGTCAATATGGGCGATCATTTTTCTGGCATGCTCAATCGGATCGGGCTCGTAATCCCATTTCCCGCCGTAAAGTTTTTCCATCTCCTTGAAAAGATAATCCTGGAAGACCGGCGCGCCGCTGGTCGGGAAGTTGACCCCGAACACCGTGTATACGCCCGAGGAAACAAAATACTGACCGATGGAAATGGCTTTCTCACTCATCCATTCAGGAGCGCTCCCTGCTGCAGGCAACTCTGAAATATCATTGCCAAGCCCGCCGGCTTTTACCACTTCTGTTGCCGCAAGAAGAATTCTGCTGTTGTCCACACATGACCCCATGTGCAGAACAGGCGGTATACCAACTGTCTCGCAGACCTCTGCCAGTCCCGCGCCGCAGAAAACGCCGGCTGTTTCGGGCGTAAGCAGGCCTTCCATGGCGCAGGCAATTCCGTTGCATCCGGTGGTCAAAACTATCACGTCGTTCTTGATAAGTTCCTTTACCACCGCGATGTGGCCCTCGTTATGCCTGGTCCGGGCATTATTGCAGCCTACCACGCCTGCAATGCCGCGAATTCTGCCGTTTATAATGTTGTCGTTTAATGTGTAGTAATCGCCGCGGAATGTGCCTCCCAGGTGATACTGGATCGATTCAACACCGAATCCTGCTATCTGGGTTGCCTTCTGCTTGGGGATCATTACCTCGGAGCCGCGGTTTTCAAAATTGTCAATAGCCATCTTGACAATGCGCTTGGCGTCTTCCATGGCATGGTGCTCGTCAAACTCTATATGAATGACGTTGTCCTGCTCCATCTTGGCAATGGGATGAGTGGTGACCAGCTTGGTATGAAAGCATTTGGCCACATTTGCCAGGTTTTGGAAGATGCACTGCACATCGACCACCATGGCATCGCATGCCCCGGTTATAATGGCCAGCTCCTGCTGCAGAAATGTGCCTGCAGGCGGGATTCCGTGGCGCTGCAGGATTTCGTTTGCAGTACAGCATATGCCACCCAGCTGAATCCCCTTGGCGCCCTTTTCCTTTGCGTAATCGAGCATCTCCTTGGACTGGGCCGCAGCCACGATCATCTCAGAGAGCACAGGCTCATGGCCGTGCACGATAACGTTTACATGGTCCTCCTTCATCACTCCCAGATTGGCTTCGGACTGTAGGGGATAGGGGGTGCCGAAGAGTATGTCCTGCAGATCTGTTGCCAGCATGGAGCCGCCCCAGCCGTCTGCCAGCGCGGCCCGGGCGCCCTGGCGCATAAGATTTTTGTAGTCCTGGTCAACACCCATGTGGGTCCTGTGCATGATTTCAACAATTTCCCTGTCAACGTTTCTGGGTTTGACGCCATGCTTTTCCCATTTTTCATAAAGGGGCTGCGGGGCGCGCTTCAGATAAAGCATTTCACCCTCTGGTTTGCCCCATTCAGCCATGGCGACTTCGCCCACTTCAACCGCAATTTCATCAAGATCCCGGTCCTTTGTCTCCCCGTCAACCTCCACGGTGGTTGCCACGCCCAGAGCTTCTGCAACCTGGATCAGCTTGAACTTATCCTTAATTTGATAGTCCTCGTTTTCCTTGCGTGCTGTTGAAAGGAAAACCTCGGCCACGCTGCGGCCATGGTCAGAGTGAGCCGCCGCACCACCTGCAATCATCCGGATAAAATTTCTGGCGGCAATCGTGTTGGCTGTTGCGCCGCAAAGGCCTTTTCTGGTATCTTCGCCTTCGATGCCGCTCTTGGGCAGCGGCAGTCTGCACGGTCCCATTCCGCAGTTCTTGCAGCAGGTGCCCTGGGCGCCGATGTTGCAAGGTTTCATGCTTTCGGCGCGGTCAAATATGGTATCAACACCCAGCTTCTGCGCGCGCGCGATCATCTCCTGAGATGCGGGATCTATTGTCGCCGCTTTTGGATCAGCCACTTTTTCTTTTTTCGGGGCTGCTTTTTTCTCTTTTTCTTCTGCCATCAGAGGTTCCTCCTCCTGTTTCTTTTAATATTCGGCAAATCCGTCTTTCGCTCTTGCTGGCTAAAACCCCCTATGGTGCCTGTTTGCAAAAGAGTTTTTTATGCCATTTGTTTAAAGCCTTATTTATATTCAGACTCTCCTGTGAATCCGGTCGAGTCTTTCAACTATTTTATCGAGCTCGGAGTTCTGCTCCTTGGCCGGAGTAAGTGTCCCGGCCTGCTGCTGCCTTGCTGCCTGGCGCTTCTTTTCAAGCTCCTCGCGCTCCTTGGCGCGTTTTTCGCGAAGCTTTCTTTCTTCTTGCTCGCGCTTTGCCTTTTCTTCTGCAGCAGCCTGTTTTTTAGCCTCTTGCTCTTCTTTCTTCTTTTGCTCCTCTTCTTGCTTCTTCTTTTTCTCGGCTTCTTCTTTGGCCTTCTTTTCCTCTTCTGCCTTTTTCTTGGCCTCTTCCTCTGCCTTGGCCTTAGCCTCTTCTTCAGCCTTGGCCTTTGCGGCCTCGTCTTCTTCGGGCTTTACGGCCTTTTCCTCTGCCGCAGGCTTAGCCTCCTCTTTCTTCTTTTCTTCTTTCTCGGGCTCGGCCTTTTTCTCTTTCTTCTTGGGCTCTTCTTTCTTGGCCTCTTTCTTCTTGGGAGCCGCCTTCTTTTCCTCCTTCTTGGGTTCGGCCTTCTTTTGCTCCTTCTTGGCAGCGGCCTTCTTTTCCTCCTCGATCGTAAGGTCAGGCTCGGGGGCCATGGCGGCAAAATCTATATCAACATCTTCAAGCTGCTTGTTAATCGGGGCAATATCCTGGGCGGATCCGCCATCCATAACCAGTTCTATGAAGCTTTTTACCAGCCGTATGGATTCCGGATGCCTCATGATAAGAATATCCGAGCCCGCCATCAGGTAGCATACGGCTCCCACGGCCTCCATGAGAATCCCGCGTCTTTCAGGGTCGCCAAGCTCGGGAGCATCGTCTGCAGTCTGGTTTGCTTCCTTGCATCGCCAGACTTCGTTTCCGAGGTTACTTATTATCGGATACTGAAGCTTGTCATCGCCCTGGAGAAGCGCGGCCATCTTGATTCTCTCCATAACAGAATAGGAGTATTCCATTCCGTAGCCGAGGCCGCCCGTGGTGGGATCGATAATGATATGGTCTGTTGGAACACCGAGATTTTCAAGCAGAATGTTTACCTGTTTTGCAAGGTTAACATCAATGGGAGACGATGCACCCACTGTATGGCTGTATGCCATTGCTGCTGCGCCCACTCCCTTGTGATTGTCGTCTTCCACCGGTGCAAGAACAAGGTTTTCTCCGTCGCAGACCTCGGCAACCTTTTTTAAGACCTCCTCGTCCTTCTGAACATTGGCGGTACCCCATAGAATCAAGGGCACGTCAATTGCGCCGAGAACCTTTTTTACGTTTTCGGCAACTTCGTCCGGGCTTGCATCATTTCCGTTGGGATCGGCGCTTTTGAGCTGAAGAACTATCATTTCCGCGCCGTATTCTTCCACGCATTTTTTTGCCCATGCGGCAGGATCCGACAAAACATTCTCAAAGGGCTTTTTTGCCGCCTCAGACCAGTCGGGCGGCTCCATGTCCCAGATTTCCATTGCGATCCTGGGCTTATTGGGCATCTCCCCTTCAAATGTATAAACCGGGAGACCGCTTTCACCACCGACAGTCACGGCTTTGTCGCCCTTGCCGAGGGTGATAGGCCTGATCTGTCCTGCATAGGTTTCCTTGTAAATTTCGAAGCCCAATGTTACCTCCTTATTATTATTCGATTTCAGTTGATGCGGTATCCCTGCTCAATATCCCTGGAAAGTGCACACGTGTCTTTATCCAAAAATACAGATATAAAAGGTGATTTTAATATCAAAAAAATATGTTTTGTCAATAATTATAGATACGCTTTTTTGATTGGCGAACCCGGGCTCTGAAAAATCCCTTCTACTGCTGCATTTGGCGTTTTCGTTCTTCGAGCCGTGCCTTTAATTTCGGAAACAGGTTCTGCTCGGTATGAGGCAGAAAAAGAGCGGCCACATAATTGTCCATGAAAGACTTGGTTTCGGAGAGTTCGAAATTAGTCATTTTCTTCAGGGTAGCAACAACATCTCTTCTTATACTGTTGGTAAGAGCGCTCATCCTGGCTCCCATCAGGGAGCCGTTTCCGATAAAAGTGACCTTCTCAGGGTCGATTTCGGGCAAAAGTCCTATGGTCATGGTTTTTTCAAGATCAATATAACTTCCGAAGCCGCCCGCCATGATAATGCGGTCCAGATCATGGATTGAAAGCCCCACTTCCGACAGAAGTGTCATGCACCCGCTGTAAATTGCCCCTTTGGCGCGGATTAAATTGTCAATGTCGATTTCCGAGAGAACTACATCCCTGTCTATGCCGGTAACATCTTTCCAGGCCAGTACGAATTCATAGACGCCGTCCACCTCCCTTAGCCTGGGGGTGTCGAGATCCCTGTTGAATTTGCCCCTGTTGTCGATTATGCCCATTTCAAACATAACCGCAACAGTTGTAATCAGGCCGCTTCCGCAGATTCCAATGGGCCGGACGTTTCCTATTGTTACATTCATCGGCTCCAGGGTTGCGGGATCTATTGAAAAATCCTCTATAGCCCCTTCCGCCGCCCTCATGCCGAACTTTATGCCGCCGCCCTCAAAAGCAGGGCCGGCCGAGCAGGCGGCACAGACCATCCAGTCCTTATTGCCTATAACCACTTCAGCGTTTGTCCCTATATCCATGTACAGGGTAACTTCTTCGTCATTATACATTCCCGACCCCATTACCCCGGCGACTATATCGCCGCCGACATAGCTCGATACCTGGGGATATACCAGGGCAGTGACATGGTCGGACAGCTCAAGGCCTATCTCCACGGCCTTGAAGGGCGGATAAATGTTTGCCGCGGGCACGTATGGCGAACGCCTTATGTATCTGGGGTTCACATTTAAAAACAACTGAGTCATTGTGGTGTTGCCGGAAAATGTAATCGTGGAGATTTCGTCAATGTCAATCCCCGATTTTTTTACAATTTTTGAAATCACCTTGTTGACGGTGGAAATAGCCAGGGAGTGAAGCTTTTCCAGGCCGCCTTTTTTCTCTGCATAAACTATCCGGCTGATTATATCCTCTCCGTAGCTGATCTGCGCGTTAAAGTCGCCGTACTGTGCAAGCACTTCTCCTGAAATCAGGTCTATAACCTGGCCGTAGATGGTCGTGGTGCCTATGTCCACTGCAATGGCGTAGTTATGATCAGTCGTGTCGCCGGCTTCAATGTTTATTATCCTGTTTTTGCCGTCTTCGCGAACCGGTCTTGCAATATTTGCAGTAACCTTAAAGTCCGCCTCCCTGGCAACATCCGGAACCTTGCGGATTACCGAAAGATCGAACTCCATGCGGTGCTCTCCGTGATCACGCTTTAAAGCGCCGACCAGGCGTGTCACGTCCGCCTCGTTATCCGCGCTATCCGGAACCGGCATTTCAACGAAGATTTTTTCCACAGGAGGCACAAAAAGGCCCTTCTCCTTTAAATCTTCAAGGTTGAGCTGCTTGATGCGGGCTGTTTTTCGGGGGGTGGCCTGAAGATTCAGGAATTTTGCGTCAATGGAGGATTCCGTGGGGATCCGCACGGTCAAATCGCTTTTGACCTTTGAAAGGCAGGCAAGACGGTAGCCATTCTCAATATCTTCCTTGCTCAGCATCTCGGAGATGCCCTCACCCACCTCACCGTCTTCTATTAAAACCCGGCATTTGCCGCAGACCCCTTCGCCGCCGCAGGAAGCATTTATATGAACGCCCGCGTCCATGGCGGCCCGGATAATGGTTTCACCTTCGTCCACGGTGATCTTTTTTTCGTGCGGAAGAAAATATACGTTATACTGTGCCATAACCGGCTCCAATCCTGACATCGTCTTTAATTTTCATTTTATGATTTGCTTTCAAGTCCATCCATAACCTATTGTTCGGCAGGTATGCAAGGATTTTGAGAAATATCTCAAAAAAACCGCGCACCCTGATACACGACAAAAGCCGCAAGCCAGGCCACGCCGGTGGTATAGCCTACGCTTAAAAAAGCCCACCTAACCGAACCTGTCTCCCGGGCAATTGCGGTCACAGCAGCGATACAGGGAATATAGAGAAGCACAAATACCATCATGGCAAGGGCGGCCGCAGGGGTTATATCCGAATTACGCAGTGCGCTGCGCAGGGCCTCTGATTCTGTCTCCCCCTCCACGGCATATAACACCCCCATGGTGCTTACCACCACCTCCTTTGCCACAAAACCTGTAAGTATGGCCACGCTGCCGCGCCAGTCTATTCCAAGGGGCTTAAAAACAGGAGATATAACCCGCCCGATTTTCCCCAGATACGATTTTTCAGCGTGCTCCACCCGCCGGGCGCGGATCAGCTCGTCAATCTTCTCAGAACGCTGCTCTGCAAGCCTTTCTGCCTCTTCCGGCAAAGCAGCTTCCTGTTGCTTATCATAGGTCTGCATGGCTTTGTCTATCCTGGCCTCATAATCAACCGAATAGTCTATATCTTTAGGGTAAGCCGACAGCACCCAGATTATTACAGAGCCCACCAGGATCACGCCGCCCATTTTCTTTAAAAACATCTTGGCCCGGTCCCACATGTGAATCAGCAGGCTTTTTACCATGGGCATACGATACGGCGGGAGCTCCATTACAAACGGCGCATCCTCGCCTTTAAACAAAAAACTTCGAAACAGTCTGCCCGTTAAAATGGCGGCGGCAATTCCTGCCAGATAAAGCATAAAAATCACGGTTCCCGCATGTGCGGCAAAAAAAGTGCCCGCCAGCACTATGTATACAGGCAGCCTTGCCGAGCAGGACATAAACGGGGTGATAAGCACCGTAAGGATCCGGTCCTTTCTGCTCTCCAGTGTGCGTGCGGCCATAATGGCCGGGACATTGCATCCAAAGCCCATCAGCATCGGTATGAAGGATTTCCCGTGAAGACCTATAAGATGCATGATCCGGTCCATTAAAAAAGCGGCCCTTGCCATGTAGCCGGTGTCCTCGAAAAGGGCGATACAGAAAAAAAGCAGCAGGATATTGGGCAAAAAAACGATCACGCTGCCCACCCCGGCAATCACGCCGTCGAGCAGAAATTCCCTGAAAATCCCGGGCGGAACCACGGCGCCGAGTCCCGAGGAAAGCCATGAAACGCCCTGCTCAAGCCATTCCATGGGATAGGCGCCCAGGGTAAACGTAAGCTGAAACATTGCCCAGATAAAAAAAATAAATATCGGAAATCCCAGAAATCTGTTTGTCAGAACAAGGTCTATATTTCTTGAAATATCGACCCGCCTGCGCTTTGATGCGGTAACCACCTCCCTGATAATGCCCTCGATAAACCCGTAGCGTTCATCTGTCATCACGATTTCGGGCTCTTCATTAAAAAGCTCAAACAACCGCGCCCGGAGCTGCTGTGCCATTTCCAGGAGCTCCCCGCCTGAATCCCCCAGGATCTGACCGAGCCTGCGCTTTACAACCGCGTCGTCCTCTATCAGTTTAATAACCGTCCAGCGCCGGTTATACGGGAATTCCGGACCGGTCTCTTCCTCTAACAATTGCCGCAGCTCGGATATGGCGTTTTCAATATCCTTGCTGTAGCGAACTTTTCGGGTTTCGGGAATGCCCTGCCCGGACACCGCATGCTCCACGGCGATCTTAAGCATCTCATCAATTCCCTTCCCCTTATTGCCTACGGTAAAGACCACGGGAACCCCGAGAAGCTCCGAAAGCTTTTCCCCGTCTATCCTGTAACCCCTTGATTCGGCAAGGTCGGCCATGTTCAGGGCAAAGACCACTTTACAGTCCAGCTCACGTAGCTGATTGGCAAGATACAGGCTGCGCTCCAGGTTGGAGGCGTCAATAATATCTATTACCACGTCCGGATTTTCTTCCAGGATGAAATCCCTGGCAACGATTTCTTCAATGGAAAACGGGGTCAGACTGTAGGTGCCCGGCAGATCGATGATTTTTAAACCAAACCCGGACTTTTCTATGTCGCCTTCTTTTTTCTCAACCGTCACTCCGGGCCAGTTGCCCACTTTCTGGCGGGTGCCTGTCAGGTGATTGAAAATCGTGGTTTTGCCTGAATTGGGGTTGCCGGTAAGCGCAATTCTGAGCCGTTTTTTATCCATGGGTGAGCTCCAGCGGCTCAACAGTGATTACAGCGGCCTCGCTGACCCTAAGGGACAGGTGCACGCCTTTTATGGTCAGCTCCATAGGGTCGCGCAGCGGTGCATATTTTTCTATATAAAACTCTGTTCCCCTGGTAAGACCCATTTCAAGTATGCGGCGTCTTAACCGCATATCTCCGTTCACGGAAACTATACGGCCTGACTGGCCTTCTTTCATCTGGCTTAAGAGCATTGCCTCAGGTTTTTCCATTTGTTGCGGGCCCCACAATTATTTTCCGGGCAAGCCCTCTGCCAAGAACATAACGCTGATTTCCCGCAGCGACAACCATCTGGCCTTTGCCGTAATTGGTAATAATTTCGAGTTCGTCGCCAACGCGCAGTCCCATGCTCATAAGCCTAAGCCTCGAGCTTGTGCCGCCGGAAAGCTCGCTGATGACAACCCGCTCTCCGGTCTTTGCCGAGGTCAGGGGCAGCTTGCGGACACGCTCGCTTAAGCACTGATTGCATATTCCGTATATTTCCATTCTGTGCTGGAGCATGTGAAATCCGTGGCTGCGGGCAACCTCCATCTGCAGATCCTCCAGCCCGGAATCCTCGAACTCAATGATGCGTCCGCATTTTGTACAGATCATGTGATCATGGTGCTGCCCCAGGTGCCTGTGCTCATAGAGGGAATCGCCGTTTTTGAAACGGTTTTTCTGGGCGAACCCGTAGCGGCACATCAGCTCCAGGGTCTCTTCTATAAAATCGAGACCGAAAGTGTAGCCCTGCTTTTGAAGAACAGACTGAAGCTGCCGCGGCGTCACGTGCTGTTCTGTCTGGAGGAAAGCATCGAGCACGGCTATCCGCTGATCAAGAGAATCGATCTGTTCCTGCCTGAAAAGCGCTTCAAACTGCCGGCGCTCCTGTAAATGAATATTGCCCATAAGGGTCTTCCCCGAGTATTTTAATAAAAGTATTAATATGGTCACGGAGCGAGAAACTCGACTTTTTACGAATCCATCAATGTTTAATACAGCATTGACAGATTGTCAATATGACCACGATCTCAAAATATGTAGCACACTCCGGATGTCCTTCTATATTTAATCAGGCTTGAAATTTCATCAAACAAACAGTATAAAACTGTTTTGAATAAAAAGCATACCAATTACCGGCTTTTATGGGAAACCGAATCGAACATATTCTGGAAAATCTGCCCTCTATAGAAGACCATCTGCGCTCAATAAAGGAAGTCATAATATCGAATATAATACTTCTCGGCCAGACCCCTGCGCCCACATTCGCCGAGGGAGCAAGGGCTGAACTGTTTTTAAACCGACTGGCCGACGGACAGGCCGACGAATGCACCACAGATGATTTCGGCAACCCTATCGGAATCATCAAGGGAACTTCCAATGGCGCCACCCCGCCAATATTTGCCGTGGGTCACCTGGATACGGCATTTGACGAAGATCTGGACAACACCGTCAGCGCGGGGGTGCTGGCCTCTTTGCCGGTAATATTAAAAACCCTGGGGCTAAGCTTTGAATCAGATATCGTGCTGCCCGGTGTAATCCGGTCCATAGGCAAAGGCAACCTGGCCGGCATGCGCCATCGCTGGACAACTGGAGCAGCCCCGTACGCGGCGGGGTTATAATGGAAGGTGAAAAAATAGGCAGGTTAAACTATTATTCAGAGGGTATTATCCGGGGCGAAATCAACTGCCGGGTTCCCCAGTCAGAAGGCCGCAATTACAGATACCACCCCAATGCCATACTGGTTTTAAACGAGCTAATAAACGAAATTCTTTCCATGAGGCTCCCCCAGAGGCCTCGCTCCAGGGTTATCATAGGCAGAATGCAGGGAGGCTTCAAGCACGGGGTTATCGCCTATGACGCACAGCTCGGCTTTGAAATCCAAAGCGATTCAGACGAGATGGTCCGGCAAATGTTTGATGAAATCCAGGACATTGTCGACGGCCTGGGCCATGAACACTCGGTTGATCTGGAAATGGAGGTTATAAGTACGCAGAATGCGGCAACCCTTAGATACAGGCATCCCCTGGTAAAAACCACGGTGGCGGTCATGAAGCGCCTGGGGCTAACACCGCTTTCAGAGTCAAGCGAATCGGAACTTTCGGTTTTTTTGTCAAAACAGATCCCGGCTGCAACCCTGGGGCTGACCTCCGGCAAAAACATACACACGGAAAACGCCACCATGAAAATAGATCCCGTGTTCAAAGGGATCGCCCAGGTCATCGGTGTGCTGATGGCTATAGACAGCGGTGTGTGCGATGAACTATAATTGGATCCGCCAGAATACTTTCCATCACAGTGAATTTTCCGACCTCGGGCGTCTTGCCGAAGAAAAGGCGCGCAGGAGGTTGAAAATTTCCCTTTGTCTGCCTACTCTTAATGAAGAAAAGACGATTGCCAAGGAAATCGTGATCATGAAATCCGAGCTGATGACCCGCTATCCCCTGCTTGATGAAATTGTCGTCGTGGACTCGGGCTCCACGGACAATACCATGGAAATAGCAGCCAGCTACGGAGCCAAGGTATATGAATCCAGGCGCATCCTGCCGGATCTGCCTGATTTTACGGGCAAGGGGGAAAATCTGTGGAAAGCCCTGTATATCACCCAGGGAGATATTATAATATATCTGGATGCCGACATTAAAAATATCCATCACCGCTTTGCCTATGCCCTGCTGGGGCCTCTTCTTACATATGACCGGATAAAGTATGTAAAGGCATTCTACGACCGGCCCATTGCCACGGAGGATAAAAAGATCCGGCCCGCGGGCGGAGGCAGGGTAACCGAGCTTATTATCCGGCCGCTGTTTTCCCTGTTTTTCCCCGAGCTTGCCCAGATCCTCCAGCCCCTTTCAGGCGAGTACGCGGGCTACAGGGACCTGTTTGAAGCCATCCCCTTTCCGATAGGTTACGGAATAGAAACCAGCATGATCATCGATATATACGAAAGATAGGGGCTTGATGTCATTGCCCAGGTGAATCTTGACCGCAGGGTGCACCGCAACCAGGACACCGCTGCTCTTGGGAAAATGGCTTTTGTTATCTTAAAGACGTTTCTTTCCAGGATTGAAAAATTCGGGTTTATTGATTTTAAAAAGGAAACCCGTAAAGAGCTTATCCAGTACGTAAGAGACCTCGGGGAATTTAAGGAGGAGATTTTTAGTATCAGTGGACATGAACGCCCTCCCATGATAACTGTGCCGGAATATATCGAAAAATTTCACGAGACAGAAGAAAAATGCTGAAAAAACCTGAAAAAAAAGAACTTGTAGACGCCTACAAAAGACATATCAACTACCTGCGCATTTCCATAACAGACCGCTGCAACCTGAGATGTATCTATTGTTCGCCCGGCAAACGTTTCAAAAAAATGCCCCATGAATCAATTCTGAGCTACGAAGAGATTCTCAGGCTGACAAAAGTCGGCATGGACCTGGGCATTACCAAGGTCAGGGTAACAGGCGGTGAGCCTTTTGTGCGCAAAGGCTGCTGCGAATTCCTGGAAAAACTCATCGGGATGAAAGGCTTATCCGACATATCCCTTACCACCAACGGGGTTTTACTTAAACACCACCTTGCCCGCCTCCATAAAATAGGAATTCTCAGGCTCAATATCAGCCTGGACACCCTTGATCCCGCCAAATACAAGGAAATAACCGGTATTAATGCATTTAACCGGGTCTGGGAGGCAATCATCTCGGCCCTGGAAATGGGTTTCTCCCCGGTGAAAATTAACGTGGTGGCCCTGAGGGGCATTAATGAGGATGAACTGAAAAAGCTTGCAGAATTGACCTTTTCAATGCCTGTTCACGTCCGTTTTATAGAGCAGATGCCATTCGGCGGTGGATCCGGCCGGAACGGGCCTTCCCTTGCGGCCCCTGAAATCAGAAGACGAATCGAAACCATAGGACCGCTTCTGCCGGTATCAAGGCAGAAAAACGACGGGCCTGCCAGAAGATACCGGTTTGAAGGCGCACCCGGAGAAATCGGCCTTATCACCGCGGTCAGCCAACATTTCTGCAAAGAATGCAACCGGCTCAGGCTGACTGCGGACGGACGCATCCGGACCTGCCTGCTTTCAAACAAGACAACCGATATTAAAACCCTCCTGAGAAGCGGTACAACAGACGAAGAACTGGCGGAAGTGTTTCTTGCAGCAGTGGCTGACAAGCCCCGCAGGCATCATATTTGCGACGGCGGCCCGGGCGATCTCAGCCGCATGGTCTCCATCGGCGGATAGGCACTGCTGCCGGTCTTTAAATGCATCTGCGCCGAACACGGTTCAAAAAAACTGATTGACAACTCAATCAGTTTTTGACAACAAACATCCGGGAATCGCCTTAAGCCTTAAAACCGGCCAAAGGAGCCCTCGTGGGATTTGACAGGAAAAATGCAATAATAGATGCGGCAACGCGGCTTTTTGCCCAAAAAGGATTCTCGGAAACCTCTACCGCCGAAATAGCCGAAAATGCCGGAGTTGCCCATGGTACCCTTTTTTACCATTTCAAAAACAAACAGGGGATAATCAGGGAAATTTTTTCCAGGTCAGGCTCGGTCTATCTTGCCGAGCTGCACAGGACCCTTGAGGATTATAATTCCGGCATAGAAAAAATTGAGGCCGCAATACGGCTCAGCAAAGACTACAGCAAGCGTCACAGGCAGCAGATACTGATTTTCCTCAGGATGTTTCCGGATCTAAAAGATGCGGAAACTCCCGAAAAAAAACTGATCGATTCAGTGCGCACCCGGTTTACAGATATGATTAAACAAAGCCTTGCCCAGGGAAAGCAGGATGGAACCATAGAATGCATGGATACAGAGGCAACTGCCCGGGTTATAAACAGCCTGATTTTCGGCATATCCCACATGAACCTGATGGAAACCGCAGACATGCCGGATTTGACGGAAAGCGCCGTGGCCTTCTGCCGCCGGGCACTGGAGCCTTCCTCATAATCCGGTAAAAAATACAATTAAGCAAGGAGCATACAAAATGTCAAAACCGGGCATATTTTGCTTTGTTTTCTCAGCCGCTCTTGCTCTCGGCGTGTTTCTTCCGCAAACCTCTCCCGCGGAGAACAACGGGGTGCTTACCCTTGAGCAGGCCTGCAGGACCGCGATGGATGAAAACGAAAACATCCAGATTTCAAGACAGGAAATGCGGAAGGCAGAGCATGATATTACTTCAGCCACTTCCGCGCTTTATCCCCAGCTTTCCGTGCGCGGGGCCTATACCCGGGAAAAAGAATTCGATATGCCCGCAACAGGTGCAGGAGGGGCCGGAGGATTAAACACCCCCTACGAATACGGCACCCTTTCCCTGAACCTGGATCAGCATATATACCAGTGGGGAAAGGTGTGGTCAGGCAGGGAAATGGCCAGGCATTATTACGATGGCTCCAGGCTGCGGCATATAAGGCAGATCCAGGAGATCCTCTACCAGGTCAGTGTAAGATATTACGAGGCGCTGCTTGCCAATCGCTCCATTGAAATCGCTGAAACCGCACTTAACAGGGCGGTCAGGCAGGCTGAACAAGCCCGGGCCAGATTCGAGGCCGGAGTGACGACACGTACGGATGTACTGCGGGCGGAAGTGCAGGTGGCACAAAGCAGGGAGGAACTTGAACGCGCAAAAAACGATTATAACATCGCGCTTGAACGCCTGGCCCTGGAAATGGGCATTGAATCCGCACCGGAAAATATTAAGGAGCCTGAAGAACTTTTATTTGAAGAAGAGCCGGTTTCCGAATTATTTGAAAAAGCCATGGCAAACCGCCGGGATTTGTATCAGGCCCAAAAACAACTTGCGGGAGCCGAAAACCGCGTTGAGTTCGAAAAAGCGGATTTCTTCCCGAATATAAGCCTTACGGGCCAATACACGCGAACGGACGAAAAAGACCTGTTCTACGGGGAGAAAGACGACTGGAAAGCCTCGGTCGTGGTCTCATACCCTCTTTTTACGGGATGGAAAAACAGTGCCGAAATAGACAAGGCCAGGGCTGATAAAAACCAGGCTCAATACAGACTTGCCAGGCTTCGCAAACAGATCAGAAACGAGGTAAAAAGCGTTTACCTTGATATCAGAACGCAGCAAAAGGTAATCGCCCAGCTTGAAAAACAAGTGGATTCGGCAAAACGCAACTATCAGCAGACCACGGCCCGGTTTAAACAGGGGCTTGTCACCGCGGTTGACCAGGTGGATGCGTTTACCGCTTTAAACGAGGCTGAAAACCGGCTTGCACAGGCCTATTACACTTATCAGCTCGATGTGCTGAGACTGGAGATGGCAACGGGAACATTTCAAAGCGATCTGCTGGAAAAGGAGACAGTCAATAATGAAACCGGCTAAAACCAATCATATAGGGCGCAGTCGCTTGCCGGCCGTAATTGCGGCAATCACGGTATTTCTGATTTCAGGCTGGGGCTACGCAGCACCCGAAGATGAAAAAAATAACCGGGAGAAGGCCGAATCATGCGTCCATGTTGACCTGGCAAAGGTTGAAACCCGGAGCCTTGAAGAGGTAATCCGGGCCATAGGCACCATAAAAGCTTTTCAAAATGTTGTTGTCCATCCTGAAACAAATGGGATTGTGGACTCCGTGCATTTTAAAGAGGGAGAAAATGTCGGAAAAGGGGATTTGCTTTTTACCATTGACGACGCAAAAATCAGGGCCGAGCTCAAGGCCAGGCAAGCCGCCCTTGAGGAAGCCGAGGCCAACCGGGAAAACGCCTATCTGGTCTACCAGCGCCGCCAGAAGCTATACAAACAGGATCTTGGAACACAAGAAGCCAGGGACGAGGCCCGTACCCGATACCAGGCCCTTACAGCGCAAGTCAAAAGGATAAAAGCCGAAATCGAAAACATCCAAGAAACCCTGGACGATACCAGGATAAGGGCGCCTTTTGACGGCATTGCAGGAGAACAGCTGGTGGATCCGGGGCAACTTGTCAGCACGGAAACCGCGCTCACCTCGATCGTTGAGATTGACAGGCTGAAACTCTCTTTTACCGTTCCGGAGCGCTACATGGGAAGAGTCAGGACAGGTCAGGAAATCCGGGTAAGCGTGGATGCTTATCCGGACAAAAAATTTTCCGGCAAAGTTTATTTTCTGGATCCTCAGATTGAACCTTCAACCCGCAGCCTGAAGTTAAAGGCGCGCATGGAAAACCCTGACAATCTCCTGCGGCCCGGGGGGTTTGCAACTATTGAGCTTATTACAGGGATAAACGAAAACGTCCCTGTAATTCCCGAGGAAGCACTAATACCGACCCGGAAAGGATACATGGTCTTTGAAGTCCGGCACTCAAAAGCCATGGGCCGGGACGTTAAAATCGGACTGAGAAAACCCGGCATGGTGGAAATCACCCAGGGGCTGCAAGGAGGCGAGACAATAGTGCAGGCCGGTCATATCTCCCTGGATGAAGGCGACAGAATCTGTTCGGAATAACTTATAGAAAACTCAGGTAATCAAAAATTATGATCTGGAATTTCTGCATAAGACGACCGGTACTTACCACGGTATTTTTCCTGGTTATATTCATATTCGGCATCTATGGCTACAACCAGATGGCCATACGTGAATACCCGGATGTCGATTTCCCCATAGTAAACGTAAGCGCTGTTTTGCCGGGCGCGGATCCCGAAGTTATTGAAACCGAGGTGGTGGAACCCTTAGAAGAACAGATAAACACCATCGAGGGCATTGATGAAATCAAATCCACCTGCAGGGAGCAGGTGGGAATTGTAACGGTTCGCTTCGAACTGGACCGCGACATAGACCTGGCAGCCCAGGATGTGCGAGACCGGGTAACCCAGGCCAGAAGAAACATGGCAGATGACGTGGAGGAGCCGGTTATAAGAAAGGTGGACCCCAATGCCCGGCCTGTCATGTTTCTCTCACTTCAGGGAGATAAGAGATGGGACACCGTAAGGCTGACCGAGTTCGCAGATACGGTTGTCAAAGATCAGTTGGAGCGCATCGCCGGTGTGGGGCAGATCTTTATCGGCGGCGAACGCAAGTATGCGGTACGCATAAAGCTCGATCCGGAAAGACTTGCCGCCCATAGTCTTACCGTACAGGAAGTGGTTGAAAAGCTCCAGGCAGAAAACGTGGATATCCCATCGGGACGTGTTGAAAGCAGAGAACGTGAATTTTTGATTAAAACAGAAGGCAGGTTCTCATCTTCGGAGCCCTTTAACGACATCATCATAGCCCACAGGCGGGGGGCGCCTGTACGCCTTGCAGATGTGGGCAAAGCGGTTGACGGAATCGAAAACGAGCGCACCGCAGCACGCTACAATAGAGATGAAACAGTGGGCGTGGGGGTCGTTCTTCAGTCGGATGCCAATCTTGTGGAAGTAGTCCAGCGGGTCAAGGCTGAAATGAAAATCGTGTCCCAGGACTTCCCCCCCGGCTTAACATACGAAGTTGCATCCGATGACTCTACATTTGTAAATAAGAATATCCGGGATCTGCTGTCTACAATTTTTATAGCAACCGCCATTGTCGCCGCTGTCATTCTTTTCTTTCTCGGCACCATACGGGGAACTCTTATCGCCGGCATAACCATCCCAACATCACTTTTGGCGGGCTTTGCCGCAATATTCTACATGGGCTTTTCCATAAACGTACTCACGCTGCTGGGCCTGATCCTGGTGGTAGGCCTTGTGGTAGATGACGCAATTGTTGTTTTGGAAAGCTGTTACAGGCACATGGAATACGGGGCCGACTCAAGGCCGGCCGCCAGAACAGGAACCACTGAAATAGCTTTTGCTGCAATAGCAAACTCCCTTGCTCTTTTGTCAGTATTCATACCCGTGGCATTCATGCCGGGAATGATCGGCATGTTCTTTTTCGAATTCGGCCTTACTGTTGCAGCAACGGTTCTTGCCTCGACCTTTACGGCACTTACACTGACGCCAATGCTGTGTTCCCGCTATTTAAGGGCGCCCGCATCCTATGAAAGACGTCCGCTTATATTTCGTTTTACAGAAGTCTTTTTCAGACTTCTTGAAAAAATATATCACCCGATACTTAACGCAGCTTTAAGACAACGGGCAATAACCGTAGTAATAGCTCTGCTGGCGCTCGGTGCCGGGATATTTTTTCTGACCAGGCTGGAAAGAGAATTCGCAGCCAGCGCTGACATGGGACAATTCATGATTCAGTTTGAAACAGTAGAAGGCGCAACCTTTGAAAATACAAACGGGTACGGCGGTCAAATAGAAGATATACTGAACGGAATTGAGGAAGTGCGCTCCTTTTTCATGGCCATAGGTCTGTCAAGAGAGGGACCGGGCAAACCAAATGAAGGATTCATGTTCATACGCCTTGACCCTATTAACGAGCGGCAAAGAAGCCAGCAGGAAATAATGGCGGAAATCCGTAAAAAAATCGGAAAACTCACAGGTGTCCGCGGATACGTAATAGAAGGCAGCGGACCAGGCGGCGGAGAGGCGCCCCTGCAGATCGTGCTCAACCATGGAGACATTGATAAGCTTGCCGGTGCTCAGCAACAGGTAATGCAGTGGATGAAAAACCAGCCCGAGTTTGTCGGGGTACGTGCTGATATGAAGCTTGACAAACCCGAAGCCCGGGTTGTGATAAACCGTCAGAAAACAGAGGAAATGGGCGTTACCGCAGCCGATATAGCCCATACTCTTCGTTTTATCCTGGGCGAGGCAGATATCACGGAAATAGAAAGAAAAGGTGAAAGATATGAAGTAATTACAGATATAATAACAGATGAAAACGTGCCGGAAATAATAAACAACTTCTATGTGAGAAACCAGAACCGGGATATGGTCTGTCTTGCCAACCTGGTAGACATAGAAGAAGGCATAGGGCCAAGTGAAATCCACCATTACAACCGGGGAAGATCAACCACTATCAGCGCGGAATTGCCGCCCGGGGTAGCGCTTGGCACGGCCCTTTCCAAGGCTGAAAACTACATTGAAAATAAAATACCGCCTGAGTTCAAGAGCTCTCTTACCGGGCAGTCCAGCGATTTCGAAGAATCATTTTACTATCTGACAATGGCGTTGATTTTTGCAGTTATATTTATCTTCCTGGTAATGTCGGGACAGTTTGAATCCTTTCTGCATCCGCTGACTATTCTCATGTCGCTCCCGCTCGCTGGCGTAGGAGCATTCGGCGCCCTCTGGGCTATGGGGATGACATTAAACATTTTCTCCTTCATAGGCATTATAATGCTGCTGGGCCTGGTGACCAAAAACGCCATCCTGATGGTAGACTATGCAAATGTGCTGGTAGCAAGGGGCAACACCGTGACGGAGGCGGCCCGCATGGCCGGGCAGGTCAGGTTCAGGCCCGTGCTGATGACCGCAATCTCGACAATACTGGGAATGATGCCAATTGCCATAGGATACGGTACAGGGGGCGAGGTAAGGGCTCCTATGGGTGTTGCCATTTCCATGGGTATGTTCGGGGCCACGGCCCTGACCCTGCTTGTGATTCCGGTGGCTTACACGCTTTTTAATGCCCTTCAGGGAAAAATCATCAGGCACAGGCTTATTGCCCTGCTGGCTGCGGCATTTGCAGCAGCCCTGATTGCCATGTATTTAGCCTTTAAATAAATCTTTTCTCTTTTTCAGAAGGAAACTTTCTATGAAATTTGTACATATAACATTTCACTTTGAATACGCAGAGGAAATCGAGAAGATACTTGACAGGCACCGGGTGGAAAACTTTGTGCGCTATCCCATGCTGGAAGGAAAGGATCGCGACGGAAAGCACTACGGCTCCCAGGTCTACCCGGGCAGCACCACGGTTGTTCAGGCACAGGTTCCCGAAGACAGTCTCGATGATGTAATGGAAGATTTAAAAGCCTTCAGGGAGGAGAAAACAGCTCACAGGCACCTGGAGGCAGTTGTAATTCCCATAGAAAAAAGGCTGGAATAAAAATTGCCGCCATGATCTGAATTATGACAGAAACTGCTGAAGAACCTTTACAAGCTCGGGCTTGCGAACCGGCTTGGAAATATATCCGTCCATGCCGGCCGCCAGGCACTCCTCCCTGTGCTCGGACATGGCATGGGCCGTCATGGCTACTACCGGCATGTCTGTAAAGCCCTTTTCCCGAAGCGCGTTAAAAGCCGAGAAACCGTCCATTTCAGGCATCTGGATATCCATAAAGACAAGCTCGTAATCATCCGGGTTTTTGGTAAGGATTTTTATAAGCTCCTTTCCGTTGGCGGCAATGGTTACGCTGCAACCGAGCTTTGAGAGCATCATCTGTATAAGCTTCTGATTTACGGCATTATCCTCGGCGACAATCACTCTTGCACCGGAAAACGACGAAGGGGTCTTTGCCTCGTCAATCTGCCCTCCTTCCGGCTGCCGGCTTTTTTTGCCACCTACCAGAAGTTCATCAAGTACCTGGAAAAGCCACTCTTTTCTGATCGGCTTAATCAGGGACTGGTCAAATCCTGCCTGGAAAAAAAGTTCGGGGTCGCGCTCCCCAAGATAGGAAGCCGCTATTAATGGAAGCGATGAAATTTCCTTTTTTTTAGAACCCCTTAACCGCCTTGCCACCTCATATCCGCTCATTCCCGGCATATGAATATCTATTATGCAGGCATCAAACGGGTTGCCCGCCACAATGGCTCGTTCCAGGGTCGGGAGCACCTCCACGCCGTTTCGCAGATCAGAAACCCTCAGACCCGCGGAATGAAGCGCATTTTTAAGCAGGTCCAGGTTGGCCTGATTGTCGTCGACTATCAGAATCTGGCGTCCGGCAATACCGGCTGCCAGTTCCTGCCATGAAACCACTTTGTCCGAACGTCTGAACCACCCTGTAAAATGAAAGGTACTGCCGACATCGGGCTCGCTTTCCACACTTATCTCGCCTCCCATCAACTGTGCAAGCTGCCTGGAAATCGACAGGCCCAGTCCTGTGCCGCCGTACTTCCGGGTGGTGGAGCCGTCAGCCTGGTGAAAGGGATCAAATATCTTTTCTTGTTTTTCCTCTGAAATACCTATGCCCGTGTCTTTGACCATGGCATGAACCTGAATCCAGTCTTTTTCCGACCGGCCTACCTGGAGTGAAAGTACAATCTCTCCTGATTCGGTGAATTTGGGTGCATTGCCCATCAGGTTTAACAGCACCTGCTGGAATCTTACGGGGTCGCCCTTCAAATATGAAGGAAGCTTTTCGTCCACCCGGCAGATCAGTTCTATGGGTTTGTCGCCGATTTGAGGCCGGATAAGCTCACAGACGTCATAAGCCAGAAGCTCTGGCGAAAAATCGACTTCTTCGAGTTCCAGTTCTCCGGATTCTATCTTGGAAAAATCCAGTATATCGTTTATAAGCGTAAGCAGGGCCTCACTGCTGTTTCTGATGGTTCTTGCAAAATCAAGCTGGGTTTCATTAAGGGGGGTGTCTATAAGCATGTCGGTAAATCCCAGCACCGCGTTTAACGGGGTGCGCACTTCATGGCTGACGTTTGCCAGAAACTGGCTCTTGGCGCGGTTTGCTTCTTCCGCGTTTTTGGCGTATACTCGGGCCTCCTCAATGGCCGCCTGCAGCTGCTCATTTGCCCTCGTCAGGTCAGCGGTCTGCTCCTTTACCATCTCGTCGAGATGATCCCTGTGGCGTTCTAATTCACGCGTTGTACTCTTATGCTCTTCTATCTCTTTTTCCAGGGCCTCGTTTTTGGCCTTAAGCTCCTGGGCCAGTATCTCGTTTCTCTCAAAAACCCATGAAAATCTGCGGAGCAGGTTTTTTTCAAGCCTCTGGTCAAGGTGGGAATCGGCTACGCTCTGTTCCAGTTCCCCAAGACGCGCAAAAATACGGGAGACCAGATTAAACCAGGGCCGCCAGTACACGGGGGCGTGCTTTATCGCCCCGGCATCGCCCCCGCCGGAGCGGTTATAAAGAGCCATATAGCCGAGCATGCGTTTGGAGGGGTTTATAAACAGAGCATATATGAACCATACTATCCCGCCCAGCAGGGCAAGGCCGGCAGCGGCGGGTAATATCACCCATAAGCCCGCTTCCCTGGTTAGCGCATCGGCAAGGACTGCAGCCAGCACAGCGGCCAGCAGGGCCGCCAAAAGCCATACAATCAGTTCATATCGCCTTGAAAATCCGGATGCCGCCTTATACAGAGGATCTTGTTTCATATGCGGGACAAGGGCTTTCTCTTAATAATGAAACTGAATAATTGAGCCGCCCACCTCGATGACATCGAATTCCCTGAGACGGACGCCCGATTTTACAGGATGGTAATTGAGCTTTATCCTGGGTTTTTTCGCCACGGGGGACAAATAATAACCGTCAGGTTTTTTTTCTATTTTTGCCTCGATTTTATTTGTCCGCCAGCCCCTGACCCGGATGTCGCAGGCCGCATCCTTGCCTATGGAGGTTTCGCTTTTATCCAGCGTCATTGTCCCCGCCTGCCCTGAAAGAAAACTCAGCAGGGCAAAAGAAACCTTTTTTTCCTCCTGCTCGGCGAATTCTGCCACGCTTTTTGCAAGCCGCGCCCTGTGCTCCTCGGTGTCAAGATGCATGGTGGCCTGGTGATCTCCTTTCTCATAGGAAACCGGCCTTTTTTCATCCTTGCCATAGGCGAATACCAGCATATGATTACCCACTGATATCACGTCTCCATGGGAAAGGCGCCTGGAGATTACCAATTCCTTGTTTACGAACGTACCGTTGCGGCTGTTGAAGTCGGTCAGGTAAAAATGTCCGCCCTCGGGCTCAATTTCGGCATGAAGGGTGGATACGGCAGAGTCCTCTATAGGGATCTCATTTTTTTCCGCCCGGCCTATCCTGACCTTGCCCGCTGTGTTAAGGCGATATGTCTTTAATTTTTTCCCGTCATGTTTTAGAATTAAATAAGGCATATTAACCCTTCATATACGTTCATTTGCTTCATTGCGATAATGCAGGAACATTGGCCGCAGCGGAATTCGCAAAATTGGGCTCAATATTCAACCTGTTATATTATATTTTATAGAACGGCCGCATTTGAAAATCAATATGAAAATCTCGTTGACGCGACTGCCGTCAAAAAGCTATCGTATAGAATCTTTTCCGGGTGCCTCATAAACGGATCAAAATGGCCAAACCGCACGAAGACATAAAACCGATCATAGAATTTTTTCTGGATCTGTACGTCCTTCAGACCCTGGGGGCGGGAAAGGAGGCGGATTCCGCAAAAGCATACAGGGTATCCGAAGATTCATCCAAAACCTCCGTGTACGAATTCAGGGTAAAAAGCAACGGGCGCGAAAAAAACAGAAGAATGAGTGTTCAGCCCATAGGCGAACAGGTGGGCAGCAAAAGCGCTTGTTACAAGGTGATCTACGACGACCCCCTGGTTATCAAAATTCCTCCCACTCCGATAACCGATTTTTCCGAATACCTGAAATCCATCCGCAGAGAGCACAGAATTGTAAACCGGCTTTCCCCCGAAATCGCCTGCGTGTTTCCAAGGCTGGAGGCAATCCTGAAAATGGTGCCGTTTCTGAAATTCTCAGATGAGCGCCCGCCAGAGGAAGCAGAGGATGCTTATATCAACCAGCTTACCAGAAGACCCGGGCTGCAGCAGTACTTAAAAATCGGGGGAAGTTTTGTTTTCTTCATGAACCTATCCGATCACATGTTTTTTAACCAGGTGGTTGAATCCATGCATCGTCTCAGGGACCGGGTAAGAAACGATATATTAAAGAACCTGCCCGAAGCTTTTGAGGACCCCAACGCCTTTGAAGCGCTTTATGGAGAGGAAAACTATCCGGTATACCTGGAGCTTCGAAAAATTTTTTCAGAATATGAAAACGAAGCAAGGCTCCTTGCTGAAAAATACGGCAAAAACCTTTCAATACCCGAATACAGATGGAAGGAATGGTTCTTTTTCTTCCTGGCCGGGCTTCAACCCGATATCCAGACAAGCGCGATCCCCGAAAATTTCCGCAGCGAGCTTAATTCACGTGCCGGCCTGGTGATAAGCAAAAACAAGCAGAGTGTCCAAAAAATTTATTTCACGGTTCACAAACAAGTTAAACAGAAAAACTTTGAGTCCAATCGCGCCAGAATAAAAGGAATCATCATCAATGTTCTCGAACTGCTCTTCCAGTTAAAAGAAAGAAATCTTGCCTTAAGGGACTTAAAGCCGGACAACATGTATATTGACAGGCATCTTGACGCGGCCGATCACATACTGGCAAATCCGGAAGTCTATGGCTTCGGCCTTATCGACCTTGAAACAGCGGTGTGCTTCGATCCGGGCCGGCCACCGGGCCAGCCGCTTCTTGCGGGCACGCCTGCATATGCAACCCCCTCGCACCTTTTTTCAAACAAACTGCTTGAAGCACTTTACCCGGGACAACTCGGCCGCATATTCTACATGCAGGACTGGTATGCTGCCGTGGGTATAATGTTTAACGTTATCACGGGCAGACTGCTGTTTCCCAAAACAGCCCGCCTGATGCCGGAAATCATGAGGGCAAAAAAACACGGTCCCAAAGATATAACCGGCCAGATGTCGATATACAAAACCATCTCAGCCAGATTCTGGGAAACGGCGATAAATGAATTTAAAGAAAACACAAGGGTTTTTGCCGGCAGACTTTCGGCCCTGGAAATGGAACTCCCTGTCCATTTAAAGGAATTGCTCCGCAAGGAGACAAAAAAGGAACACAAGCTTATTAAAACCCATATTGGCTTTCTTCTCAAAAAAAGCCCGGAAATGAACCGCCAGAGGGATCAAATTCTTGGGGCCTCCCATGCGGCTGTGGCGGGAATCATAAAAAGGCACAGATCAAAACAGCCGGCATCCGCCGGACAGTCAAATGCAACCGCGCAGATTTTAAGCCTTATAGCCCGGCACAAATACCGTCAGGAACACCTGCATCATGCCGGAAACCGCCTCTCCGGCCCCGGCCAGGCGGGAGCAGACTTTCTGCTCTCTTTTGTTTTTGACCGGGCCTTTTATGCCATGCACCATCAGGAATGGTTTAAAAAGCAGCCCTGGCCGATCGGTCCCTGCCTTGAAAAATACGGAAAAATTCAGCAACCCAGTACATGACGCTCAAGTTCGGCTGTAAAATTTGCCACTTCATCTTCCAGCATCGAAAAAATTTCCGCAGCAAGAAGAAGCTTGTTTTCTTTTGCCGCCTGCTCAAGATCCGCGGTAATCCGCCGCAGCCGAAGCGCAGAAAGATTGGCCGAAGCGCCCTTGAGCGAATGAGCCGCGTGCCTTATGCCGTCTGCGTCCTTTTGTTCAATAAGGTCACGGATTAAATCCATTGTTTGACGGGTCTCATCAATAAACATCTCCCCGAGCTGCCGTGCCAGTTCAAAATCGTTTTCCACCCTGTCAAAAAAATCCTTTTTATCAAATATCTTGCTGAGATTTTCTTCTTTGCCTGCCATAGCGACTCTTCCCTTATTAAAACCCGAAAAACGCCGACCCCGGCCCCGGATTTAAAATTTTAGGCACAAAACCCCACCTCGATTATCTCCAAGACCTCCTTGCCAGTATTTTCAAGTTTAACCGGACCCTGCGGGGCCACCTCGATGACAACCCCCTTTTGAACATCAAAAGCAGAACCGTTTTGCTCCATGCGCCCTGTGCCGGAAATCACCGTCCAGTGAAGCTTCCGTCCTTCGGGACAGGTATGCTCCATCAGCGCTGAGGGCTTAATGTTAAGTCTGCGTATCACATGGTTTTTGTTTTCCGCGATCCGGGCCTCCCAACCCCATACCATATAAGAATGCTCATGGCATAAGGCCTCTTTGCGGCCGTCTTGTTTTAGGGCTGATACCACGGATTTTACCTCCTGGGCAAAAGAACGCCCCGCCACCAAAAGAGCATCCCGTGTATCGACCACGATGCCGTCCTCCATGCCGAGCACGGCAACCAGGCGATGGTCTGAAAAAACAAGACTGTTTTTCATCACCCGGGCTATTACCTCGCCTTTTATAACATTTCCGTCCCCGTCTTTTTCTCCCGCCTCCCACATGGCCGCCCAAGATCCAAGATCACTCCAGCCCGCCTGAAACGGGATCATGGCGCCCTTTTTAGTCTTTTCCATGACAGCGTAATCTATGGAATCCGAAGGACACCCCTTAAATGCTTCCCTGTCCAGGCACATTGCCCCCTGCTCAACGACGCCTTGCTCCCATGCCCGTCTGGCGGCGGAAACAATGCCAGGGGCAAAACGTTTAAGCTCTTCATAGACATCTTTTGCCTTAAACATAAACATTCCGCTGTTCCAGCAGAAACTGCCCGAGGCAACGTATTTTTCGGCAGTCTTTAAGTCTGGTTTTTCAACAAACTCCTCGATTGCGTAAGCCTCCGGGCTGCTTTGCCCACCTTCCGCACTATCAAGGGCCGCGCCCTTGCGGATATACCCATAGCCGGTCTCGGGGGAATCGGGAATCACCCCGAATGTAATCAGATAGCCCCTGGCGGCATAAAAATCCGCCGCATATACTGCATTGCGGAATGCATCATTATCGGTAATCAGATGGTCTGCCGGAAGCACCAGAATCCTTGCTTCAGGATCTTTGCAAAGCGCCCTTATTGCTGCCACCGTTACCGCGGGGGCGGTATTTCTGCCCGCGGGTTCCAGGATCATCTCGGGCTCCAGACAATTGCCCAGTTCTTTTATCTGTTCGGCAATCGGATAACGATGCTCCCTGTTGCAGATCAGCAAGGCAGGCGCAGAGTTTTCTATACCTGCAACCCGCAAAAGAGTCTGCTGCAGCATTGTACGGCTTTGTGTCAGCCGCAGAAGCTGTTTCGGAAACATCTGCCGGGACATCGGCCACAGTCTGGTTCCGGAGCCCCCCGCAAGTACAACAGGTATTATCATCCGGCTTCTCCTTTCAAACAATTCTACCTATGGCTCAAGCAGAGCAAAACCGGTTTGGCTGTCACAGACCCGTTTGGCATCGGTTTGGCTCAGTTCAATCACCACTGCCTCCATTACATGCCAGACCTTCACCCCGGCACGCACGCAGCCGGTAACTGAGTCGTCTTTTCTGCCGCACGCCATGTGCATGTGAAGTACTGTTTTTCCTGATTCATCCGGAAAAACAGTGCCCACCCCGGCGGCTTCATAAACATCTTCAAGCATGCTGATCATGGGGACGATTTTCTCCGCCCTGCCCTGCTCAGGTCCCGTCACCAGGCGACTTCCGCTGTCCGCCCCGCCCAGCATTACAACAGCTGCGGCATGAACATCATTTTCAGCGGCAAAGTTCTCTATACATTCATGCACCACGTCCCCGTCTTCAAGCCTCAGCACAAACACCCGCCCCAAAACTGCCTGTGAATATTTCATATTCGAAATCTCTCCATATTATAATCTGCTATTATCAGGCTTGTCCGTGCCTGTAACCGCTTATCCCTTCAGGCAGCCCGTAAATCCGGGCACCTTTGTAAGGCATACATTTTCCAACCCTGAAAGCATCCGGCAGATGACGCTTTATAGCATCAAAAATTCCGGCCGGACAGGCAAAAAGCAGTTCGTAATCCTCACCCCCAGCAGCTATGACCCCCTGCGAATTCTTTTCGTATTTTGCGCAATACGCGGCAAGCTCAGGCTCGACAGGCGCGGAGGAAAGATCCAGTTTTATGCTCACCCCAGAGGCTTTGGCAATATGGAGCGCATCTCCTGCAAGCCCGTCGCTTATGTCCATAACACATTCAACCCGGTTTTTGGCAAGAATCTTAGCTGCATCAAAACGTGCAGCAGGCCGGGTAAAGGCGCGGATCAGCCCGGCAAACTCCTTATCCCCCCTGGACAGGCAATCAAGACCCGCCCTTGCCAGCCCCAGCGGCCCGGTCACGTACAGGCCCCATCCGGGCCTGGCTGCGGAGCGCACGGGGAAAATATCAGGGTTAGCCTCGCCTGCAGCAAAAAGATCCAGGCCCAGCACGCCGGCAGACGAGATATTGCCCCCGCCGAGAACCGCGCCTCTTGCCTCAAGACAACCGTGAATTCCTTCGTATATCTGCAGCACCTGGTCATCGGAAACATCTGAGGGAAGGGCCAGGTTTACAAACAGGGCCACGGGAGAAGCATAGGATGCCGCAAGATCGCTGAAGGCAATTTCGGCGGCCTTGTAACCTATTTCCTGCATGGCCTGCCACCTGCGGCGGAAATGCACCCCTTCGTGCTGTGCGTCGGATGTAATGACCGGGTTTTTTAAAGTGCTTAAAAGGGCGGCGTCATCCCCGCCGCCCACGCGCAGGATTTTGGCCTTACCATCCTGCGAGCCGAAACCTGAAAGAATATGGCTGATAAGAGAAAATTCGTCCTTCCAGAGCCCGGCGGTTTTTACAGGCTTAAGGCCGCAGGCTGCTGCAAGACTGCCGGCTGCGGCCGCCGGGTCCGCCGCCCTGGTAACAGCGCTTATCACTGCAACCCCCGAAGCCCCGGCCTTAAAACACTCAGGTGCCTTATCCGGGGTTATGCCTCCTATGGCAACCACCGGAACAGGTGACTGGCCAATTGCTTCGGCCAGTCCACTTATTCCTATTACCGGTTTGGCGTCAGCCTTGGTTGACGTGCTGAAAACAGGGCCTGTACCTATATAATTGCAACAGGAAAGATCGGTTCCGGCAAGTTCCCCTGTGGTTGAAACAGATACGCCTATTACAGCCCAGTTTCCCAGAATTTTGCGGGCAAGGACCGGATCAGCATCCTTTTGGCCAAGGTGAATACCGTCGGCGTTTACTGCCCGGGCCAGCACGATATCGTCATTTATTATAAAACAGACCCGGTTGATTACGCAAAAATTTCGTATTTCAAGGACTTCCGGAAAATCCTCAGGGGAAAACCGCTTGTTTCTGTACTGAACAACAGTGGCCCCGGCCGATACTGCGATCTTAACCTGCTGCAGGGCGCTTAGCCCCGGAGCTTCATCGTCTGTTATAAAATAAAACCTGAAATCTGCTTTAAAATTATACAAACCGGTTTCTCTATATTCCTGATCTGTTTTGCGGCCTTGCTTGCACGCGAATCATGATCTGATCCGGGCTCCCAAAGGTTTTAAGCCAGGTGTCAAACCTCTCGGCCTTTTCTGTGCCAAGGGACTTACACCATTGTAACGCCTCTTCTACAGTGCGCCTGCTGCCTTCGGGCGACGGGGTCTTGGAAAAAAAAGAATCTGCAAAACAGATTATCTTTTCTTCCACTGTTTGCGGCACCATATCGCGCACCGGAAGATCAAGACCCTGGTCTTTAATATCCGCCGCGCTCAGCCCGCCGCCCACATGCCGTTCGCATACCAGGGCATGTTTAGACAGGCCGTGTTTTTCGAGCAGCTTTCGTCCAAGATAACCGTGGCACACATAGGGATGCTTTCCAAAACACCCTATTTCCGGGGCATCTGTATATAGAATTCCTATGTCGTGAAGCATGGCAGCCTCGTAAATAAATGCGGCATCAGGTAAAAGATGCGGCACCCGCCCGGCAATTTCCGCCGCAGCCTCGGCCACCAGCCGGCTATGACGCATCAGAACCCTGAAGGCAAGACTTTCGGAGTCATAATATCTCTTAATAATATCAAGCGGGTTCATTGACCTGAGAGGTGCTGCGCGATACGTCTGAAAGGAGCACGGCCTCTATAAACGGATCTATCCACCCGTCGAGCACAGCATCCACATTGCCTATATCCATGTTTACCCTGTGATCCTTTACCATCTGATAGGGATGAAGCACATAGGAGCGTATCTGGTTCCCCCATGCTATTTCACCCTTTGTTTCATGGATGGCCTGCATTTTCTGCTCCTGCTTCTGCTTTTCAAGCTGATAGAGCCTTGCACGCAGGACCTTCATTGCCAGCTCCCTGTTTCTTATCTGGGATTTTTCCTGCTGGCACTGAACAACAATACCTGTCGGCTCATGGGTTATGCGCACCGCGCTGCTGGTTTTATTTACATGCTGTCCGCCCGCGCCGCTGGCGCGATAAGTGTCCACCCGCAAATCCTTTTCGTCTATATCAACAACTATTTCGTCTTCTATCTCGGGATAGACGAAAACAGAGGCAAAGGAGGTATGACGCTTGCCGCTCGCATTAAAAGGCGAGATCCGCACCAGACGGTGAACACCTGTTTCAACCTTAAGATATCCGAATGCAAGCCTGCCTTTTGCCGTAAAGGTAACGCTCTTGATCCCGGCCTCATCTCCGGGCTGCAGGTCCATGATTTCGACTTTGTAGCCTTTTTCCTCGCACCACCGGTGATACATTCTGTAAAGCATCTCTGCCCAGTCCTGGGCCTCTGTGCCGCCTGCACCGGCGTTAATTGATACGATGGCATTGCGGCCGTCATCCTCGCCGCCCAGCATAAGGGAGACGGAAAAATCATGGAGCTGTTTTTCCAGAGACCGGGTCTTACTCATTACTTCCTGATAAGTGGCCTCATCATCTTCTTCCTCTGCAAGCTCCAAAAGGGTGTCGCAGTCTTCAACCTCCTTGTAAAGAGCGTGCCAGGCTTCCAGGCGTTCATTTAACCTGGAACGCTCCTGGAGAATCTGGCGGGCCGTATCAGGATCGTTCCAGAAGCCCTCTTCGGCCATGAGGTTCTCTATTTCGTCCAGGCGCCTTTCTTTTCCGGCTACGTCAAAGATACCCCTTTAACTGTTCAGTTTTTTTATAAAATTCATCTATTTTCGATCTGAGTTCCTCTGACATTTAAATCCTCCTTTACGGTTTGTACCTTAATCTACCAGCAATTCCGGTTCCTTATCAACCCTTTTTCCCGGCGGTTCATAACCGGAAAGAATAAGATCTCAAATCAGGTTCATCCGACTAAAGCGTACTTTGTTTCATGCAGTGCATAAATCTTCAATTTGAAAAACAGATGATCTCTGAACCCATAAGCCTGTTTTTGCAGGGTTTTGATTTTATTGTTGGTGCCTTCCAAGGGCCCGGTTGAA
>JAIPDS010000089.1 GCA_021737565.1 Desulfobacteraceae bacterium | reverse complement strand
TCAGAGTGATCAACCGTCGCAAAAAGGTTCCGCCTCTTTAAATGCCTTGGAATAAATCCGCGACAAGGACCGCTGAAAAAAAGTTGGATGGAAGGCTTATTTTTCTCTTGACAATTGTCAACCATATCAGTGCCCATCCAGAAATGGCTAATTTGCCCGATTTCTGCGTCAGGCTCAAATTTTAATCCTCAAAATACGGCAAGTATTCCTGCGGTTAAAATTTTCGCCTTCCTTGAAACTGAACAAATTATCTGATTTCTGGACGGACACTAGTTAATATAGGATTTGGTATGATTTTTGTCCAAAAGAAGCAGGACAGTGAATAATTTTTAGAGGAAAACGGCAACAAGCTTGCGGTTCTCAGCAGGGCAGAGGGCGTATGCGGCAAAGTGTTCCGGGCCGTTGGCGTGGCTATGCCGCCGACAATCCGCGAAATTTAATGTTCGGATTTTAAAGTTTTGGCATGAGAGTAGTGCCAAAGACTTTTTTGTGTCTTATATCTCCCTGTTTTTAAACAAAATTATAAAATGCACTATTAAAGATCAGTTAGGCTTTTTACGAATCCATCATATTTGCACCTGTCAGCACCATGTTTATCTTTATAAATATACATTAAAATGCTGGATAAAGAGCCAGGAACACTCATGATGTAATTGCACAAGCGGAAAAGGTTCCGGATCGGCTCATGCAGATAATGCAAAAGAATTGAAGTCTCTGGTCGAGAGTATTGAAAAGGACTGGAGGAATTAAAGAAGCCATGTCCTCCGGACTGCTATCCCAATAAAACCGGATTGGGCGGCAAATTAAAAGTTTTAAATCCAAAGGAGGGGGAAGCCAAAAGCAGCAATTGATCAAATTTTTTTACGACTGAAAACATTTAATTTTAAAAGGAGGGGTTACTTATGGATCCAAAAGATTATTGCAATTCAATGGCAGCAGAACTGACCGCATGGAAGGCAAAACTGTTTGACGTAATTGCCAGGACCGATAAAATGAGCACCGCGGAAAAGGACAAGGTCTGGGAATACTTCAATGAAATTAAGATCGTAATCCAAGACCTTGAGGACAAGATCGAGTCGCTTCGAACAGAATGCCCGTCCGATTGGAGCCCGCAAAAGAAAGAAATTGAGAACGCGCAAATGGATATGCGCTCCAAGTACCAAGAAACGCTTGAATATATAGGGAAAGCATCACCGATGTCCGTTCCCGGCTAACGGTCTGGCTACAAGTTCAACTCCTATTCCCACGTCCGCTTTTATTCTTCGGGCGTGGGTTTTTATTGATAGACGCCGGCAAGCAACATGTCCGGGATGACGCTATCCAGCTTTTAACACTAACGACAGGACAGGTATTTTGTAAAAACAGGCCAGGTTCTGGACGGAATTGGGAACGGGAAAATTTTTTGGAGTGGAATTACGGGAAACCATAATCACCGGGAGGTCCTTGACTTTTATACGTAATTATACACTTATTCAGGCATATGTTCATGCCCCTTTGACAGAAACTTCTGCAACATATATGATGAGTTAATAATCCCTCTCATCGACGGCTATCTTATAAAAAGGAAATTAATTGAGACAATCTGAATCCGCATCCGATCGGCTTTCCCCAATTTTATGAAAAGTAAAACCTTTCCATTTTCAATTGCGTTATGCTCTTTTCTGACGTCAGCATTTCTGCTGTTGTCTTTTTTGCCCTCTGCTGTTCAGGCCGGTCCATGGCGGGTCGGCATACTTCAGTCAGTAAATCATCAGGCTCTAAATGACACCACCAGGGGCGTTAAACAATATTTCCGGGATGAAAAAATTGCTGTGGATTTTATATTGCGTGTGGGGGCAGACTCTTCGGATTCACAGAAAACGCTTAAAAACATGCTGGACGAAATTGTGGATTATGATCCTGACCTGATAATAACGCTGGGAACCCAGTCATCTCAGCTTGCAGCCAGGCATATCGACGCAGTGCCGGTTGTTTTCAACGCGGTCACTGATCCAGTGGGATCCGGGCTGGTCAAGAATCTTGCAAAATCCGGTACGAATATGACCGGATTAAGTGATATGAGCCCGGTTTCAGCCCAGCTGGAAATGATCCTAATGGTGCATCCTGAATTAAAATCACTCGGGATTATGTTTTCAGAATTTGAACAAAATGCAGTGATGATCCGGAATCATTTAAAAGCAGCCTGCGATAAGAAAAATATCAAACTCACTGAAGCCCCGGTCGGACGGCAGGATTCTGTTGCGGCTTCTGCAGCCGGTATTATAGATCAGGTTGAGGCCATCTACATACCAACGGACAATAATATTGTTGCCCGGCTCGCCGATCTGATGCAGGTCAGCTTCAGGCACAACATACCTCTATACGCGGCTGATCCCAGCTCAGTGGAAAAGGGGGCTGTAGCCGCGCTGTGTTTTAATTATTTCAGTATCGGACTTCAGACCGGTGAAATCGGCCTGAAAGTCTTAAAGGGCGATGACCCTGCAGACATGCCAGTGGGAAAACCCCGGGATACGTCCATCACAATCAATGTAAAGTCTGCAGATATCATGGAATTAAATCTGCCCATGAATCTGCTTCTTGCCGCGGATAAAATCTATAACTCAATTCCGGATGATACGCTTTAAGGCGGGAATCCGGTTTGTAAAACAGTTTACTTAAATTTTCTGTTTTCCGGCAGAATGATTTCCTTGTAGAGTTCATCTGTGGCTGACAAAAGATCATAAGGAGGATTAAAGCCTATCTTGTTTGCAACATGAAGATTAAAGGATATCTTTGGCGAACCTTTATCAACCATATTCAGGGACCTCGGCTTTTCGCCCTCAAGGATACTGATAATCATATCAGACAAAAAACTGCCCCGCCTGCTGAAATCAACCGTTGAAAACCCCATAAGGGCTCCTGCCTTTACATCCCGGGAGCCGTTTCTTGCAAAAGTGGGCACGTTTTTTTCATTTAGATAGTTTAAAATCTTTTCCACATCGCTTTCCTGCCAGTCAAATCCCAGAAGGGAAGGAATAAAAAAAGCGTCCATATCCTGATTTAAAAGAAACTTGATCCCCTGGAGACAATCTTCTGTTGACTCTGTAGTGATCCCGCCATATTCCAGCACCTCAAAGCCTCTTTCTTCGGCCACTTCCCTGGCATCTTCCAGATTGGTATACTGTCTGCCGCTTTCTGTATCAGGATAAATAAGCCCCAGTTTGTCAAAATCCACAACTTCGTGAAACATTTCAAACATGCGCCTGTATCTGCCCGGATCAAGGCGGATTGTAAAATTGTCAACTCCTGAGTCCTCCCCGCTTTCAACAAGCCCTGATGCTATGGGATCTGAAACAGCCATTGCAACAACAGGGGTTTTATTATTGTTTTCCTCAAGTATGGCCTTTGTGGCGTCAGTGCCGGCGGCAATAATCAGGTCCAGGTCCTTGCGATCCATTAGTTCTGAAGCCTTTTTGCTCCATTGGTCTTTGTTGTCCCAGCCCGGACTGAACCTTGCATCCTCGGGAAACTCTATCCTGTCAAGCCACCCTCTGGACTGCAAAGACTCCTTTACCGCCTCCATGGAATCAGAAAAAAGCCAGTAAGAGCCCCCTTCCAGGTAGCCTATCTTATACTCCCCGGCTGTTGCGAACCAGGGGGAACAAAATAAAAACAATATTAAAGTCAGTACCGGGATTAAACCTTTGCCAAGTCTTTCAAACATCTAACTTCTCCATACTCCCTGAGAATAAAATGTTATCAGCATATACTGACAACAGTCCGTCTGGTGCCGTGCACCTTGTGAAAGGGGCGGTGCATTACCAATACCGCCATCAGGCCGTTGGGGCCGTAAAATCCGCTGAATTTGGCTGTAGCATTATCTTTCTTTATTTCCTCATCCCTGTCCATATAGGATATATTTTCCTTTATAGCGTGTTTTTTCTGGAGTATCCAGTATTTTCCCAAACCATAATCGCGCAGGATTCTGGTTTTAAGCTCTTCCATACCGGGGCGCGAGAGCATGCCGGCATAATAAACCCCTTTGCTGCCCCAGTTGAATGCCAGGTTGCTTCCGGCGTACTTAAAATAATAAGGCCTGTGGCTGCGGGGAAGGTCAAAAAATTGATCCAAAGAGATATGACATCCGTCTTCCAATTCAAACCCGTCAGGAGTTATAAGGCATGTATAGGGGAAAATCTCCCTGACTTCGTCCGGATACCAGGCCCTGGTCTTTTCCCAGAAAGGAAATATCATAGGCAGTTTTTCATCAAAAACTATGGAAGGCGGCAGGTCATATTCCGCAAGACCCTTTTTCCATGCCGAAAACCGGCCCGCAAGATAATTGTCAGCCATAAGGCCCTGGAAGGCATGGGCACGGAAAAAATTGCAGTCATATGCGGTTACATCCCGGTCGTAACCATAGTATTTCATCCCGTGCTGCCTGGTGCGCTGCAGAAAAAACCGCATGCCGGCAGGAACAGAAGCATTGTCCATAAGGTGGTGAACCACGGGTTCAAAAGGCAGATAATCCCGGAGGCTTTCCACGAATTTTCGGGAAAGGGGCTGCTCAAAAACTGAACCGGCCTTAAAATCCCGCTCAAAATGCCTGTAAAACAGATAAAACTGCTCAAATGTGCACCACAGTGAGCCGGGAGGCTGGATTTCGGAAATCTTTCCGGGGACTGTCTCATCTGTTCTGAAAAAAACCGGGGTAATATCTTTTGACATCTTTGCGGCATGATCATGCAGGTCTTTATGATGCTCCAAACCATGGGAATCGGGCAACTCATTTACTATGAGCCTTGCGATTTCCGGGTCCATGTCTCCCTGCAGCGATGCATTGAACAGGGAAGCTGTGACCTGCTGAAACTGCTTGATAACCTCGTACCTGGTTTTAAATCCTTCCAGGACTCCCGGACCCATCTGATATATCTCTGCAGCCGGCAAACTGCTAAAACCCACATCAACCCGCAACAGGTCATTTATCTGGTTGTCAAAAAAATCAAAATACTTCTGCATAAAATTTATTCATTCCTTTCTTCCTTTATCTCCCGTTTTCAAGGCAACCATTACAAGATAGGCCAGACTGCAAACCAGTATAATAAAGCCCAGGGCCACCACAGAATTTTCATAGCCTGTCCGTGCTATTAAAAAACCCATGAACAAAGGACCGATCACATTGCCGGCCCTTTCCCAGAAGCGGTATATTCCCATGCCGGTGCCGGAACCCATTTGTTTTACCACATTTGTCTCCGAAATAATTGCGGCCTGGGAGGGCACAGACATGCTCTGGCCCACACCCAGCATTATCACAATGAACAGCAATGGAAGCAGTCCGCTCGTAAAGGTAAAACAAAGCATGGCTGCAGCAGTAAGCAAACCTCCTGCTGCCACAAGATATTTTCTGAGGTGTTGCTGAGGGAAAAAATAAGAAACAACAGGGCCTATAAAAATAATACATATACTGTAGCACATTATTACCCTGCCTATATTGGACTGGAGGGAATTTATGTTGTTTAAATAAAGTGGGACGAAAAAAAACAAAAAGCCCACAAGGGCCAGCTTGGCAGGAATTGCCTGCAGCCACACCAGGCTGGAAAATTCCAGATCCTTAAAAACTTTTACAAGCTGGTATCCGCTGAAAGGCATTCCGGTATTGCCCGATGATTCTGTAGGCGCGGGCCTGAACGAACCCCTGAATACAATCAAAAGAAAAACAAGAGCCAAACCGGAAAAAAAGGCGCTCACGTAAAATACAGGCGCATATCCTATTCTTTCGGCCAGCATGGCTCCGGTTACAGTTCCGCAGATATCGCCGCTGAAAAATGCCGCCAAAAATCTCGACATCCCCATGGCCCTGGTACGTGCACTGGTATTATCAATAATAAAACGCTGGCAGGAAATAAAAACAATTCCGAATCCTATCGCTGTCAGGGCCCGAAAAGCAATAAGCTGGGTGATATCCTGGGCCATGGCAGTAAGCACATGCCCGGCTGCGTTAATAACAAGACCCAGTATCAAGGGCTTATGCCAGCCCCTGGAATCTGTCAGATCCCCTGCAAGCGGCATGGAGATTGCCAGAACCAGCATAAAGGCCGATATGGGCAAACCGGCTATCATTTCCCTGGAAAGACCCAGAAAAGGCTCATACATTGAATCCACGAACATCGGGAAAAATGAAAGGCTGAATCCATCGGCCATAATAAAAAGAAAAACCAGCGGCCGGATAAGGGAATGGGGTGTTCTTCCTGATACCTCTTGTTGTCTTTCAAGGCTGACTGATGGATCGCTCAAAGCGCCCGCCCCGCCAATGATTTGCTCCAGTCCGGCGAATTGTTTTTTTATTTTATGAAAGCAATCTCTTAGTTTCTCTGCCGGGGGCCCAGCCTGCAGACCCTGGCTCCGGGAGTCCTGCTGTGTGCCGGTTTTTTGAAACAATCCGTCAATTTTTGCATCCTGGCGTGCCAATGTTTTTTGAAGTTCCTGCCTGCCGCCCCCAAAAAACTGTTTTTGTTTTGATCCGGAACCAAGGGCGCCAAGGTAATGTTTGATAATGGCATTATAATACTTTGCCAGCACCCCGATTTCTCCCAGGGGCTTATATTTCTCCGGGTTTACCTGCCGGTATCCCGGGAACTGAAAAGCAATATCTCTTCTCAAAACATCCAGGGGATGCTTTATATAATAGACAACAAAAAAGGTCAACAATTCGAAGGTAAGAAGAAGGGAGACAAGCATTACCGTAAGCATGTCCCACAGTATCTGCCTGGATTTCTCCTGTATGGAACTGCCTGAGATATGGATGTTTATATAACCGGTTATTTCTTGTTTTACTGTCAGCGGAATAGTTATATCAGTATCCTGCGGTGAAAGCCCCATCCGGGCCAATTCCGGGGCATAGGGTTTCAGCCGGAATCTGCCTCTTTTGGTTTTCGGCGACTTTTTTTCCGCCCCTTTCCGGTCCGCCCGGTAGAGCAGGTAGTCTTCCGGATCCACGATCTCAATAAAACCGGCTTCCGGAATATTGTCCATTGTTTTAGCCAGGGATTTTTCAAGCCCCGAAATATTTTCCAGGGGTATGCCCAATTCCAGGACGTGCTGGATATCCTCACGTAAAAATCTGCCCATATAGCTGCTTTTATCCTGGAGGGTCTTAATATAGCTGGCCTGAAAGGATTGCAGATTAAAATAGGAATAAAATGACTGACCCAGAATGACCACCACTACCGCAATAACAAAAATATTTACCCGCAGGCTCAGATCAGCCTTCATATTTATATCTCTCCGGATACATCAGGGCCGGTGCCTGATCCGTTGCCCTGACCGCCTCAAACCGTCGGGCGCTGTTTAGCATAAAGCAACTCATCTATCAAAGCCAGGACCCGTTGGTTTTCCTGCAAAAAGTCCTCCAGATCATTTTTAAAAGCCTGTGCGGCATAGGCGTCATGTAAAAATGACATAAGAATGGATCTGCATTCCTCCAAATCCGCCCTGATCTTCTCCAGTTCGGAAACAGATTGGTTTATATTCTGAAAATGCCGTATATCAGAACGGATTTCCTGTGCCACGGCATGAAGAAATATTCCGAGCTGTCTTATTTCATTTCTTACCCGCCTGAAATCATATATATGCTGCTGGCCGGGCTTTTGCGCATTTGTGGGCAGCCAGCAGGCAAGCCCCTGATCCTGCCTGTCCCATCCTTCTCCGGCCGGGGACCCGGGGTTTCGCCTTTCATGAGACTGCTGTTTTTCGGGCTGCTGTCCCATGTATGGCAAAAGACTTCTGCGTATACGGTCAAGATCCTTTTTAATGGGCCGCACCACAAAAAGACCGAGTATCAGAACAAGAACCAGGGCCGTAGGAACCAGGGTCCAGCCCAGCCTGGCCAATGCGCCGGTAATCATCTCCCCTACCTTGTCCATGACCTCCTGTCTGGAAATAGATACCAGCACTGCCCCTACGGGCAGTGAATCCTTTTTAAACAATGGTACATATATTAGGTAATTGTCATCGCGAAGATACGTGACAGTTTCTGTTACCGGAAGGTGTCTGCTGGCATGACCGGATAACATATCCCGGCTGCTGCTGTTTTTATCCACAAAATACAGAATATCCCCGTTTGCGTTGCTCACTGCCACACTTGCGGCCCTGGGATTATCCTGCAAAAAATGCTCAAGTCTTTCAGACATGCCTTCGTAGGCATCCAGAGGCTTGCCCAGCCGGATACCTCGTTGAATTCTTTGCTGCAGGTTTTTACCGGCTGATTCCAAAACAGAGGTCAGGGAACGGGAATAAATGTCCTCAAAAAACGAAATGCTCAAAATCGAATTTAAAACAAGCGCACTTAAAAGGATCCCTATTGCGGCAATAAATATTTTAACTTTAAAATTCATAATTTCTATTTGAATATCTCAGTTCTTCGCAGCGCAAATTCAGAATCCCGCGGGCAAAAGCCGTAAAGATCAACACCAATATGCCTGGCAGGCTCAAGTGTCACAAAAAATGTCTACTTCCTTTCTAATCGGAAAAAGACGGAAAAGCTTAAGCACTTGCTTCTTTTTTCCGTTTTAAAATGTCTGTAAACAGCTCGCGGGCATTTTTATAAGGCTCTTGCCGGTCTTGTCTCAAAGTCATAGTGATCGCTTCTGAATCACATCCGCTCGCGCATAAGCCGCATCCCAGGCAAAGGGATCTGTCCACTTCAGCAATATCGTCAACATTTATTGCCCCCACAGGGCACCTGTGCACACATTGCTCGCAGGCTGTGCATAATTCTTCATCTACTAAGGGCTCGAAAAGAGCGTTCATGTATTTCTGCTTATCATGCCCTTTTTCCACAATTCCCTTCATTGAGGCACAGCAGCAGGGACAGCAGTTGCAAATATTGGAAAGATGCTGAGCGTTTGCTCCTGCATGTACAAGCCCGGCATCGTCAGCGGTTTTAAGAATCTGTACGGCTTCATCAGCGCTTATTTCACGGCCCAAACCGCTGTGGATATAATACTCGGCCGCCGTTCCGAAGCTAAGACATGTCTCCATGGGCTTGTCGCATCCATGTCCCAGCAGCCGAGCTTCGGTCCGGCATACACAATTGGCGACCCCAATCACCCGGGCCGACCTTATATCTTCTTCCACCTTGTGATATGGATATAATGTAATATCAGATGCTATGTGCTCCTGAATCGGGGTGACCTTGAACCCGGGAATATTGCTCATACCCATTTCCGCCTGGTAGGCCTCGTCATAATATTGTCTGAAAAGAGCTGCCAGCTCTTTGTCAATTTTATTTATCGAGTACTCATACAGCCCGATCATAAAAGGGACTGCATTGTATAAAACGTTGCCCTGCCTCTCGGATCTGAAAACCAGGCCCTTTTTCGCCATAGCCTCCAGGCTGGCTTCAAGCTCGGCGGGCGGCTGCCCTGTTCTATCGGCTATAACATTTGCAGGCTCGGGCCTGATGGAAAGATTGATCGCAATTTCAGCCTCTTCCGGAGTATAGAGCTTTTTTAAAATCTCGATCTCAACACCCGACTCGGTCTCAGGATAACCGAGAGGAAACATGTCCAGAAATTCCCGGAGCTTGAAGTAAACATTATCTGTCATAACCTCACCTTTTTTATTGAAATAAAAAAATTAGTTTCGTTCAAAAGTGTTGGCACGGAGTTTTGTAAACGGGTTTAGGGCCCAAATAATATTTTCTGTCTTGGCTACCGCACAGGGCAGCCAGGAGGCCTCAGGTGCGAGAATGGGCCCGCCAAGTAGCCCGTCGGAG
>JAIPDS010000088.1 GCA_021737565.1 Desulfobacteraceae bacterium | reverse complement strand
CTCCCCAGTGTAGCCCTATCCTCCGAGCAGGCAGAATAAATTTATTATACAAGTAGGCTATGGCGCAAGAAACAATTTTTAATCAACCGGACATTTCACTTGCTATGAAAACCGGACATTTCTAAATGCTATTGACAATTTTTTATATTTTCCTTGCTTATTATTTAAAAGATGTTATTGTTAATACAATCAAGTCAGCCCTGTCTGTATTTGACAGGGCGATTTTTTTCTGAAGGAACCATCCGGTTTTTAAACATGGCACATCCTCCAGGGCAAATGCTTGAGAATTAATTGAAAGGAGGATGCGATCATGGCAAATGGAACTGTTAAATGGTTTAACGACCAAAAAGGCTTCGGTTTTATCGAGCAGGAAAACGGCCCGGATGTGTTTGTTCATCATTCAGGAATAAACGCAACCGGTTTTAAAAGCCTCAACGAAGGCGACAGAGTAGCTTTTGACATAGAGCAGGGCCAAAAAGGGCCTGCGGCTAAAAACGTCACTGTAAGCTAAAAGTCCGTTATTCTAAATTAAAGGCATCCCATCCAATAACGGGGGGATGCCTTTTTTTATTAAGGAGACTGCAAAATGGCAAGGTCAAGCTTTAAATCCAACAAAAGGCAGAAAGAACTGGCAAAAAAGGAAAAAAAAGAACTCAAAAGACAGCGCAAAATCGACAGAAAAGCTGAAAAAGAAGAAACTCAGCATAACGGGCATGACCAGGTTTTGGGTGACAACTCCGAGACAATTATTTTACCGGAAGAATAAAAACAATCCATGTATATGAAATGCACGAAGCCCCTCACCTGAAATACGATTCAAACGGTTTTCTCTCCGGTTTCAATAAATAGGCAGCGCCACTCAGGAGCGTCAGGAAAAGGCGGCTCATGATCATTAACCTTTCCAGCGGACGAAAAATAGATACTGAACAGCAATTAACGGCTGAAGAACGTCATATTGTCCAGAAGCTCTATGCCTGGGCGTCTGTGGCAGAAAGCACCGCGGCTTTTAAGGCAAAAAAGGAGCATGCCTTCAAAACCGGATGGAACAACTCCGGGCCCGTGGCAAAACGAAATATTGTCCGGCAAATCATCGTGGATCTGGAAAAAACAGTTGACAGGAGACTAAAACAACAGGGGCGATGAAAAAGACAGCAAAACAAACCTTACGTGAATTTCATTGAGGAGCGTTGAAATAACAGCTTACTGAAACTGAAGAACAGGATTAATTGGAGATAGCTCATGGACAATTCATGGGATATATTTCCCCTGGTCAGGGAAAAATTAAACAGCCTGGCAGATTTATTTCATTCCCCGGAACTTATGATAATTGTTTTGAAGAATGGCCTGCTCACCCTTTTTATCATTATTTTAACCGTGGCGGTGTGGTATTTTTTTATCCGGCGCGCCCCCTCGCATTTTGCAGGCTCCCGGTTTGCCAGGAGGATCGGTAAACTGGTAATCGGTTTGCTTGCCCTTTCAGCCATATTTTATATATGGGGGTGGAATGCTTCGGCCTTTTTTAACACTCCTCTGGGCTCAAGGTTGCTGGACGCGGGATTAACCTTCATAATTGTCGCTGTTACCGGTCTTGTTGTCTGGCAAATCATCAACTCCTATCTTGACAAAAAAACAAAGCAATTAGAGCAGGACCCGAATGCCAGCAGGCGGATCTTCACTCTTCTTCCGCTTCTGCGCAATATAGCAAGACTGCTGCTTTTGGGGATGGGAATATTAATTATCCTTCCTGCATTGGGGATAAATATAGCCCCTCTTCTTGCAGGGGCCGGCATAGCAGGTATTGCTATAGGCTTTGGAGCTCAAAGTATAGTAAAAGATGTTATTACCGGAATTTTTGTTTTGGCGGAAAACATTATCAACATAGGAGACTGGGTTCTTCTCGGCGGTCACGACGGCCAGGTCGAGGGGCTTACCATTCGCCATGTGCGCCTGCGTGATATATACGGCAACCTCCATACAGTGCCCTGGGGCACGGTTGACACTATTACCAATCAAACCAGGGAGTTTGGATATGCAGTAGTTGAGCCGGGAGTGGCCTACAGGGAAAACATAGATGAGGTTATTGAGGTAGTCAAAGAGGTGGCAGCGGAAATGAAGGAAGACCCCCGGCTTAATAAGGATATCCTGGGAGATCTTCAGATTCTTGGACTGATTGAACTGGGGGATTCATCTGTTGTTATTCGCACCAGGTTTAAAACTTCGCCTTTCAGGCGATGGTTTTTGGAGCGGGATTTCCGCAGGCGCCTGAAAAACCGTTTTGACGAGCTGGGCATTGAAATTCCTTATCCTCACAGCACTGTTTATTTCGGCGAGAACAAAAAGGGGCAGGCTCCGCCTGCCAGAATCAAGCTTTCGGGCGGTAAGAGCGAAGGCCGGAATGACTAGTATCTTATAAGCCGGAAAACGCTTTTTTTGTTTTCTCCCAGTTCTCCGGACCGCCGGGTATTACCCGGAATAACGGATGGGGCAGCGGGGATTTTTCAGATGACAGCCTATTATGCAGCCCGGAATCCCGGACTGCAAGCTTTGCCAGCAAGTGGCTCCATTCAAATTCAAGCTGGCCTCGGGTTACACTGATTAAACCGGAAAACCGGGCATTGCCGATCTTTTGTCCTTCAAATCTGTAGCCGCGGCTGACAGACTCGTCATAAACAATACGAAGGTATTCGGCAATCGAGCCAAGGGGCGAGGTTTGTCTTTTAAAGCGTTCCAGCTGCGGATGGTTCCTGTATCCTTTGGTCCGGCCGCTCAGTACGGCCCGGGCCAGCAGACCCTCCCGCCACAGGGCCACAAGTCCGCGGGAATCCAGATACATTGGGTGAAAGCTCCAGAGACGCATTTGTCAATTCACATCATTGTGCCATTCTTTTTGCCATTTTGTAATTGAATCAAAATCCAGGCCCTTTATAGTTAATTTGATAATTGATTCAAGGGTTTTCAAAATATTTTCCCCTGAAATGGCATTGGTTTCATATACCGGCGCTTTATCAATTAAATGTGTGGCCCCGGTGCAGCCGGCAAAATCCGCCTTAAGGGTTTGCGCTGAAATTACCGGGATCTGTTCTTCTGCAAGGTCGACCTTGTTTAACTGAATTATAAAGGGCACGTTAAGCAATTCCTTGTTATAAAGCTCAAGGGTTTCAATCAGGTTTTTAAAAGATTCTACATTGTGCTGTCTTTGCAGGCGCATTGCATCAGCTACAAATACAATACTGTCCACCCCCCTTAAGACCAGCTTGCGAAGCGGCTGCAAACGGACCTGGCCCGGCACTGAATAAAGCTGAATCCTTATGTCAAAGCCTCTCACCTTTCCGATTTTCATTGGATAAAAATCAAAAAAAAGGGTCCGGCCCTGGCTGGTCTTTAATCTTAACAGCTCGGCATCCCCCCTGCTGTCAAGTTTCTTTCTGATATACTCCAGGCATGTTGTTTTGCCGCTCCTGCCCGGTCCGTAATAGACAATTTTCAGCTGAATTTCATTTTTCCTGTAGTTAACCGCAGCCATTTCAGATATCCGGTTCCTTTCCTGGTAAACAAAAGCACAATAAAAAAGCCGGGCTGCCAGGTTATTGGCAGTCCGGCGATCTTTAAATCAAAACGGTAAAACCCCCAAAATCAAAAAGACCCGTGACTTTCCGCCCCAATTTCACAACTGGTTTGGCTTTATCATTGCTCCTATATTATTAATAAAAACCCGGGTGTCAAATATTTTTAACAGATTTTTAAATACACCGCACCGGCTGAACATCAATACGGCAATCTGTCCTGGCCCGGCTGGATTTTCTTCTTTTCCTTTACAAATAAACAACTGTCTGCAAAAATTGAATTTTACGAAAATTCATATTGTCCGAAGCCATATCCGCATGGAAAAATTGTTGATCCCTGCAAACCCATACAAACCCCCCGGCGAACTTCGTATTATCCGGAACCTGCGAAAAATGATGCTGTTTACAGACGGTAGTGTCAACCCACAGACTGGCATTGGTTACGGAGCATTTGTGGCTGTGGACAAAATTGATGAATCCTTGAGCGATGTAGCAAAAAGGATCCGGACGAGACGTTTTGATTCCACCAGCTCTACCAGGTTAGAGCTGGAGACTTTATTATGGGCATTGAGTGAAATGCGCCCAACGCAGGTTGATGCGTATACAGACTCACAAAATATTCAGGGATTATTGAAAAGGCGTGCAAGGATAGAAAAAAACAATTACTGTTCAAAATCAGGAAGGCCTTATAAACACGGGCACTTATATAAAGAGTTTTTCAAATGGGCAGACCGCATTAACTTTAGGGTTATCAAGGTAAGCGGACATAGCCCGGGTATCATGAAGAGCAAAACAGATAAGATCTTTTCATTGGTGGATAAAGCTTCCAGGGATGCCCTGAAGGCTTTCTATTCAAGCAATAATCTTTCACTGAAACGGTGAAGATAACGCAAAAAAGGAGGGTCGAATGTTTTACGAGGTGAATAATCAACAGCCAGGAACGGGTGGCAAACTGTCATCTGCGCTTGTGGTACTTAATCCGCCAGAATGCAGAAGGCTTCTTGCCAAAGCAGCGGCAGCATGTGATGAGGTGCAGACCGCACTGAAACGCGGAACTATTATAATAGGGCGGGGTATCACCACTGCGTTTTTTACAGAGGAGCTGCTTGATGCTTCTATCGAGCCCAAAGCGGCCCAGACCGTTGGGTTGGTTGCAAACGGAATCACCAACGTTCGCTCCGGAGCTCCTCCGTGTGGGTGGCATGTTGTACGCAACGGGGTTCCCATAGAGGGGGCGGACTCAAATGCCGAAGTTTTGAATTTTGCGCCCGGCGATATCTTTATCAAGGGGGCAAATGCTATTGACCCCGGAGGCGTGCCCGGTATTTATGTGGCTTCAAAAAAGGGCGGGACCATTGGTATGTCCTGGCCGGTTGTCACGCCGAGGGGCTGCGATTTCATAATGCCTGTGAGCCTGGAAAAACTCATCCCTTCTGTTTTAGATGTTGCCAGGCATACCGGTATCTACCATTTCAAATACAGTACAGGCATACCTGTTAAGCTCGTCGCAGTGCCGGAGGCAAAGGTAATTACCGAAATCGAGGCATTCGCGATTCTGGCCGGAGCAAAAGCCTATCATATTGGATCCGGGGGCATAGCGGGATCGGAAGGCTCGGTGCACCTGTCTTTGGAGGCAGAGGAAGAACAACTCGAAAAAGCCCTCGACATAGTCAAGGCTATCAAGGGTGAACCTCCGCTTAGCATCCCGGAAAGCCTGGTTCTCAGCTCAGCTGCTGATTACGATTATGACGCATCAAATCAGCTTTCACAACTTGGAGGCTCATGATATTTTTAACAGGGCATTTCTTTAAATACACCGCAAAGGCGTCGCGCTTTGCTCAATGCATCACAAACTCTTTGACCGCGGGGTATTTGCCATGACAGACGGTCGCATCGTCCAGGTCTAAGATCTGGCCAACGGAACCGCCGGCTTCAGGGAATGGCTCATGGCCTTTCACGGCAAACCCATACAAACGCCCCAAAGGACCTCGTATTATCCGGAACCTACATTTGTGAACTGGCATATCCGCGAGGTTTTTAAGGGATATGCACGACAGTTATAGTATGTCAGAATCGAAAAAGACATATCAGGGTTCAAATCCGACCGATATCGAAACCAGGCGGTATGCCCGCAACAACAGGCGCCGGGAATAAGGATGCTGTCCCCGGAATTGGGAGAGTCATTAACGCCGGTTCTTTTTTTTCGAAGCTTTGGCCATTTTCCGTTTTCTTCTGGCAGCTTTTTTCTTTTTTACGGATGCTTTATTATTGTCGTTTTTCAGGGGAACTACCGATTGGTCATGGTTCGGGGAGCCTCTCCTTTTTTCAGAAACCGGCCTAAAACAGGCCCATCCAGACATTTCCCTATGAATATCTTCCAGCAAAAACTGCCTGTATTCTCTCCTGAGTCGTTCCAACCCCTTTTCCGGCCCTTCGGCCAGAGAATTCTCAAAATCCTCGTAACGAATCATTCCCGGGTGAATTAATTCATTTTCGTAGGCCTGATTGATGGTATCCATGATTTCCACAGGGAACAGGTCAACTGCAAACATGGCCATTAAGCTCCAGAAATCCGAAGTATCCTCTGCTTCATCCCGGACAAAGAGCTTTTCGTAGAAAGCCAGGACATCTTCCCTCTCGGCAATACCTTCTGCCACAGCAAAGGCCAAAGCATTCAAAGCACTGGTCCGCACATGGGTATCCGCATTTCGGTTCTCAGCCAGTGCTTTGATCTTCTCGATGTAGCCGCCGCAGGTCGAGACCAGAATAACCGGCAAGTTGCATAAGCCAACTTCGCCGAATAATTGATCCGGGATATCCGGGGGAAGACCGAACAGATCGACAATAAGGCGGTGAGCTGCAGTTTCTTTGAAATGGCCCAGCAGCATAAGTGCATAGATGTGATCAAACGCATCCTTATCCTCGATATAAGCGTGTGGGTTTGCCAGTGTGTTTTCCAGGATCCGGAGCAGGTACGGGGTAATTTCCTCTTTGCGCTCAACAGCGGCTTGCACCTCTGCCTGCTTGTAGGCGCCATCATGACGTTTAAATGCTTCAAGAATTTCGTTTAGCTCAAAAGTGTCAGTCATATTTTTCCTTTTTCTCACCGGGAATTAAATTCCACAATATTTTACCGGATTCAGCCAGTTCACCCTTGGAATAGTGACACCAGCCGAGTCAAATGTTTTGGAAAAATTTATAAAACCACAGGGATGTTTCTCCCTGAAAGAAGCCGAATCAAGTTCTGCCGCTGTTTTCCGGCTCTTTACTGAGCTATGGGCACAAGAAAAATTTTAAGGAAACATGTCTTGTCCCGGGATCTCAACGTTTTCTGAGGGCCTGTGGCATTAGGTATTTGTTGCATCAGGGGCCACCTTTCCTTTTCCGGTTTTTTCCCGGATAAAATTGACGATTTTTTTAACCGCCAGCGGGAAAACGCCCAGAATTACAAAGGATATGATCAGCGAAGGGGAAAGGATGTCGCCCATTTTGCTGATCCGGCCCAGTTGGTTGCCTGCATTGATATAAACGGCTGTTCCCGCAAGCATGCCCGCCTGGGAGACCCAGTAAAATGTCCACAGCCGCATCTCGGTCAAGGCCATGCCCAGGTTGATGGCAAAAAAAGGTATTGCCGGAATCAGGCGCAGGGTGAACAGGTAAAATGCGCCCTCTTTTTTAATGCCTGCATTGATTTTGTCATACCACGCGCCCATTTTTTCTTTTGTCCAGTCCTGAAACAGATATCTGGCCACCCCGCAGGCAAGGGTTGCACCAATAGTGCTGGCAAAAGAAACAATGGCAAGGGCGATCCAGAATCCGAACAAGGCTCCCCCAGCCAGTGTCATGACCGTCGCACCCGGAAGGCTCAATGCCGTAACCCCGACATAGATAATAAAAAACGTGCATGTAACCAGCAAGGGGTATTGGGCAAGCAGGGCCTGGAATTTTTCCCTGGATTCTTTGATGTATGCCAGGTTCATGTACTGCTGCAGGTCCAGGGCGAAAAACAGCACGACAATGGCCACAATCACGCCGATTACGGCGAGTTTTTTGGTATCCGGGATTTTCATGGGCGTATCTTTCTATTCGCCGTTTTTTCCGCAGGCTCTTCCCTTGAGGGCAAAAAAGAATTTAAGCCCTTTTTTGATGCGACCGGAAAAAATTTTCGGCGTGAGGTATGCGCCGGCCACGCGCTTGTTGATCTCGCCCAGGGTGGGGTAGGGATGAACTGCAGAAGCCAGGGTGGACAACTTGACGCGGCCGGCTAACACCGCAACCCACTCGTTTATCAGATCGCCGGCGTTTGGCCCCAGAATCTGGACGCCGATGAGGTTTTCTTTTTCATCAAGGATCATTTTGATTTTTCCGGCAATATTGCCCATGGCCAGGCTTCGGTCGTTGTCCTTGAAATCCTCGCTCCAAACCGTGTAGGCGATGCCCGCTTGTTTTGCGCTTTTCTCATTCATGCCGATACTGGCAAGCTCGGGATCGGTGTAGGTACACCAGGGCAGAAACGTGTAATCGGCTTTTCTGGGCAGGCGGAAGACGGCATTTGCGATCACGATGGAGCCTTCATATCCTGCGGCATGGGTAAACAAAAACGATCCGGTGACATCGCCTGCGGCAAAAATGTGCTTCTGCGAAGTGCGCATCCGGGCGTCCACCTGTATGCCCCGGCCGGTAAACTCGACCCCGGCCTTTTCAAGGGCCAGCCCCTCGATGTTGGGAGCTCTTCCGGCAGCCACCAGCAGGGTTTCGGCGTGGATATGCTTTTCCTCTCCCTTGTTGTTTTCAAACACCACTTCTTTTTTGCCGCCTGCGTCTTTTGCGGATAAAATTTTGGAGTTGAGATGAAATGGCATGTTCGGGGAAGCCGCAAGCAGTTCCATCAGTTCGTCTGCCAGGTCCTTGTCCTCCTTGCCCAGGATCTGGTCGGCCCGTTCGATAATGTTCACCTGTGTGCCCAGCCGGGAAAATGCCTGCCCCATTTCCACGGCAATGGGGCCGCCTCCGATAATGGCCATGGATGCCGGCAGTTTTTCCAGTGAAAATATTTCCCGGTTGGTGATATAGCCGGCCTGATCCAGCCCGGGAACCGGGGGCGCGCCCGGGGAAGAGCCGGTGGCAATGAGCCATTTTTTGGCAGACACGGTGATTCCGTTTAAGGAAACCGCATGTTCGTCCACAAATTCCGGATTGCCGAATTCAACCTTTGCCCCGAGCCCGCAAAACCGCTCTTCGGAATCATGCTCCTGAATCGTTGAAATGACATTCTTTATCCGGTTTCTGATGCGGGCAAAATCCACGGGCGGCGCATCCACGTCCGGCAATCCGTGTTTGTCCGCGTTGACAATGGTATGGTATGCCCGCGCCGAGTTGATCAGCGTCTTGCTGGGCACACACCCGAAATGCAGACAGTCGCCGCCAAGATCTCTTTCTTTTTCAATCAAAAGGGTTTTCGCCCCGAGTTGGGCTGCGCCAGAAGCCGTTGTCAGGCCCGCAGCCCCACCGCCGATAATACCGATGTCATACTCGTATTGCTTTGCCATATTGCCTCCCGTGTTTTCCGGACTGCCAAGGCGGAGCTCCGCTATTCTATTGAGTCTTCAGATTGTCATTGCATGGCGCGCCGCGCCCAGCAGCGCCGCCTCTGAATGCAGAATCACGTAAACCGGTATTTTTTTCATGAGTTCGGTCATCCGGCCCTTGCGCACAAAAGCGTCCCCAAAAACCCCGCTTTCCAGAAGCGGTAAAATCCGGGGTGGGATGCCGCCTCCAAGATAGACGCCGCCTGTGGCCATTGTCTTTAGAGCCATGTTCCCGGCTTCTGCGCCCAGAACTGAGACAAACACCTCAAGGGTTTTTCGGCAAAGAGCGCACGGTCGATTTTTGTCCAATGCGCCCTTTATAATCTCCGGCACCGGGTCTTGTCCGGCGGGAACCTTCCGGGCCGGACAATCCAGCTCTCCAGTATATCCGTTGTTTTTGAAATACTCGTAAATATTGGCCATGCCCATGCCGGAACACACTCGCTCATAGCTGACATGATCATAACGGTTTGCCAGGTAGGCAAGCAGGCCGGTTTGCCCCGGGCCTGCAGGTGCAAAATCGGCATGCCCGCCTTCAGAGGCAAAGGCCCGGTAGCCTGTTTCATCCCATACCAGAAACGCCTCTCCAAGACCGGTGCCCGGCGCCACAACAGCCATGGTCCCGCCTGTCTCCGGATTTGCCTCCCGGATCACG
>JAIPDS010000087.1 GCA_021737565.1 Desulfobacteraceae bacterium | reverse complement strand
TCAACAGAATCAGGCCAAAATAAGTATAATTGAAGGAATTATTTATTGAACACATACTTGATCAAACTTTGAATGCAAATTAAATTTTGTTTATTTTCAATCGGTTATTTAAATCCAACTGTCATTTGCTTTCATAGCTGACAGGTGTTTCGCTGCCGCTTCACACCGGCAGAAGAGCATGACGTTGGTTGCTACTGATGTAGAGAGGTGTAAATAAAATGGCGTCATCCCGAAAAGAATTGTTTCGGTGGGCAGACCAAATACCACCTGAATTGTGGACAGATTTATGTAATCGTTCACCCCAGCAAGCAGCGGAGGCTGTCGGTGCGGCGTGGGATGGTAAATCCTTCGAAGTTCCTCTGATAGGTGCCCATTATACTATTGATCCCGCTAACCAGCGAATTAAAATGACAAACGATGCCGATCATCCGGTCAGTTATCAGGCTGGCGTTGTACTGCTAAACACCTTGGCTATTTCTAAAGGAGTGCCGCCCAGCGGCCGGATGACCGTGCCACAGGAGCTTCCAGGTGGACGGATGTTTTTTGTTGGAGCTCATGCAGTTGCTACTAAGCCTCTGGCTAAAAGGTTTGAAAAAGCTTCGGCTCAGTTGGTCAATAGAGCCCTTGAAATAGGCGGTGAAATGATTGAGGGGGCTGATATTGCGATTCGCTTGCCAGGGCTGCCATACGTACCGCTATACATTTTATATTGGCGAGGAGATCAGGAGATTCCTGCCAGGACGGTAATCGGAATAGATGACAGAGCATATTTTCATCTTGATTTAGCTGGTGTTTTTGCTCTGACCAACATACTTGTATTCGAATTTTGCAGAGTTGATTAAGATTGATTGCCCGGGAAATGCCGAGCCAGTCAAACGCATTCTTCGTTCCGCATGAGGAGGCCGAGAATTCGTAACAGGTTGATGTGAAATTTAAACCGCCCCTTCCGGTATACCCCGTGTTGGGGGTAATAAGGAGCACGGATGATGTTTCTATATAGATGCGTGCCATATCTCTTGGCAGGACTCTTGTTCCTGTTTGGGGGCATGATTTTTTATGCAGGTGCAGGCGAAAAACCGCCTGTAAATAATATTACCCCCGGCACCCACCCTTTTGCAATCACGGTGGATGGAGTTGAGCGAAGCTATTTTGTCCATGTCCCTTCATCCTACGATTCCGCCAGGAAGTGGCCCGTGGTCGTCATGTTCCATGGTGGAGGCGGTTCTGCCAAAACCGCCATGTGGGAAACAGGATGGAATAACAAGTCCGAGAAGGAAGGCTTTCTGGCCGTGTTCCCCGACGGGACGCGCCCGGATGCGTCCCGCCCCGCCAGCTTCCGGGATAATCCACAGACTTGGAATGACGGCTCCAATAGGCCCAACGTCGGCGCGGTTAGATGCGAGGCGCCCGATGTAGAGTTCGTTTCCGCAATGCTCGCCGAGCTGAAACTCCGCTTCAGCGTTGATGAACACCGGATTTACGCCACTGGCTTTTCCAATGGAGCCTCGATGACGTTCCGGGTGGCGCGGGAACTTTCGCCGATTATTGCGGCTGCGGCCCCTGTTTCAGGTGCTGACTGGTTAAATGGCACGAACCCGGAGCGCGCTGTTGCCCTCCTGTATATCACCGGTATGGCCGATCCTCTGAATCCCTTCAGGGGTGGCGAAATATATATCGGCAACCATTTCTTCGGAACAAAGCCTGCGACCCGTGAAATGATAGCAAATTGGGTGAAGATACATGGCTGTCCGACCAAGGGGCGCGTCGTATATGACAAGGACAAAGCCACGGGAATCGCATACGGCCTTCCGGGACAACCCCCTAAAGTAGTCCTGTATACCATTGAAGGGCACGGACACCATTGGCCGGGAGGCAAATCGGCGCTTCCCGAGCGATTTGCGGGAAAAAACACTGCTAAGATCAAGGCAACCGACATTATCTGGGAGTTCTTTAAGGCACACACCCTCGCCGAAAATACGGGCGCCAAACAAGACACCCCAGCGGACGCGGACATGCCGCGCCACTGAACTTAAACCCTATCTTTCGTAATGCGAGGTACGCGGAAATGTCACAAACTAAAACCGGCACATCATGTCAAATCAAACAAAATAAAGTCATGTGTTATCGGTCACCTAAGATTGAAGTCCGAACCAGCGATCTCGGAGGTCGGGGAGTATTCGCTATAACAGAGATTGAGAAAGATGAAGTCGTCGCCATAAAGGCGGGTCATATCATAACTTCAGATGAGCTGGCCGGGATAACTTCGTCGGTCGGGGACTACGCCCTACAAATCCACGACGGACTCTATCTGGGTCCGAGATCCAAAGATGAACTTGAGCAAATGGCAATCTTCATCAACCATTCCTGCAATCCCAATGTTGGATTTTTAGGCCAGATTGTCTATGTGGCAATGCGTAACATTGAATCGGGAGAGGAGCTGTGCCATGATTATTCCATGGAAAGAAGCGACGATTATTCCCTGGAATGCAGGTGCGGCTCGGACTATTGTCGGGGAACTATCACCGGAGACGACTGGAAGCGCCCCGATCTCCAGGAAAGATACGGTGATCGCTTCTCCTCCTACATCCTCGAAAAAATAAAGAAGTCCAAATAACTCGTTATTTTTTTGGGAGACAATAGCTACGAGAGTCGTCTTTGCGGATTTGTAAATAAGGGCAAGATTAAAGGAAAAGCTATTGGTATTTATTTGTCTTGCAAAGTCCCAATCTTTTTCAAATTTCATTTGACTCTCACGGGACATAGATGCAATAAGAAATAAAAAAAATATACCGTTTCTTTCACAGGAGCCGAGCTTTTAAAACTGGTTTGCACCCAATAAACGAAAGGGGATTAGATGAATCTTAAGACCGCAATCATTGTCGGAGTGATCGGCGCAGCGATATCCGCTGTTCTTGCCCTGCTCCCGATCATTCAAATTGATGCGGTTATGGTATTTTTATACCGTAACCCGATCGGCCGCGTGTTCCATGCTATTCCAGGCCTTTGTTTCCTCTTCTTTTTTGTAACCCTTCTAGTCAAGCAGAAATGAGGTGAGATATGGCAGACAGCGTAAACGACATGCTCAACGTGAGAGATGAAGCAACAGGGTACGGTTCCCCGGGTGATTTCCTGACTTTCCGAAAAATGATCACCCCTGTCCTGATCCAGATTTTTTTCTGGATCGGTGTGATTGCCTGCGTCGCCATCGGAATCATAAATCTCACTGAGGCTTACAACGAGTATGCTGGGCGATGGAACGAGTTCCGGGTCATTATCGGTCTGGCCTATATTATCCTCGGACCTCTGTTTCTGCGCATCTACTGCGAGTTTATAATTCTGTTCTTCAGGATGAATGAAACTCTGACCGAAATCAAAAACAAAATGAAATAACCTGTATTCCTGAAAAGTGAAAGGAGATAAATCATGGAAATTGCGGGACCCGTCATCGCGATCCTTATCGTTGCGGCAGTTATCGGACTGCTTGTCTCTGCAGCCTTCCTGTTCTTGGGCGCAAGCATTGTCGGAGTAGAAAACCGAACTTTCGGCAAGGCGCTCGCCACGACAATCATCGGCGGTATTGCCTCATTTGTTGCCTCGCTCTTTTTAAGCATTTTACCCGTCATAGGTACGATACTCGGCTTTATCTGCGGATTTTTTATTTCCGCCCTGATCATGATGTCGATTTTTTCCACCACCTTTGGAAATGCGCTCGGAGCAACCGTCCTTGCCTGGGTCTTTTCCCTGATTGTATTTGGGGGGATCACGCTTCTTATACTTGCAATGTTTGGAGGACTGGCGGCAATGTTGTAACAAATAACACGACCAACATAACATCTTTCAGCGCGGCAGGGGCAGCTGCAGCTTGCTTATTCAATGCTAAAAACCGTATCGCACTGCAGCATATATATTGCTGCTTTCCTCAAAAGTGCCGAAAAAGTCGGTTCGGCCGCCAATAAAAATGTTTGCCCCTGCCTGGATTTTCAATTCATCGGTTAAGTCGTACTCCGCCTTCGGCCCTAGGTAAAAATCCTTTTCATTAAGAGAATAAAAGGTAAACAGGCTCAATACAAGCTGATCCTGGGCCATTAAGGTTTGGGTCAAATCAATGGTTACCCACTGCCCGGCCCTGTCACCGGCAGGCATTGATGGCGGCAGACTTTCTTTGTAACGGTCGTAGTCGATCATGTATTCAACATAGTATTGAAGCCCCATGGTAAGATCGCTTATGAGTTCCTGCTCATATCCTGCAAGAAACCTGTACTGGCTGTTTTTAACGTAGGGATCATCGCCGTGCCTGTCATCCCTGCTGTCATACCAGGCAAACTCGGCATTGGCAATGCCGCTTACAATCGGACCCCGAAGACTTGCACCCAGTACGGAAAGCTCCGGAAAAATCCGCCTCCCTGTATCCGGATCGGTTCCAGAGGGGCTTTTCCAGAAACCGTGATACCCGTATGCGGCAAGTTCCCATGAATTTATGTTCCTGTAGGCACGCAAGGCAATTTCATCATCTTCAAACCAGTCATCAGGCCTGTCAGTATCGATGGGATTGTCTTCTCCCCTCATTGCAGGCAGCGAGGGATCATAAAACGAAAGCCCGGAGCCGTCCACAAAACGGTCTGAATCAAAACATGGGGTGTAGACTATCTCGAAATTCAGAGCATCGGTGTAAAAGGACATTCTTACCGCGTCAGAAGGCGCCTTTAAGTATTCAAGATCCCTGCCAAGGAAAAACGACCGGTAATCCTTTGGAAACAGGTCGTTTAAAAACACAAGATTACCCGTGCCCCAAGTAAAAATCTGCCGCCCCGCGCTTATGTCCACAAAATCAAGCGGCGTAAAAAAAACCCGGAACTCGCGAAGATCAAAAAATCCGGACCCCTCCTCCAGGTCTGCATCGTCATGGTCGCTTACAGTGGCATCAAAAATAAAATCGCCCGTGGCCTTAAATCGCCCCCTTGGCAGATAATTTTGCAGTCTTTTTTCCCAGGATAGCTGAAACCTTGCTTCTGCAAGTGATGTGCTGTCATGGACCGGATCATCATGGATGCGCCTGCCTGCGCGAAGCTCGGCATATCCTTCAAGATTTTCGGCAATTTTCCATTTGCCGGCTTTCCTGTCTTTCCGCTCGGCTGTGCCACCCTCAGGTTCACCGGAATCGGGCTGTTCCCCCAGGCCAGCAGGGAGACCGGGCTCTGAGGCCGCCTTGGGTTCATCTGCTTGGCTGTCAAGGCCTGAAGGCAGGTCAGGCCCGCTTTCTTGTTTTTCCGACTGTTTGTCCCCGCCCAGCCCGGAAGGCAGATCCGGGTCGCTGGCCTGCAGGGCGGATGCAGCGAAAAAGATTGCTAAAAAAATCGCAACTCCCGCAGCAGGGAGTTGCCGGCGCCTTATCAATCCTGTAAACATTCTTCTTAATGCCCTGTTATTCAATATAATTCATGGGAGGATTTCGCAGATTTCTTTCAGTAAAAATATCTTCCGGGATTCCAAGATCGTATTCAACATTACTGTAGTCGGTTACTGTATGTCCGCCGGTTTTCAAATCCTCCATCCTTGCCCGCACAACCGTGAGATAATCCTGTTTTCTGGATACGTTCTCTACCGTGTATCGCCTGTAGGCTTCTCCCTGTTCATCATAGTATTCGGTCTGGATCGGCAGGTAAGTAGCCTTGTGTATCCATGTTCTGTAATGGTCGAACTCAACTTCATCCGGATTGACGGGAGTGCTTTTGACTATAAAATATTTATCCGTGACATCTGTGAGTTCATGCTCGTCAAGCTCGGGATTCCTGCCTGAGACGTCTTCATAGAAAAAATGAGATCCCACAAAGCTTGAGCGCTTATCTGAGGCTGCAATGCGCTTTACAAGGTCAAGGTCGGGCAGATAGAGCCAGCGGTCATCGGAAGTGTTGATATCCACGTGCTTCCATACCATGAAAACCGTATCCCGCACGTCCGCAGGCCCCCTGAAATAAACATAAAACTTCTGATCCCCGGTATATTCGTCGGTCCCGGATTTTTCAGCTTCATCGGCCGGGGGCTGCTCATCTCTGCGCAGAATGGTAAACTGCCTGGTTCGCTCCCTGCCCTGGGAGTCCACAATGCGCATGCTTACGTCCGCCCGGCCGTCTTCGCCCTGGTAATAGGCCACCTGATTGGCCTGATCCACTATTTTATCAACCTCGGGGGGCCCGTTTTGCTGTGCAAAGCCCGCGGGCTGCAATAAGAAAAGCACAAAAGCCGGGGCTGCGGCCAAAACTGCTGATCTGAAATATCGTGTCATTTGTTGCCGCCTCCTTTTAAATTATTCTTCATCCTGTACAAAGGTCTCTGTTATATCCTTTTCCCCGCGCGATTTCCACGCGCATATACCCGCAAGTAATAAAATTACCGGCAGGGCTATCCACGAAAAAGTGGTCCACTTAAGCTGGATATACTGCTGTATATTTATATAAATAAGTGCGGCACCGGTAATGCAGACAACAATGCATGTAACCCGGTTGCACATGGTACACTCCCTTTGGGTCCTCGGAAAAAGCTTTTTCTCCCCCACCCGCATTACTGCCGGAAGAATAAGCATGGTGCTTACCCCGGCCATAAACAAAATGGCTGCGATAAAGATTCCCACTGTCTGATAAGGTACCAGGGGGGCAAGCAGAAGCGGCAGAAATCCTACGCCGACCACAATGGCGTTTCTTGATATAGCCCTTGCGGGTTCGCCGAAAACAGGGCCTGCGGTTTTTTCCCAGGAACCGAAATCCGGATACATCATTCTGCTTCTTGTCAGAAAATGTATTGCATAGTCCACGGCAAGCCCCAGGCTAAGGGCGGAGAGCACAGCCACGGGCATGTCATAATCCTTGCCAATAATTCCTATAAGCCCGTATATACCGGCAATGGTTACGCTAAGAGGCGCCATGCTTAAAAGTCCCCAAAGGGCGGATCTGTAGAGCAGCGTCATCATGAGAAAAACCGCAAGAAAGCTTCCCAGAAGAGCCCTTAGCATGCCGGTGACCATCTTTTCCTGCCAGATTCCATTTATATGGGTCAGGCCGAACCAGTCCTGTCTTAGCTGATGCTTGGGGGCCAGTTCATTCATGTGCGCCTTAAGGGACGAGACCGCCTCTTCGGGCGACACTTTAATCTTTTGCCTGATTTGACTCACATCCCTTCCGGATTTTTCAATGTATCCGGCCACAGAGCGAAGCACCGGGACAAAACGCCCGGGATCTTTTCTTACCATTGCCTCTGCCTGTTTTTCATCAGCCCTCCAGAATCCGAGCCAGGCATTTACGCCCTTTTCAACCGCTGTCATATCCCTGTTATCGCCGCTGGTAAGCTGAAGCCATATTACCGCGGTGCGGTGATCCGGAGTGATAAAATGCCACAGATCCTGCGGCCTGTGACTGTTTTGGAACTGAAGCAGGGTCTGGGCGACACCCCCTCTTGTATCAGGCACACTCATGGCTTCCTGCCTGGTAATCACCCGGCCGTTTCTTTTAACACCGACCATAAGTTCCCGGTGTACTGTTTCCACTATATCGGTCACCGAGTTTGACTTGCCCACCAGGTGGCCCATCTCCCCGCGCATATAGTCCTGCAGGGCGCCGATCCAGCGAAGGGTTGCCGGGTCCTTGAAAATCTCCTCTTTCTGCCCGGACTCCGCTGTTTCCGTCTCCGGAAAAGCTCCGCTTTCCCGCTCCTGCCCCGCTGACTCCCCGTCAATGCCTGAAGGAAGTGCAGGGCCTTTTCCTTCTGTTCCGCCCTGGTTATTGTTTATTCCTGAAGGAAGCGCCGGGCCACCGCCGTTGGAGGTATCCTTTAAGCCGCCGGGAAGACCCGGTTCGCTTGCCGCGGATCCGTTTTCCCGGTCCTTTTCCCGCTCCGATTGCCGGGGTTGTTTGATTTCCTCCTTTTCGGGTATATCCGGGGCGTCATGAGGCCGTAATGCAAGATATGCCATATAGGTGCCGCCGAAATGCTCGTTTAACACCCTGTCTGCAATTCTTATGGGATGACTTTTTTCAAACCAGTTGGTGGGATTGTCATTTACCCTGATTCTGGTTATACCCCAGCCCGCAACTACAAGGACTATTAATGCCCCTGCTATAATCGGCTTGGCCCACGCAAAAGTACCCCTTCCTGTTGCAAGAAGCACTCGTCCCAGAAGACCGGGCCGAGCGCCTTGGTTATCTTCCGGGGAATGGCGCATACCGAAATTTTCCAGAACTCTTTCGGGCAGCAGGGCAATATATGCCGGAACCAGCAATATTGTGCATACCCATGCCACGATAACCCCAAATGCCACAAAAAGCCCGAATACCTGAACGGGAGGAATGGGCGCAAGCGCCAGGGAGGCAAAACCGACCGAAGTGGTAAGGGTTGTATACAGCATGGGCGTAAACAGGGCGCCCATTACTTCCTTAACGGTTTTTTTCCGGTCCCGGGTTCTCTGGTACCTGTCAAAAAACTCGGAGGTTACGTGCACATCGTCTAACACCGCTATGGGAACGATGAAAATCGGGATCATGGAGCTCATTATGTGCACGGTGTTTCCGGTTATCACCAGAAGCGACATTGTAGCCGCGCTTGATATCAGGGCCAGAAACATCGCGGGAAGAACAATTGCCACCGAGCGGAAGAAATACCACATGAGAACAAATATTATAAGCATGGCAAGAGGCGCGGAAATCCCCATCTGCTTGAACATCTGGACGCCGAATGTATCTTCGGCCACCGGAAGCCCTGTTATGTAGTATTCCTCGTCGCCTTGCAGGGAAGCAATTGTCGCCGTGCTGATATTGCCTTCAAAGGTCGCCTCCACCCACAGCCGTTTTAACCGCCGGTGCTCTGCTGCGGAAAGTACGTCAGCTCCTTTTTCAAGAAGGCTTTTTCCTTCTGCAGGAAGCCGCCTGCGCATTTCAGGCCCCGGATTAAGCCACCGGCCAGACACATTTTTGTCTATCCACGCGTTTATATCGGATACCAAGGCCTCAAGGGCGCTGTTTCGCTCTTTTAAAAGAAGCCGTGCTTCCCGCCCGAGATCCCCGGCCTCCCGGTTTCCTTTATCAGCAGATTCGTATTCTGAAAGAACGGTCTTCCAGCGATCAATCCTGCCGTGAACTGAAAGAAGCTGCTGTCTGGTGTTTGATGAAAGCTCCTGCCAGAGCATGCGCACAAGGAGATCGCCTTCACCTTCTGCAGCGGCTGCAAGCCGGTTTAAGGTTTCATTGAAGTTTCCCACCTCTGAGGGGAAAAGCCTGGAGGGGTTTTTTATTTTCTGGTTTATTGCCGTGGATATCCTGTGGCTGACGTCCTTGTCCGTGATAGGCAGATAAAGCGCAACAGCCCTGCCGTCCCCGGATACAAGGGTTCCTTTCAAAAAGGGTATGGCAAGCGCCTTCCGCCTTACCTCAAGGGCCTGCTCCTGTGTTTCCGGGGGCTGCCGCATCAGCCATTCAAACCGTATCTGCCCTGCCCCCCCGGATTCCACGTTGTCAACCATGGAGGGCGCGATCATGTCAGTTTCAACCACGCCCTGCTTTCGTGCGGGATTATCGGGATCCCGCCAGCGCAGGCTACGGGAAAATTTTGTCAGGGCATAAATTTTTTTAAGGGATCCGGGCGTAAAAACCCCGTATTCTTCATTTTTTTCATTTACAACACCGAGCACGATCATGTCGTTTAAGGACATGATCTCTTTCATCCTGTCATGAAAAACACGGACCCGCTCATCTTCGGGGAGCATGTTTTCCGGGTCAGTGTCTATTGCCAGGGGGTTTAATGGGGCAAACCTGTGGGGCCAGAGACTGGGAAGAACGGCCGTTAATGCCAGGATAAGGGTAACTGAAACGATTACGGCCGTTATAAGCCGCGGACGGTCAAAGGCAAATGCCCCGGTTCTTGATCCTGTCTCCATGCCTGCTCCTTAGAAGATGATGGCTTCGTAAAAAGCTGATTATACCGCCGACGGCATTTTTGCAGAAAGTAACTTGAATACCGGCGACGATTGGTTTAAATCATTTGCTCATTGCATCAGGCAATAGAAGCCGAAAGGACATTGATGCTGTTTTGC
>JAIPDS010000086.1 GCA_021737565.1 Desulfobacteraceae bacterium | reverse complement strand
AGAGGCCGGTTTTCAAATCCTCTTTGAATGCATTGATGATCATCAAAAATGCATGAAATTTGCCCCTTTTGAAATTGACGGATTTAAATATGGGGAAGTAGCCGGCATGGGAAAAGATGCCAGATACTTGTTTGCCAGGATTAATGCTCCGGATGGAGATATCCTTGTATCGGTTCATACGGCTGTGGCAGGAGGGTCAACGTCTTACACCCTGTTTCAGGTCGTTGAAAAAAAAACCATGGATACCGGAAAGGTTCAGGTTGATATAGATGCAGAGAAAATGGCCGAAGATATTGATAAAAAGGGAAGTGTCAGTATTTACGGCATCCTCTTTGATACTGACAAAGCAAAAATCAAGGAAAAATCCGAATCCACAATGACGGAAATAGCCTCGCTTTTGGAACAAAAATCCGATCTTCGCCTCTACATTGTCGGCCACACAGATGCCACCGGCAGTCTGGAATACAATATGAATCTGTCGCGAAAGCGTGCAAAGGCAGTTGTAAATTATCTTACTTCCAAACACGAAATCCGGCAGGAAAGGCTCATTCCCCGTGGAGTAGGACCTCTTGCCCCTGTTGCCAGCAATGAAACCGAGGAGGGCCGGGCGCGTAACCGGCGGGTTGAACTGGTTAAAATGCCGGAGCAATAAAAACGATAACCCATCAAACCTTTAGAGAACCACTGCCAGAAGGAGATTAAAAATGGAGAAAAATAAGACAGCCCTGGGAATTGACGAAAATATCGAGGCGCTGCTGTGCTATGTGGTGGGATGGATCACAGGAATTGTATTTTTGGTGCTGGAAAAGGAAAATTTATTTGTTCGATTTCATGCAATGCAATCACTTGTGGTTTTTCTTGCCTTGTTTGTCGTGATGGTGGTTTTGGGTTGGATTCCGATTATCGGGTGGTTACTGGCGCCGATAATATTCCTGTTGGGGGCAATACTTTGGATTTTACTTATGGTTAAAGCTTTTCAGGGCGAAAGATACAAACTGCCCTGGGCCGGAGAGTTTGCAGAAAACCAGATTTTCAAAACAAACGAATAGTTTTTTGTTTCGACATCTTCCCTCCTGCCGGGCACCTGCGAAAATATTTCCGGCAGGAGGGCTTTTTTTGCGGTGACACATAAAACTGTACCATCCCCGCCTGTTAACACGACTTCTTAAAATTCTTGCCCCTCCTTGACTTAAGTCAATGTATCTTGCTGATACCCGCGCTAAAAAAAAGACAGATAATTTACGTTTTGTAGGTACATGCTTAATTTAAAATTATCATGGAAAAACAACCGCCTGTTATAACGGGCAAATATCCGGAGGAATAAATATGAAATGCCCAGGTCAGGACAGCAGATTCTGGAAACCGGGCGCGATTTTTGAGGTCAAGTGCCCGGAATGCGGAAAACCGGTGGAGTTCTTCAAGGATGACACCATGCGAAAGTGCCCTCATTGCGCACACAGGTTCGCCAATCCTAAAATGGACTTTGGATGTGCCGCATACTGCAGATTCGCAGAACAGTGTCTCGGCGAACTTCCGCCCGAACTACTGGCACAGCGCCAGGAACTGATGAAAGACCGTATAGCAATCGAAATGAAAAAATACTTCGGCCGGGATTTCAAGCGCATCGGCCATGCAACCCGGGTGGCACGGCATGCAGAAGCCATTGCAAAAAAAGAAGGCGGTGAGCTTGCTGTTATTCTTGCAGCGGCATATCTTCATGATATCGGCATTCACGAGGCTGAAAAAAAGCATGGCAGCACTGCCGCCAGGTACCAGGAGCAGGAAGGCCCGCCCATTGCAAGGCAAATCATGGAAAAACTGGGCGCGGACAAGGCGCTGATCGACGAAGTATGCGAAATCATAGGCAGGCACCACCATCCCGCCGAGCAGGAGACCCTTAATTTCAAAATCCTTTATGACGCGGATCTGATCGCAAACATGGAAGACAACCTGAAGGAAAAGAAAGCAGATCCTGAGAAAATTAAAAACAACATCGGCAATAGATTTTTTACCCGGGCGGGGAAAAAGCGTGCCGAAGAACTCTTTCTTAAATAATACTGATTATATCGGAGGAATGAAATGAAAACCCTAAGGAAAATAATAGAAATAGACGAAGACCTGTGCGACGGCTGCGGCCAGTGCATGCCCGCCTGCGCTGAAGGAGCCATACGGATAATCGACGGCAAGGCCCGGGTGGTCTCGGAAAATCTTTGCGACGGCCTGGGAGCATGTATGGGCGAATGCCCCACCGGCGCCCTGAAAATAGTTGAGCGCGAAGCCGAGGAGTTTGATGAAGAGGCCGTGGAAAAACACCTGGAAAACCTGCAAAACTCAGAAACCGAGACCTCCCGGCAGGGCTCCGGCCTTGCTTGCGGATGTCCGTCTGAACAAATCAGAATATTTTCCAGGCCCGAAAATAATGCGCGGACTCAGGAAAAAGGAAAACAGCAGGCCTCCGCACTGGGCCACTGGCCGGTACAGATCCGCCTGGTTCCCGCAAAGGCGGAATTTCTTAAAAAGGCGGATCTTCTGGTGCTTGCAGACTGCGTTGCAGTAGCATATCCGGGGCTACACGATGATCTGCTAAACGGCAGGGCCGTGATGATGGGATGCCCCAAATTCGACGATATTGACGCATACGCTGCCAAATTTACCGATGTATTCAAACAGGCCGGGATCCGGTCAGTTACAACCGTTATCATGGAAGTGCCTTGCTGCGGCGGCCTTCCGCAGGTGGTGGACAAGGCCATGGCAAAAGCCGGTGTACAGATACCCCACAAGGTAACCGTGGTGAGCACGCGGGGTGAAATCCTGAAGGAGACGCAGCCTGACGAGGCTCTTATTTAACAGTTATTCCCTGGCACCATGGTTGACAGAAAGTACCGGACATGGTGCTCTGCGTACAACGCGGTCTGTGGTAGAGCCCACAAACAGGCTTTCCACCATGCCCTGGCCGCGAACACCAATCGCGATAAGGTCTATATCATGGGTGTCTGCATAACGGACAAGCTCGGCATGGGGTTTTCCCTCCAAAATATCGGTTTTTATGCCCTTGCACCAGTTTCTGGCATCTTCGGGCACCGTGGAGGACAGCTTTTCGCTGATTACATCGCGGAGCTCTTCTGGCAGCGCCTCCCCGGGTTCAACCGAAAACTTATGATGGCCCTTGTAGGCTGCGGGTTCAACTACGTGCACCAGATGCAGCTCTGATTCGAATTCCTGGGCAATATTTAAGCTTCTCACCAGGGCGGCATCCGAGTCCTTTGAAAAATCACACCCCACAAGAATCTTTTTAAAGGGGATTGTCTGGCGATGAGGTTTCTCCAATTCCTCGATCGTGCGTAAAACAAGAATGGGGCAGCTTAAAATGCGCATGAGCCGTGCCGTAACTGACCCCAGAAACAGCCGCTTTAACCCGGAACGCCCGTGGGTGGCCGCAACCACCAGGTCAATATCATAATCTGAGGCAAGCCGGGTGATCTCCTCGGTGGTATGTCCTATGGTAACCAGGGGCGTGGTTTCAACAGGAGCCTCTTGGGTCTCTTTTTCGATTTCCCTGCGGGCGAAATCCATGAACCGCTGCTGCTGGGTAATCGGATCAAACACCGCCTCACCGTATACTGATATGGTGGGAAGATCAATCACGTGGCAAACGTAGAGTTCGGCATTTAATTCGGCCGCCAGGTCAATTGAATAAGGCACCACGATTCTTGAAACATCTGAAAAATCCGTTGCACAAAGAATGCGATGAATCTTGGTTTTCATCGGCGGGCCTCCTTGTTTAAAGGACATATGAAGAGTTGAAATATTTTCTTAAAATAAGAATACCACAATATTTCAAACCCGACAACACGGATTTAAACAAAAGAAGTTTATTTAGGGCGACTCTATGAATCCCCGGTTATGTGGGGTTTTATATCCAGGATCGGGGTCTGATCAATCATGTCTATGTTTTCAACGTAAATGACATTGTCACGCAGACCGGTCACCCGAAGCACTGAAAGGCCTATGGGATTGGGGCGCCTGGGCGAGCAGGTTGAAAACACGCCAAGGGTACGGTCCCTGTGCGGCGGCTTCTGGATCAGCAGCTCAGGGGTAAAGCGCGGGCTGTTGTGAAAATAAAACAGAACCACTATCTGCCGGCCTTCTTCCACATCCTGGAGTCCCTTCCGGAATGCGGGATCAATCTCGATTCTTCCCTTTGCCCCTGAAAGGCTCCAGTGCCTGGGTATCTCGGTTTCCTGGGTATAAAAAATTCCGATAGGCTCCATCCCGATCTTCATAAAAAATCTCCCTCTTAAAGCTTTCACCTTTTTTCAAGGTTTGCCACCGCCTCGATATGATAGGTATGCGGAAACATGTCCACAGGCTGAATTTCCTCCACCCGGTAATGCCCGGCCAGCATCAAAAGATCCCGGGCAAGTGTGGCGGGATTGCACGAAACATATACAATTTTTCCGGGAGAAATGGATGTCACAGCCTTTACCACGTCCTTGTGCATCCCCGCCCGGGGCGGATCGATTATAATAACGTCCGGCTGTTTTTCAATTTCCGAAATTGAGCTGCGGATATCGCCGGCAATAAAACGGCAGTTTTCTATACCGTTTTTCCTGCAGTTTTTCTTTGCATCAGACACCGCCGACTCCGCCATTTCCAGTCCGATTATTTCTCCGGCATCTTCGGAGAGCCATATGGGGATGGTTCCGGTTCCGGTATACAGATCCACAACGGTTTCCCCGCCGGCAAGCCCGGCAAACCGCCGGACCGTTTCATAAATCTTTTCCGCCTGCAGGGTATTGGTTTGAAAAAACGAGTTGGCGGAAATCTCAAATTCAAATCGCCCGAGTCTTTCCTTGAGAAGCTGCCTGCCCGCCACGGGGATTTCATATTCTCCGGTGGCAACAGCCGCCTTTGAAGCGGTTACGTTATTTACCACTCCGGCAATATCATGGTGGGCCGAAATTAAATGATCAGCAAGAGACCGGAGTGCCTGGCTGTTCTCAGAGGAAGTTACCACGTTTACCAGCCACATGTTTTCGGCCACCGAGTGGCGAAGCATAAGAAACCTCCAGAACCCGGCATGGCTGCGAAGACCGTAAGGGGGCAGCCCGGACGATCCGGCAATATCACGCACATCGTCTAGTATGCGGTTTCCTTTTTCAGGCTGGAGCAGGCAGGCATCAATATCTAAGATCTTGTCAAAGGTGCCGGGCACATGCAGGCCCAGGGCGAAATCCTTAGGTATCTCCGGGCGCCCCAGCTCTTCGGGCAGCAGCCATCTGCGGTCTGAAAAGGAAAACTCCATCTTGTTTCTGTATCCGAAAACTTTTTCAGAGGGAAGTACGGGATGCACAGTGACTCCGGAAATCCCGGCTATATGCTCTAAGGCTTCGCGCACATGATTCTGTTTGTATTCAAGCTGGCGTTCATATTTCAAAAACTGCCACTTGCAACCCCCGCACCAGCCCGAATACCCGCACCGCCGTTCCACGCGGTCAGCAGAAGGGTTCAGCACTTCCGTTGCCCGGGCTTCTGCATAGCTTTTTTTCTTCTTTCCTATGCGCGCCAAAACCGTATCACCCGGCACCGCCCCGTCAACAAACACGGTAAATCCGTCAACCTTCGCGATTCCGCGGCCGCCGAATGCTATGCCCGTAATATCGAGCTTTATTTCCTGCTTCTTTTTAACCGGCATAAGTTTTTTAAGCCACTGCAAGCAGCTCTAAAAAGCAATATTTCACACCTGTTCATAAGCTGCGTATTACCTGCCGCCCATCGTTCTTAACGCATTACTATATCAATTGTTTTGCTTGCCTCGATTAACCATCAGGTTTATGCTTAACCTGAGCAAGGCAAATCGTAATATAAATCCCTGAAAGGCATTTGTCATGCAGGAAATTCTTTTTTTCAATGCAGACGGCCTGCGACTGCACGGGATACTGCACCTTCCGGAAACCGAAAAGCCGCCCCTGATAATCGGGGTTCACGGACTGCTTTCAAACGGAGACTCCCCGAAGCAGAAAGCCCTGGCAGAGGGCTGCACGCGTATGGGACTCGCCTATTTCCGGTTCGACCATCGGGGGTGCGGAAAAAGCCAGGGAGAGTTCGCCGGGGTGACCGGCTTTCAGGGACGTTTAAACGATCTTGCCGCGGCGGTTGACACGCTTTCAAAACGAGATGGCATAGGCGATGTAAAAGGACTTTTTGGAAGCAGCTTCGGAGGCGCGGTCGTGCTTTCAATGGCCGCAGACCTTGACATCATGACAATCGTCACCCTGGCGGCCCCTGTCCGGCTGTCTTCCATAAATGCACCGGGATCATACGAAACCGAGCCAAGGCTTTCAGGCATTAAAAAAGGACAACTCGATTTTGACATATCAGACAGGCTGCACCTTGTACACAGCGTGCTTGTCTGCCACGGAGATGCAGATACCGTGGTTCCGTACGAAAACGCGCTGAAGATATATGAAGCCGCCCGGGAACCCAAAAAACTGCTCCGCCTTCCTAACGGAGACCACCAGGTCAGCGACTCCGTGCACCAGAAGACCTTCATGGAAAATAGCCTTCAATGGCTGGGCCGGGCAAAATAATTTCAAAATGTCAAAATAAATGCTTGACAAGAAAAATACATTGCTGGTATGGACATCAAAATCCGGCATGATTATAAGAAACACATATTGGCAAGAAAAATTTAACGAAACCAGGCGGATGCTGTCATGAATTTCCGGTCTGTCATTTTCAGCCTTATTATTTTGATTATCGTACCCGTACTGGGCGTACTCGGCGTCCTTGACGGGAAACGGGGCTGATAATGGCACATAGAAATTCCTAAATTTCATAAATTCTTACACAAACCGTTATCAGCCCTTAAAAAGCTGATAACGGTTTTTTTGTTTGAAAGGGAGAAAATTATGAAAAGCGACATTGCCAAGCAGGGTATCGGAAGAGCCCCTCACCGCTCGCTGTTAAAGGCCGCGGGCTACACGGACGACGAGATCAGCCGTCCCCTGATCGGGATTGCCAACTCCGCCAACTCGGTGGTACCCGGCCACATACATCTCAATCAGATAAGCGAAGCTGTTAAGGCCGGCATATACGCGGCAGGCGGTACCCCGGTGGAATTCGGCACGATCGGCGTATGCGACGGCATTGCCATGGGGCATGAAGGCATGAAATACTCCCTGGGCAGCAGGGAGGTGATAGCTGATTCCATTGAAATCATGGCCACGGCCCATGCCCTTGACGCCATGGTGATGATCCCGAACTGCGACAAAATAGTGCCCGGAATGCTTATGGCCGCAGCCCGGCTGGATCTGCCCTCGATTTTTATTTCAGGCGGCCCCATGCTTGCCGGCCGGCACCCTCATAATCCGAAGGAAAAAGTGGACCTTATTTCGGTATTCGAATCCGTGGGCAAGGTCCGCAGGGAACTGATCTCGGAGCAGGATCTGTGCGATATTGAAAACGCGGCCTGCCCCACGTGCGGCTCGTGCTCGGGAATGTTTACGGCAAATTCCATGAACTGCCTCACCGAAGCCATCGGTCTGGGCCTTGCGGGAAACGGAACAATTCCCGCGGTAATGTCGGCCAGGATCAGGCTTGCCAAGCAGGCGGGAATGCAAATTGTGGCGCTTCACAATCATGGTATTACCCCTGGACAGATACTTACTCCGGCGGCTTTTGAAAATGCGCTCTGTGTTGATATGGCACTGGGATGCTCCACAAACACGGTGCTCCATATTGCAGCCCTGGCCCATGAGGCCGGAATGCCCCTGGATCTTGACCGGATAAACGAGATCAGCGCAAGGATTCCGCACCTATGTTCTCTTAGTCCGGGAGGTGAACATCACATAGAAGACCTGCACAATGCGGGCGGCATTAGCGGAGTAATGAAAACTCTTGCAGATGCCGGTCTTATAGACACAAACTGCCTGACCGCCACAGGAAAAAGCCTGAAGCAAAACCTTTCCTCCGCCCGGGTGATAGACGAAGAAGTTATAAGGCCGATCAACCGTGCCTATCATAATTACGGCGGGCTGGCGGTGCTTTTCGGCAATCTGGCGCCCAACGGGTGCGTGGTCAAGCAATCCGCGGTGGCAGATGACATGATGCGGCATGAAGGACCCGCCCGGGTGTTCGACTCGGAAGAAGAGGCCACCGAAGCAATAATGGAAGGAAGGATTAACAAAGGGGACGTGGTGGTTATCAGATACGAGGGACCCATGGGAGGCCCCGGAATGCGGGAAATGCTTACCCCCACCTCGGCAATCGCCGGTATGGGGCTTGACGGAGACGTAGCCCTGATTACGGACGGAAGATTTTCAGGAGGCACCCGGGGGGCCGCCATAGGACACATATCGCCGGAAGCCATTCAGAAAGGCCCTCTTGCCTCGGTTGAGCAGGGAGATATCATCGCTGTTGACATTCCGGGTAAAAAGATAACATTAAAGCTCGATGATTCTGAAATACAGAACCGGCTTTCAAAATGGCAGGCGCCTGCGCCGAAAATTACCAAGGGGTATATGGCAAGATATGCCCGGCAGGTAACTTCTGCGGACAAGGGGGCGGTATTAAAAGGGTAGGTACGAAATTTAAATATCGTAATTAAAAAAAATGAGCGAGGAAAACAATGAATCTTAAAGGTGCGCACATTCTGCTCAAAATGCTCAAGGAAGAAGGCGTGGACACCATTTTCGGCTACCCGGGCGGCTCGGTCATCGATATCTACGATGCCATGATGGAGGACAAGGAGATAAACCATATCCTGGTGAGGCACGAACAGGGGGCAATTCACGCGGCTGACGGATACGCCCGGGCAAGCGGAAAGACGGGAGTCTGCCTTGTGACCTCCGGACCGGGGGCCACAAACACTGTTACAGGCATTGCCTCTGCCTACATGGACTCGATCCCGGTTGTGGTGTTTACCGGCCAGGTGCCCACCCCGCTCATAGGAAACGATGCATTTCAGGAAGTGGACATAGTGGGCATCACCAGGCCCTGCACCAAGCACAGCTACCTGGTAAAGCGGGTGGAAGATCTTGCCCGCATTATAAAGGAGGCCTTCCACATTGCCAAATCAGGCCGTCCCGGCCCGGTTCTCGTGGATCTGCCCAAAGACGTGATAAACGCGGTCACTGAGTTTAAAATGCCCGGCAAGGTAAAACTCGAATCCTACAACCCGACCTACAGGCCCAATATAAAGCAGCTGCACAAGGTGGTGGATCTGATAAAAGACGCCCAAAAACCGGTGATTTTTTCAGGCGGCGGAGTAAGCCTTTCCAGGGCGCACAAAGAGCTTACCGAGCTTGCCCGCAAAACAAACACCCCGGTAACCAGCACGCTCATGGGCCTGGGCGGATTTCCCGGCACGGATCCGCTCTGGCTTGGCATGCTCGGTATGCACGGCACCTTCAGGGCCAACATGGCGGTCTCGGAGTGCGATCTTCTTATTTCGGTGGGCGTGCGCTTCGATGACCGGGTTACCGGCAAAATAGACGAGTTTGCCCCGCATGCCAAAATCGTACAGATTGATATCGACCCGACATCCATACAAAAAAACATTCCGGTTCATGTACCCGTGGTGGGGGACTGCAAAATCTCGCTTACCAGTCTAAACGAACTCCTCGGCAAGCAAGACCCGGGCAACGTGGCAGAAAAAGGAAAACCCTGGCTTGATCAAATCGAACAATGGAAAAAAACCACCCCGCTCGCCTATGAGCAAAAAGACGTTATCAAGCCTCAGTACGTAATTGAAACCTTCTATGAACTGACAAAGGGCGAGGCGATCATAGCAACCGAGGTGGGGCAAAACCAGATGTGGGCGGCCCAGTATTATCACGTAAAGGAGCCGGGCCATTTCATCACCTCCGGAGGCCTTGGGGCCATGGGCTTCGGCCTGCCCGCCGCCATAGGGGCCCAGGTGGGAGCTCCCGGAAAACTGGTGGCCGATATTGCCGGAGACGGAAGCATCCAGATGAACATCCAGGAGCTTGCCACAGCCGTGCAGTACAGCCTGCCGGTCAAAATCGTGATCTTAAATAACGGGTTTCTGGGCATGGTGCGCCAGTGGCAGGAACTGTTTTACGAGCGGCGTTATTCCTCGAC
>JAIPDS010000013.1 GCA_021737565.1 Desulfobacteraceae bacterium | reverse complement strand
TCCTCCGAGCAGGCAGAATAAATTTATTATACAAGTAGGCTATGGCGCAAGAAACAATTTTTAATCAACCGGACATTTTTTAATCAACCGGACATTTCACTTGCTATGAAAACCGGACATTTCTAAATGCTATTGACAGCAGGGATTAATGTAGTTGCCATGCATTATGGTTTCTGATATCCTATAAAGCTGAAAGCCCCCCGGCCATGGCATGAACCGAAAATGGGGTTTTTCAGCTTTTTTGTCTTAACAGGCCGGGCTTTTAACAACCTTGGCCCCTCTTGACTTACAGGAAAAACGTGCTCATTATTTTGTTACCCGGTTTTAAGAAGAGCTCAATATGTCTGCCCGGTTATACCTGTAAAAAAATAAATACGGAGAACTTTGTCTGATATGCCAGCACTTGCCGCAACCAATATTTTAACAAGAATATTCGGGAGCAAAAACGAACGGATATTAAAAAAACTTTACCCGATTGTGGAGGAAGTTAACGCTCTTGAGCCCAAATACTCCAAAATGTCCGATGATGAACTTGCAAACCAGACCCCGGAGTTTAAAAGACGTCATCAGGCGGGCGAATCCCTGGACGACCTTCTGCCTGAGGCCTTTGCGGTGGTTCGGGAGGCATCGAAGCGGGCGCTTGGAATGCGGCATTTCGATGTTCAGATACTCGGCGGCATTGTACTTCACCAGGGTAATATCGCGGAGATGAAAACAGGTGAAGGAAAAACCCTGGTGGCAACCCTTCCCATTTATTTAAACGCCCTGTCGGGCAAGGGCGCCCATGTGGTAACAGTAAATGACTACCTTGCAAGCCGTGATGCCGAGTGGATGGGAAAGATTTACAGGTTTCTGGGCATGAGCGTCGGCACTATAGTGCACGGCATGGATGATGCCGAACGCAAGGAAGCCTATGCCTGTGATATCGCATATGGAACAAACAACGAGTTCGGGTTTGATTATCTGCGCGACAACATGAAATTTGACAAGGAGTCCCTGGTGCAGCGGGAGCTGAACTTCGCGATAGTTGACGAAGTTGACAGCATCCTGATTGACGAGGCAAGAACTCCGCTCATTATTTCAGGTCCTGCCGAAAAATCCACGCATCTTTACTATCAGGTAAACAGCATAGTTCCGAACTTAAAGGCTGAAGAAGATTATATCGTGGATGAGAAGGCCAAATCCGTAACCCTGACCGAACAGGGGGTTGCAAAAGCCGAAAAGCTGCTCGGAGTGGATAACCTTTATGATCACCGCAACATAGAGCTTCTCCACCATGTCAATCAGGCACTTAAGGCCCACGCCCTTTTTACAAGGGATGTCGACTACATAGTCAAGGAAGGCAAGGTCATAATTGTTGACGAGTTTACAGGCAGGCTTATGCCGGGTCGCCGTTACAGCGACGGGTTGCACCAGGCACTGGAGGCTAAGGAAAGCGTCAAAATTGAAAATGAGAACCAGACCCTTGCCACAATTACCTTTCAGAATTTTTTCCGGATGTATAACAAGCTTTCAGGCATGACCGGCACCGCGGATACCGAGGCCGCGGAGTTCAAAAAAATCTATGATCTCGAGGTTGTTATAATTCCAACCAACGAGCCGATGATAAGAGAAGATCATCCCGATATGATCTATATGACAAAAAAGGAAAAATATGATGCAGCCATTGAAGAGATCATTGAATTAAACAAGATAGGCCGTCCCGTGCTTGTTGGCACCGTATCCATTGACGTATCCGAATATCTGAGCAGCCTTTTAAAAAAGCGGGGAATTTTGCATAATGTATTAAATGCTAAGAATCACGAGGCAGAGGCGGAAATTATCGCAAATGCCGGCCAGAAGGCAGCGGTGACAATTTCCACCAACATGGCCGGCCGGGGAACCGACATAGTGCTTGGCGAGGGTGTGGCGGAACTTGGCGGACTTCACATTCTCGGCACGGAGCGCCATGAAAGCCGCAGGATTGACAACCAGCTGCGGGGCAGGGCGGGCAGACAAGGAGATCCCGGGTCTTCACGATTTTACCTTTCCCTGGAGGATGATCTTCTCAGGATATTCGGCGGTGAGCGCATTTCTGGATTTATGAATAAAATCGGCATGGGAGACGGCGAGCCCATTGAGCATAAAATGATTTCCCGGGCCATAGAAAATGCACAGAGCAAGGTCGAAGGCCATAATTTTGACATAAGAAAGCAGCTGCTCGATTTTGACGACGTGATGAACCAGCAGCGCGAGGTAATCTATCAGCAGCGCCAGCAGGCCTTAAGCGACGAAAGCTTAAAGCCGGTGATAACAGAGATGATCAGGGAAAAGGCCGAGGAGATTGCATGGGAGTATGCGGATGAAAAACAACCGGCAGATCAGTGGGATATAAAAGGGCTTTCAGAGGCGGTCTATTCCCAGTTTAACCTCAAGCCTGCCCTTGATGCAAAAAAGCTTGAAGGCAAAAAACCCGAGGATGTCTCGGATATGCTTTATGATGCGGCAATGGATCTATACAGGCAGAAAGAAGAGATGGTCGCCGAGGAGGATTTCCGCCATATTGAGCGCATCATAATGCTTCAGACCGTAGACAGCCTGTGGAAGGATCATTTGCTTTCAATGGATCATTTAAAAGAGGGCATAGGGCTTCGGGGCTATGCACAGGAAGATCCTCTTATGGTTTATAAGAAGGAAGCCTTTTCCATGTTCCAGGAGATGATCGAAAAGATCAAGGAAGAGACCCTAAAGATCCTGTTCCGGGTCCAGATCGAGCCATCGGCGGGCGTGGATGAGCTTGCCCGTCCCAGGGAGCAGGAAATGACCTTTTCCCACGGCGACGGCGAAGCCCCGGCCAGGAAGCCGAAGAAACGCACCACGGAAAAAATAGGCAGAAACGCACCGTGTCCGTGCGGTAGCGGCAAAAAATACAAGAAATGCTGCGGTGCCGGAAAATAGCTGTTTTGTTAAAACAGGAATTCGTATTGAATTTTAAGGCCGATTGGTTTTATAATCCCAAATAGCGGGCTGACAGATTTTTGTTCCGTGTTTATATTTAAAGACAAATCCGTTTGGAATTATGGGAAATTATTTTTTCCGAAATTCAATGTTTTCGGTTATGCGGAGGAATAATGCAGGAATATAAGCCGGGAACGGAAGAAAAAGTAATTTCCAGGACCAGGAAATCCCTTAAGGAGCCCCCTATGTACAGGGTGCTGCTCCATAATGACGATTATACCACCATGGATTTTGTGGTAGAATTGCTGATGAACGTATTTCACAAACCCTTTGAAGACGCCACCCGTATCATGCTTCGGGTACACAGGGCCGGAAAAGGGGAATGCGGCGTTTATACGTATGAAGTGGCGGAGACCAAGATCGAAACCGTACATCAGCTTGCAAGGGAAAGGGGGTTTCCGCTTAAAAGTTCTATGGAAAAGGTATAGCCATGATCAGCAAGGGATTGAGTATCGTCTTAAGCCAGGCAGTAAAGGAGGCAAGAAAGCGCAGGCACGAGTACGTCTGCGTGGAACACATGCTCTATGCCATTCTCCATGACAGCGTGGGGATCGAGATAATTGAGAGCTGCGGCGGCAATGTCGAAAATATCCAAAACGAACTGGAAAGGTTTTTCGAGGAAAAGCTTGAGCGGGTGCCTGAAACCAACGAATACATCCTGCAGCAGACGATACGCTTCCAGAGAGTGATCCAGCGGGCGGTCAACCATGCGCGTTCGGCTGAAAAGGAATCAGTATACGTCGGCGACATACTTGCGTCCATCCTTGAGGAGCGCAAGTCACATGCTGCTTATTTTCTTGCAGCCGAAGGCATCACCCGACTGGATGTGTTAAACGTAATCTCCCACAGTTCCACCGGCGAGATGTTTAAGGAAAATTCAGATACAGGCATTGTAACCGGAAGGAAGAACAAGAAAAAAGAAGCCGACACCCTGGAGACATTCGCTGTTGACCTGGTGGAAAGCGCCATCTGCGGTAAACTCGACCCCCTTATCGGAAGAGAGACCGAAATGGACCGCACAATACAGGTGCTTTGCCGCAGAAGAAAGAACAACCCGGTTTTCGTGGGAGAACCCGGCGTCGGGAAAACCGCCATGGCCGAAGGTCTTGCCCAGCGCATAGCAGAGGGCGGAGTGCCCGATATTCTGGAAAATGCCCGGATATACATGCTTGATCTCGGAGGACTCCTTGCCGGCACCAAGTACAGAGGCGATTTCGAGCAGAGACTAAAATCGGTGATATCCGAACTTCAGAAAAGGGAAAACGCGATTCTGTTCATAGACGAAATTCATACCATTGTGGGCGCCGGTGCCACCAGCAGCGGTTCAATGGATGCCTCCAATATTTTAAAACCGGCTCTGGCAACAGGCGAACTCAGGTGCATCGGCTCGACCACCTACGAGGAATTCAAGAATTACTTTGAAAAGGACAGGGCGTTTTCCCGCAGGTTTGAAAAAATTGAAATTTCAGAACCTTCCACAGACGATACGGTAAAGATATTAAAAGGCCTTAAATCCTATTACGAGGAGCATCACTGTATTGACTACACGGATTCGGCGCTTAAGGCGGCCGCCGAGCTTTCCGCCAAGTATATGAATGAACGCTACCTGCCTGACAAGGCCATTGACGTAATAGACGAAGCAGGCGTGATGCTGCGGCTTAAGGGTTCGCAACGCAGGAAGCGCGTTCAGCCCACTGACATAGAAAAAGTGGTGGCCAAAATTTCCAGGGTTCCGGCACAGAGGGTTACTTCCACGGACAAGACCAATCTGGCCAGCCTGGAAGAACGCCTGAAAAAGAAAATCTACGGTCAGGATCAGGCCATTTCTTCTTTGGTGACGGCAATAAAGCGATCCAGGGCGGGCCTGGGCGCACCAGAGCGCCCCATCGGTTCTTTTTTGTTCACAGGCCCGACAGGCGTCGGAAAAACAGAGGTTGCCAGGCAGGTTGCCAGGAATCTCGGGGTCAAATTTCTGCGCTTTGACATGAGCGAGTACATGGAAAAACATGCGGTGGCAAGGCTTATAGGCGCCCCGCCCGGCTATATAGGCTTTGACCAGGGAGGTCTGCTCACCGACCAGATACGAAAAAACCCATATGCCGTGCTTTTGCTCGACGAAATAGAAAAGGCGCATATAGACATGTACAATATCCTGCTACAGGTCATGGATCATGCGGCCCTTACCGACAATAACGGCAAGGTGGCCGATTTCCGCAACGTGATCCTGATCATGACCTCGAATGCCGGAGCACGGGAAATGGCGTCCAACACCATCGGGTTTGGCGGTTTGCAGCAGGCGGACCCGGGCAGCAAGGGGAAAAAGGCGATTGAAAGTTTTTTCAGCCCTGAATTCAGGAACCGGCTCGATGATATTATCAATTTCCGCCCCTTGAATCATGAAATAATGGAACTGGTCGTTGACAAGTTCTTGGATGAGCTTGCTCCTCAGCTGGCAGCCAGAAAGGTTTCTGTTAACCTGTCTGAAAATGCCAGGCGCTGGCTGGCAAAGAAGGGGCATGATCCGCATTTCGGGGCACGACCGCTTGACAGGCTTATCCAGACCCAGATAAAGGACGTGCTCACCGATGAAATCCTGTTCGGCAGGCTGACCAAGGGCGGCAATGTTTTTGTCAAGGTCAAGGACGACCGGCTGATATTTACTTTCAGCTGAAAATAATGCCCATATTCAGGCTTTCTGATAAAATTTCGTTTCCGCCTCCGCAATTTGCCGCCAGAAACGGACTGCTGGCCATGGGCGGGGATTTGAGCCAGGAGCGCCTCCTGCTGGCATACCGAATGGGGATATTTCCATGGTTTTCTCCCTATGATCCGATACTCTGGTGGTGCCCTGACCCCCGGCTCGTACTTTACCCCGAAGAGATTCACGTGCCCTCCCGTCTCAGGCGCAGGATTAAAAGCGGTATATTCGAGGTAACCTGCGATACCGCGTTTGACGGCGTAATTGTTGAATGTGCCAGGGTGCGCAGGGAAAACAACGAGGAGACCTGGTTGGTGGACGAGATGATAGAGGCATACCAGGGTCTTTATGAAAGCGGATATGCCCATTCAATTGAAACCTGGCATAAGGGCGAACTTGCAGGCGGTCTTTACGGGGTGTGTCTGGGGGGTGCCTTTTTCGGCGAGTCAATGTTTACACGCGTTACTGATGCTTCCAAAGTGGCGCTGGTGGCGCTGTGCAATTATATGGCGGGAAACGGTTTTGACCTGATCGACTGCCAGGTGCCAACCGATCATCTGATCTGGATGGGAGCAAGAGAGGTGCCCCGAAAGGTATTTTTAAAGCAACTGGAGACCTCGCTTAAAAAGCAGACGTTGCATGGAAAATGGAGAATCGGGGCAAAGCAGGGTAAGGGCCACAAGGCATCTTAAAAGTAAGTGGTCGTAAAATCAGTAAAACAAGGAGATCCGCTATGAGTCATGCTCCGGAGCGCAAATTTTACTTGAAGCATTTTAAGGCCATCAGCCAGGCGATCGCAACTTATGAAGATTTCACCCAGCTTGTAAATCACCTGGTCGAAGGCATGTGCAGAACGTTTGGCGTCAAGGGAGCCAGCATCATGCTGCTCGACGAAGTAGAAAAGACGCTGTTCAGGGTCAGTAGCTACGGAATAAGCGAAGCCTATCTTGAAAAGGGGCCTGTTTTTGCGGATCCTAAAATGTGCGCCATTTACACCGGCAATGTCGAGACTGTAGAAGATTTTCAGAACGACGACAGGGTCCAGTATCCCGAGGCCGCCGCTGAGGAAGGCATTTCCTCAATGATGTCGATTCCCATCAAATACAGGCACATTAATATAGGCATAATAAGGATTTACCACAGCGAGCGCCTTGAACTTCATCCTGAGGACGTTGATTCCCTGTACGTGATGGGCTGTCAGCTCGGGGTGGTCATAGAGGCAAACGGTTTGAAAAACTTTGTGGAACAGATAAAAATGGCAATTGACAGTCTGCCGCCCAGAATACGCGGGAGCGCATGATGCCGGTACGTGTGCCTGATCTTTCGGATTTTTCAACCATTGACTGCGGCGACGAGATAACGCTGGGAGAACGCAGGTTCCGCATAACAGGTTTTGAGAAGGAAAGGCGCTTTGGCATGGAAGACCCCAAGTTCTGGGTCAAGCGTGCCACAGACATGGACACGGGCGAGCGCAAGCTTTTGAAATTCGCCTTTTTCGAGACCTATTATACAACCGTGGGCGGGGTGCGAATCAGGTGCTTTAGAAATCCGGAGAAAGAAAGCAGAATACTCGAGCAGATGCATGATCATCCCCTGTTTATGCAGGGGACCTCTTTCCGGGATGAAAAAGGCAATAATGTCCGGGTATTAGACATTGTCCGCGGCACCAATTTTCTGGTTAAAATCGGAAATCTTGCCATGGATCACCACACCTACTTTGAAACCCGGCTGCCGGATATTCTCTCCAGGCTGGCAAGAGCCTTTGGCGCTATCCGGAGTCTTCATTTAAACGGCCTCAAACACGGGGATATAAGAAATGACCATATTATAATTGAGCGGGAAACCGGAAACTACGTGTGGATAGATTTCGACTTCGACTATGACGCTCCTGAAAATCCGTTTAGCCTGGATCTGATCGGAATGGGAAATATTCTTTTATACGCGCTGGGAAAAGGATTCCACGAGATCTACACAATCGCCTCTGATCCCGGTCATTACGGAGATCTTATCGACCGCATAGATTCCAATGATTTCTCTTTGTTCGACAAGTCAAGATTTATGAATCTTAAAAAAATTTATCCATATATTCCCGAAGGGTTAAATGATATTTTGATGCATTTTTCCCAGGGTTCCCAGGTTTTTTATGAAACCATCGACGAATTCCTGGAAGATTTAAACAACTCTATTGCCGGTTTCTGCCTTACATTATAGCAAGGCGCCGGCGGGAACGGAGGTAGAGGCTTTGGGTACATCAATACTTGTTCCGTTAAATGATTCGGTCAGCTCCAAAGGCGTGGTCAATTTTTTGATAGACATGTCCATTTGCCCGGATGCTGATATAACCTTTGTTCACATATTCCGCAAGCCAAGTTCGGGCGAGGAGCTGATGGGCAAAAAATTCATGGCCGAGCTGCCGGCCCGGCTGGAGGATATGTTAAAGAAGGCAAAGGAGCGGCTTGTTGAGGAAAAAGGCTTTGACCCTGAAAAGATACGCATCCAGCTTGTTGACAAGCAGTATCCAACTATAACTGACGGGGTAATTGATGTTTTTAACCAGGGTCAGTATGACATGCTGGTAATAGGCCGCAAGAAAATGTCAAAATCCGAGGAATTCGTGCTCGGAGATATAAGCATAAAGCTGATCCGCGCCCTTGGCAAGACCGCGGTGCTGGTTGTCAAGTCTGGATAGGTCTTTATCGGCCTGCAAACCGTGAACCTGTGTTGCATGGAGGAGTATATGGGTGATGAATGTCTGTTTTGTAAAATCGTCAACAGGGAACTGGACAGCGAATTTCTGATGGAAACCGATGAACTTGTGGTTTTCAGGGATATCAATCCAATGGCGCCTGTTCATCTGCTTTTTGTACCGAAAAAACATATCCGAAGCGTAAATGATATAACAAAAGAAGACGATTATATCCTGTCGGCGCTCATTTTTGCGGCAAAAGAAATGGCCGTGCGTACGGGCGTTGCCGAAAGCGGATACAGGCTGTTTTTCAATGTTGAAAAGGGAGGGGGGCAGGAAATTTTTCATCTTCACATGCACATGATCGGCGGATGGGAATAATAAATGCATAGAAATCCGGTACAGGAAAATTGAAAATGGGTAAAACTGTTGCTGAAAAAATTTTTGACGTTCATCTTGTGGATAACCCGGCGGGCGATATGTGCGTGCTCGGGCTGGATGAAGTGTTCTGCCACGAAATAACCACGCCGGTGGCCATAAACGATTTGGTTAGAAGGGGAAAGGACCGGGTGTTTGATGCCTCCAGAATCAAGGCGGTCATTGATCATGTAAGCCCGGCAAAGGATTCCAAAACAGCACTGCAGGGGAAAATACTGCGGGACTGGGCCAGGCGGCACAATATTGAGAATTTTTTCGATATCGGCAGAAACGGGGTTTGCCATGCCCTTTTCCCGGAGCACGGTTTTGTGCGTCCCGGCTATACAATTATAATGGGAGACTCACATACCTGTACCTACGGTGCATTCGGAGCTTTTGCGGCGGGAGTGGGAACCACGGACCTGGAAGTAGGTATTTTAAAGGGCGTATGCGCCTTTCGCCGCCCGGGTACAATAAAAATTGAAATAACAGGGTCTTTGCCTGAAGGTGTGTATGCCAAGGACGTGATACTGTCCATTATAGGCAGACTGGGGGTAAGCGGGGCCACAGACAGGGTAATAGAGTTTGCCGGACCGGTTGTGGAGAAAATGAGCATGGAGTCTCGCATGACACTCTGCAATATGGCTGTTGAGGCGGGTGGGACAAGCGGGATTTGTTATCCGGACATGACCACCGTGGATTATCTGAGGCCGTTTATAAAAGACGAATTTAATACCCGCAGGGAGGCGATGGATTATTACAGCAGGTTTCTTCCCGACCAGGATGCAGGGTATGAAAAAAGCCTGGAAATAGATGTAAGCGCTCTTGCCCCCCAGGTTACCTACGGGTACAAGCCGGACAACGTGACTCCAGTATCAGAGATGGAAGGCACGCCAGTGGACCAGGTTTATATCGGCTCGTGTACAAACGGGCGCATAGAAGACTTAAGGGTTGCGGCGGATGTGCTTTCAGGCCGCAGGATAAGCGATTCTCTTAGGGGCATTGTATCGCCGGCAACACCCGGGGCATACCGCAAGGCAATGGAGGAGGGAATAATTGAAACCTTCATGGATGCGGGCTTCTGCGTTGCCAACCCGACCTGCGGGGCTTGTCTCGGCATGAGCTGCGGGGTTATTGCAGAAGGGGAGGTATGCGCTTCAACCACAAACCGGAATTTTTACGGCCGCATGGGAAAAGGCGGCATGGTGCATCTCATGAGCCCGGCCACTGCCGCGGCAACAGCTGTTGCCGGCCATATAACAAATTCCAGCCTTTATAAAGATCAGAATCCGGAGTAAAATTATGCGCAATTTCGGCGGTAAAGCCCTTTTTCTCGATCGTTCAGACATAAACACCGATGAAATCATCCCGGCAAAATACTTGACAGAGGTTTCAAAGGAGGCCCTCGGCCCGCACCTGCTCGAGGACCTGAGCCTGGAAGGCTTTGATCCAAAAGAAGATATCAAAGGCAAACAGGTTATTGTCAGCAGGTCCAATTTCGGGTGTGGTTCCTCGCGCGAGCATGCTCCGTGGGCACTGGAGGTAAACGGTATTCACATGGTGATTGCCGAAAGCTTTGCCCGCATATTCAGGCAGAACATGTTTAACTGCGGGATGCTTGCAATAGAACTTCCTTCTGAAAGTATTGACAGGATATTTAACGAATTTTTAAGCCCTGAGGCCTCGGTCTACGCAGATTTGGAAAAAAGCGTGCTAAAAATTTCGGGCAGGGAGGGGAAAGAAGCTGAAATCGCTTTTTTGATTTCCGAATTTGACCGGGCTCTTGTGGAAGCCGGGGGATGGGTGGAATATGCGGATGCAAACTACTAGGACTTTCCCATGAAGCGATTTGATGATCTGTTTGCAGAACTGGCCGCAAAGACCGCGGATGCCGATCCGCGTTCAGGAACGGTTAAGCTGCTTAAAAAGGGCCGCCACGAGATCGGCAAAAAACTTGTCGAAGAAGCATGCGAAGCCTGGATGGCCTCTGTGCATGAAAACCGTGACAGGACAGCCCAGGAGATCTCCCAGCTTTTGTATCACGCCCAGGTCATGATGCTGGCCTGCGATCTTGACCCGGATGATGTATACAAATACCTGTGATTTGCCGGGCGGGTTTTTTAAGCCCGCCCGGGGCGGGTAGTTAGAATTTATCCGCTTTTTATTTCAATCTTTTTGGGTTTTGCCGCTTCGGCCTTAGGCAGTACGAGGGTTAATACGCCGTCTTTTAACTGGGCGTCTATCTTTTCCTGGTCTACGAGTTCCGGAAGAGTAAACTGCCGGTAGTACAGGCCGATATCGTATTCGATCATCAGATCTGTTTCTTCCGCGCCTTCAAAGGGCTTTACTTTGCCGGCAAGCGTGAGGGTGTTTTCGCGGACGTCAATGTTTACATCATCGGGTTTTACCCCTGGCATATCGGCCATCAGCTTGATCCCGTTTTCATCCTCGCATATATCGACCGGCGGGGTGAACACAGGACCCGGCCTGGTCTGCTCGGCTGCGCCGGATACGTCCTGTTTGCCTCTTACCTGCATATCCCTGCTCTGAGTTTCGTTTGCCATATCTTTTCCCTCCTTTCACAGATCCCGGGGATGGGTTTTACGATTTTATCTCTATTTGTTTTGCTTTTGCCTTTTCAGACTTCGGAACAGAGACCGTGAGAACACCGTCTTTTAACGAAGCTTCTATTTTGTCGCGGTCAATTTCTCCTGGCAGCGTAAGAGCCCTGGAGAAGCTTCCGGCACTTCGCTCCCTTCTGTGATAAGTGGCGTTCTGGTCGGTTTCGATTTTTCTTTCCCCTGAGATGGTAATGTTTCTGCCAGTTGCCTGGATGTCAAGGTCTCCTGCCTTTACACCGGGCAGTTCGGCCCTGAGGATATAAGCTTCCTTTGACTCGGTGAGATTAATCAAGGGAAATACTCCTGCCCGCGGCAGCGCATATCCTGACTCCGCCTGTCCCATAAGCTGATCTATGTAGCGTCGCATGCGGTCCATTTCCTCAAACGGGCTTCTCCATCCCAAATCCGGAAAATCAAAGAATCCTCTGGTAAACATGGCTCTTCCCTCCTTTTTCGGTCACAGATCGGTTATTTTTCAACTGCCTTTTCCCGTCATTCATTTATTCATATATATCAGGATGTTGATTTCATCGTTAAAGTAATCACAAACCAGAAAGTGTCAAGATGCCTGCAATAAAATTTTGCCCCCGGACTATGAAATCGCTTTACAAAACTTTACGTGTACGTTACTTTTTAATTAACAGTTATTATCCGGGCAAACGCTGTATATATCCTTCCGCTCCCTGTGTTCATGGGGTCCAGCCCGGTATTCAGTCATTTTTTGACAAAGGAGGTGCCTCTTGGATTTTGACCTGACAGTCGAGCAGGAAATGATCCGCAAGGAAATCCGCAAATTTGCCGAAAAAGAAATCGCTCCTGTAGCGGGCGAGCTCGAGGAGCGCGAGGAATTTTCCTCCGAGCTGACGCGGAAAATGGGCGGCATAGGCCTTTTCGGCATGTTTGTATCCGAACAGTACGGAGGCCAGGGGCTTGATTACATATCATATATAATAGCAGTCGAAGAAATCGCCCGGGTGGACGGGTCCCAGGCGGCAACCGTGGCTGCGGGAAATTCGCTGGGAATCGGCCCGCTTTATTATTTCGGCACAGAAGAGCAGAAAAACAGATACCTGCCCAAATTATGCGCAGGAGAAGCCCTGTGGGGATTCGGCCTTACGGAACCTGGTGCGGGATCCGATGCCGGGGGAACAAAAACGGTTGCGGTAAAAGACGGAGACGACTGGGTTATTAACGGCTCCAAGATTTTTATCACAAACGCGGCCTGCGAGATGACGCTCGGGGTTACAGTCCAGGCAATTACCGGCCAGCGTGAGGACGGCCGCCCCGAATACACCTGTTTTTTAGTGGAGAACGGCACCCGGGGGTTTACCGGAAAGCCCATGCACAAAAAGATGATGTGGAGGGCCTCAAATACTGCGGAGCTGTATTTTGACAATGTACGGGTTCCTTCTGAAAATGTGCTTGGAAGACAGGGGGAGGGCTTCCACCAGATGTTAAACACCCTTGACGGGGGAAGGCTTTCCATAGGCGCAATGGGTCTTGGGGGGGCGCAGGGTGCTTACGAGGCCGCCCTGAAATATGCAAAACAGAGGGTGCAGTTCGGAAAACCCATTTCAAAGTTCCAGGCCGTTGCTTTCAAGCTTGCAGATGCTGCCATGGAAATCGAGTGTGCCCGGAACCTTCTTTACAAGGCCTGCTGGCTTCGCGACAACAAAAGGCCGTTTCAAAAAGAGGCGGCAATGGCAAAGCTTTACTGCTCCGAGCTGATGGGGCGGGTGGCCAACAATGCGGTTCAGATCCACGGCGGCTACGGGCTTATGAAGGAATACAACGTGGAAAGATTTTACAGGGATCAGAAACTTCTTGATATAGGCGAGGGCACATCCGAGGTTCAGCGGCTGGTGATCTCAAGGAACATCGGATGTTAGTCGCGGCTTTATTTGACCGAAGATACGGAGGGATATAAATGTCGGGAAGTCAAGACAATCTGCTTGCAGAAGACAGGGACCAGGTAAGGATTCTTACCATGAACCGTTCTGAAATGATGAATGCTTTAAATTTTGACATGCTCCGCGCCCTTAAAACCCAGATCGAATCATTGCGCTTCAATAAAGACATCAGGGTGGTAATCATTACAGGAGCAGGGCAGAAGGCATTCAGTGCAGGGGCTGATCTAAAGGAGAGGGCCACTCTTACAGATATTCAGGTAAGGGAGTTTATATACACCATAAGAAATCTATTAACGGATATTGAATCCCTGAATAAACCCGTAATTTCAGCGGTAAACGGGGTGGCCCTCGGGGGCGGCACCGAGATAGCCCTTGCAAGCGATTTAAGGATTGTCTCCATGAATGCCACCATGGGCCTGACAGAAACCAGGCTTGCAATAATCCCGGGAGGCGGCGGAACCCAGAGGCTGCCGCGTCTTATAGGCCGGGGCAAGGCAAAGGAGCTTATCTTTACAGGCCGCAGGGTGGGGGCCGAAGAAGCACTGGATATCGGCCTGGCAAACAAGATCTGTGAACCCGAAGAACTCATGGGCGAGGCAATCAAGCTTGCCGGGGCCATATGCGAAACCGGCCCCATTGCCATCGAGCAGGCCAAGTACGCTATTGATGCGGGCATGGAAACAGATCTTCACACCGGGCTTGCCATTGAATCAAATGCCTACTGGATAACAATTCCGACGGAGGATCGGCTGGAAGGGCTGGCCGCGTTTCGCGAAAAAAGAAAACCCGTTTATAAGGGCAAGTAAGGATATACAGCCTTCTCAAAGTTTTCATTGGTTCAGATACTATTCAGGAGGATTAACCCATGTCGGAAAATATCACGGAAAACCGCAGGCACTGGTTAAATGAAGAGGCAAAGCTTGACGAGCGTGTAAACGAGGCGCTGTGGCCGGGCGGTGACAAAGCCGTGGAAAAGCTGGCCAAGCAGGGAAAGAAGCCGGTCCGGGATCTTATATACCAGTTGATAGACGGGGGAACAGAGTTTTATGAGCTTTCCCGGATTGCAGGGTTTGGAATGAATTATCCGGAGGTCGGGGACGTGCCGTGCGCTGGGGTTGTTACTGGCCTTGGCAGGATTTACGGTAACTGGACGATGATAATCGCCAATGACAGCCGGGTCAAGGCGGGCACGTATTTTCCGATCACCCTTAAAAAGCACATGCGCGCCCAGGCGATTGCGGAAAAAAACGGGCTTAACTGCGTTTATATTGCTGATTCAGGAGGGGCCTATCTTCCCATGCAGGCGGATGTATTTCCCGATGACCAGCATTTCGGGACCATGTTCTATAACATGGCAAGAATGTCTGCCATGGGATTAAAACAGGTTACCCTGAGCACGGGCGGCAATACTGCCGGAGGCGCCTATATAGTTTTCATGGCATGCCAGGCAGTGATGATAGATAAAATGTCGTATTCTTTTCTGGGAGGCCCCCCGCTTGTCAAAATGGCAACCGGCGAGGTGATCTCCGCGGAAGATCTGGGCGGGGCCAGGGTGCACACCCAGATTTCCGGAGGTGCTGACCATTTCTGTAAAAACCAGGACGAGGCAATTGAAAAAGTAAGAGAAATTCTGTCCCTTGAGCCGCCTCAGACCTGTCATTTGCATCGCTACGAAGAACGCCCGTCCATGTATCCCCAGGAGCGCCTCTATGACATACTGCCCGCCTCTGGCAGCCATGCAATAGACACAAGGGCTGTAATTGAAACCATTGCAGACGACAGTTATTTTTTTGAATACAAGGCTGATTATTCCCCCGGCCGCGGAGACAACATCCTGGCGGGAAAAATCAGGGTAAAGGGTTTTCCCCTGGGCGTGATCGCTGCAAACCGCATTGGCGTGATATTTGACGAGGCTGCCCGCAAAGCTGCAGAATGGATTGTCCGCTGTTCCCATGAAAAACTGCCAATCCTGTTTATCCAGGCATCTCCCGGCTATATGGTGGGCTCTGAGGCCGAGCACAACGGGATAGGCAAATACGGCGCAGACATGGTAAGAGCCGTGTCCTGCGCCCAGGTTCCCAGGCTACAGCTTGTCATAGGCCAGGACAACGGGGCCGCCAACTACGGGATGTGCGGCAGGGCCTACCGGCCCACGTTTCTGTTTAACACCATGAGGGGGCGCACCTCCGTGATGAGCGGCAAGAGCGCCGGAGGGGTTTTGCTCTCCATAGAGGAAAGAAAGCGCGAAGCCAGGGGCAAGCCGATGACAGACGAGGAACGGGATGAGTTCTACAGGAAGATGGTTGAAAAATACGACGGCGAGGCTCATCCGTTTTTCTGCGGCGCCCGGCTTTTAAATGACCGTACTTTGAGGTTCTCCGAGATCAGGGATTGGCTTGCAATGGCGGTTGAGGTAAGCACGCTTAAGCCGATCGGCGAGCCGGGTTTCGGCAATTTCAGGTTTTAAACGCAAAGGGGGATTTATGACGGAATACGATTTTTGGAAAGTTTTTCCCAGAATGCCGAAAAAAGTTACAATCGGTGATATAACAATTCGAGACGGATTCCAGCATCTTGAAAAATTCATTTCCACCAGGGCAAAAAAATTCTATGCAGAAGAGCTTGTTTTTGCCGGGTGCAGAAATATCGAGGTTACAAACCTGGGCAATCCTTACCTGATGCCGCAGTTTTCCGATGCAGAGGAAGTCCTGGGATATCTTCGCGGCGAGAGGTTTAAACGCCGCTGCTCCAAAAGAGGAATAAACCCTGATGACGTGTGCATTACAGCCGTTACCATCAGGGAGCCTGCAGTGGACCAGGCAATCGAATTAAAGAAAAAGGGAATAGGTCCTGACCGGGTTTTAATGATGGTCTCCACGGAAGAGGAGCATCATTTTGCAAATTCCGGCACCACCCTTCCCATGTACTGGAAGGAGGCTGAGCGCTGCATTAAAAAATGTACAGATGCTGGCATTAAGATGTGCGGCACTGTCAGTACCATATGGGGAAGCCCCATCGCGGGTGCAACAGAGCTTAGGGATGCGGTTGAATTCACAAAGCGATGGCTGGAAATCGGGGCCTCGGATATAGAGCATGCGGATCACGACGGCAGCGCCTCTGCCCCGGAAGTTTACCGCTATTTTTCAATGATTTTGGATGAAATTCCGAATACTGACCTACACTTAGCACATTTTCACGAAACCAAGCGTGTTGCCTCGGCATCGATTCTGGCGGCCCTTCAGGCAGGAATCACCAATTTTGAAGCTACCCTGGGCGGAATGGGCGGCCAGCCGGCCAATTTTCTGGACGACTGCCCGGTGCCGGGAACAGGAGATTATTATTACAAGGACCCGCGTTACGTGGGTTTGAACTGTCTTGAGGATATGCTTGTACAGATTGACGAGATGGGAATAGAGCACGGATACGATGTTGACAGGGTGCTCAAGCTGGGGCAGCTTATGGAAAAAACCGCCGGCCAGAGGCTAAGAAGCGAGGCTGTAATAAACGGCCGCACCCAGAAGGAGGGGCACATGGAATTTGCCAGGCCCGGGCTGGCAAAACTAAAAGAAAAGCAGGGAGAAAAAACAGGCCAGCTCGTTCCTTCTGAATGGGGCGAAAAGGCCGTGCTGCCGGAAAAATATCAGCCTTAAAACCGAGTGTCCCGGGCAAATTGAAAACCCGGCAAAACAGGAAAGGAAACAGGGCGGAATATGTCTGAACCGGAAAAACGTTCTGCGGCTGACATGTCAAAACCTGAGCTTGCCCAATACTTGGCGGGACTGTTTCACCGCACCATCATGCATCATGTTTTATGGTTTACAGAAGTGCGCCACCAGATGGGTCATAAAAGGGCAATGCAGATTCTTGACCAGGTGGTAAAAACCAGTTCCGGCATACAGATCAAGCGTATTTCAAAAGTGCTTGGATTTGAATTAAAAGACGGTCTGCCCGCATCCCTTGCGGACATGCCTGAAAAAAAACTTAAAGAACTGGTTGAGGCTGCAAGCGTTAACTGGCTTGCAAATGACGGAATATGGTTTCAGGCCGTGGAAAACACCCACGGCATGAACGAGGCCAAAAGATGCAACGACTCGAGCTGGGCCCAGTTTTCTCCCGTTGAGGCGGATCTGATTTCAAGGATGCTTGATTTGCCGGAAAATCCGGGCCTGGAAGGGCTGAAGAAAGCGCTCGGTTTCCGGTTGTATGCCAATGTCAACACTCAGTCCATAATTGATGAGGGTGAGAGCAGCTTTGTTTTTCAGATGAACGACTGCAGGGTACAGTCTGCAAGAAAGCGCAGAAATCTTCCCGATTATCCCTGCAAGTCCGCCGGGCTGGTGGAATACTCTTATTTTGCACGTGCGATTGATCCGCGCATCAAAACCGAATGCCTGGGATGCCCGCCTGACGTGCATCCCGAGGAGTGGTACTGCGCCTGGCGGTTTTACCTGGATTAGAAAGTATCTGCAAAAATTTAAACCGACTCGCGAAAATCCTCGCACGGCGGCCCTGCGGGGCAGTTTGTTCACTGCTGACCGTCTTCGGGATTCGGCCGGGCCGAATCTTATCCGAAGCCGCTCAATGCAGTGCACAAACCACCCCGCAGGACCGCGCGACCAAATCCCTGCAAGCTTGAAGATTTATTTTCAGTCTCTTTGGGATCCTTTAGCATTAAAAATTAAGCTTTTGCATTTCCACTATTGGGTTAACTTAGATGCCGCAGGCTGTGACCATGCGGACAAGGCAGGGCGGTCTTTGAGGGAGCATTGCATGAGGGCCGGTTAAGCAGATGCCGGCGTGCGGAGCCAAAGCGGCCGGCGCTTGTTTGAGCGCACGTGAGTGCGCGAGTTCGCCGGACGCGGCGAAGCACGCCGTGCAGATGCCAGGCCCGAATGCAGCGAGCGAAAAGACTGCCCCGCCTTGGACAGCATCCAAGAAACCATTATACGGTTTTTCCCAACGTTTTTGTGAAGTCCTGGTTTGTGCCGATCCATCCATCCATCCATCCATCCATCTTTCCTTCCTTCTGCCTTGAGAAAATTGGAATTTTTGGTTACTATGAAAAGCTAAACTGACAGATAAGTCTGAAAACAGAGCCCGGAGTAAAAAATGCGTCCATTTCCCTGGCTGATAGCCCACAGAGGTGCCATGGCCGAAGCGCCGGAAAATTCCCGGGCCGCTTTTGACCTCGCATTTTCCTATAATGTCGAAGGAATAGAGTTTGACGTGCAGATGACCGCAGACGGTGTCCCGGTGGTTTTCCACGACAACACCCTCAGGCGCGTCACGGGCGGAAGAAACACTGTAGCAGACACCCGGTTCTCAGAGATAAGCGGCCTTGATTTCGGCAAATTGTTTTCAGATAATTTCCCGGCCCAGCGCATTATGACCCTGGAGTTTATGCTGGAGAGTTATTCGGGCAGAGGTATTTTAATGATTGAATTAAAATCAGAATCAGGCCGCCGGGAACCGGAAGAATACAAGGACAGCCTGTGCGGGGAAGTAGTCAGGCTGATTGGGAAGTATGTTGCGCAAAACCTGCTTGATGAAATTTTTATCCTCTCCTTTGATAAAGATCTTATTTTAAGAATCATGCAGCTTGCCCCATACCTGAAGTATATATTAAACATCAAAACACCGCAGCAGGTAAGGTCCAATGAAGATTTGTTCAATCATAACAGCCTCTGGGGCTATTGCCTGCCCAGGCGCAGACTTACGCGCGGTTTTGCCGGGCAGTGCCGCGAAAAAGGCCTGCACACGGCAATTTATTCATGCAACAGCCCCTCAGATGTTTCAGCTGGCGTTGATATGGGGGCAGATGTTATAATGACCGACGATCCCGGCCGCATTGCAGGCATTTTGGGAAATAAAAATGATGCACTCTGAAAAAGTCTGATTCTAGATGGCGCCGTAAAAAGTTCAAGATCAAGGCTTGCGCAATTTCGAAGAATGCAGCGTACTTAGCTGTACGTGAAATTCTGAGAAATTGCGCGTAACGCAGATATTGGACTTTTTACGGTGCCATCAAAAATGTTTTGTCTTGCGAAAAACAAAGTTTTGCGGAAAAATAAGAACTGTTCGCCCTGATAAACAAAAAAGAGGTGGTTATGAAGGTAATTTTTGACGAATATTTTTACCGTGTATACAGTTCTGATCCCGCCTCGGCCCCGGGAAGGATTGAAGCCATAGCAGATGCCCTTCCCTCGCATGCAGAGATCGTTCAACCAGAGGAGGCCCCAGAAGAACAGATAAGGCTTGCCCATACGGATGCGCATATCCGAACAATAAAAAACCAGGGTTTATATGATATTTCGGCCCTGGCCGCAGGCGGCGCAATCCTTAGCGCCCGAACCGGCTTAAAAGAGCCTGCATTCGGCCTTATCCGGCCTCCGGGACATCATGCTTCTGCTGACAGTGCATGGGGATTTTGTTTTTTTAACAACATGGCCATTGCACTTCTGGCCCTAAAGCAGGAAAAGCTTATCGAGACCGCCCTGGTTCTCGATATTGATTTGCATTTCGGCGACGGTACTGTAAATATCCTGGGCGGATTGGACTGGGTTCGGATTTATAACCCTGCGAAAAATTCACGTGAAAAATACATGGAAGAAGTCGAGGGTATTCTCTTGGAAAATAGAAGCGATATTATAGGCATATCCGCGGGATTTGACAATCATATGCAGGACTGGGGAGGATTGCTGGCAACCACGGATTACTACCATATCGGCCTTATGGCAAAGCAGGCGGCGGCAAAAGCTGGCGGCGGCTGCTTTGCCATCCTGGAGGGCGGGTACAATCATTCTGTTCTGGGCAAAAACGCCTCATCCCTGATAAACGGTATGGCAGAACCCGTGGATTAAGTGGAAAATCAATGGTGGAAGAGAAAAAAAAAGAGCTTGACCCTTTTCGCGAATTGACCTGGGGAGATTTGACCGTATGGGTGGGCCGCGAAGCGGTGACCCTGGGCACGAGCCTGCAGAAAAAGGGCGCTGTGGAGAACCTCGCCAAAACCCCGGACGGGGGGCTTCTGGCCTGGGTCAGGGCCGAGGAGGTTTTTGCCTCGCACGTAGGATTTGAACACGGAGATCTGTTCTGCAGATGTGCGTGCCAGAGCGGATCTGCATGCGAGCACGCAATAGCCGCAATTCTCGAATATATTGCTTGTTTAAAGAAAAATATGTCCGTTCCGGTTGCAGCGTCCAATGATCAAAGGTTTCACCTCGTTTGAAGACGCCGGTTCTTCTTTGATTTCATGAGCTTACATAAGGACGGTTCGTGCATGCGTGCAGGCATCGGCTATGATATTCACAGGCTTGTAACAGGACGCCCCCTGGTAATCGGCGGGGTGGAAATAGATTATAAAAAGGGTCTTCTCGGCCATTCGGACGCTGACGTGCTTATGCACGCACTTTGCGACGCTCTGCTGGGTGCCGCGGCCATGGGGGATATTGGGAGGCATTTTCTGGATTCAGACCCGGCATGGAAAGACGCCCCGGGTAGTGTGTTGCTTGAAAAAACCTGGCTGATGGTTTCCGGAAAAGTTGACGGCGTGGCAAACATTGATGCAACGGTATTTGCGCAGGAGCCGAAGCTTTCACCCTACACCGGCGCCATGGCTGATGTAATTTCAGGCTGTCTTGGAATAGAGAAAAACCGGGTAAACATAAAGGCAACCACCACCGAAGGCCTCGGCGACATAGGCGGGGGCCTGGCCATGGCAGCTATGTGTGTTGTACTTCTTGAATAAAATAATTTTTGACTTATTTTTTATAAATCCAATTGATTACGGGAAACCTGAGAAAAACCGGATGAATTTTAAATGACCATAAGAGTATACAATACCCTGACCAGGCAGAAGGAGGCACTGGAACCGCTTATACCCGGCAAAATAAAGATGTACGTGTGCGGCCCCACCGTATATGACTCCTGTCATATCGGACATGCAAGGTCCGTGGTTGTGTTTGACGTAATATACAGGTATCTGAGGGCGCGCGGCTATGACGTTTTTTACGTGCGCAATTTTACCGATGTTGACGACAAGATAATTAACCGGGCAAATACCCTGGCCATGAGCCCGGAAGCGGTGGCAAAAAAATACATAAAAGAATTCCGCCAGGACATGGCCGTCTTAAATATGTGTTCGCCGGATCTGGAGCCGCTTGCAACAGCCCATATTTCACATATTATCCGTATAGTGAGAATACTGGAGGAAAAGGGATTTGCCTATCACAGGGACGGCGACGTTTTTTTCTCTGTTGAAAAATGGCCTGAATACGGCAAGCTTTCCGGAAGAAAGCTCGAGGACATGGAGGCAGGAGCCAGGGTTGAAGTGGATCAGCGCAAGGAAAATCCCTTTGACTTTGTTTTGTGGAAAGCCTCCAAACCCGGCGAGCCGGCCTGGGACAGTCCCTGGGGCAAAGGCAGGCCGGGGTGGCACATCGAGTGCTCTGCCATGAGCGCAAAATACCTCGGGGAAACCTTTGATATACACGGTGGGGGAAAAGATCTTATATTCCCTCATCACGAAAATGAAATCGCCCAGTCAGAGGCGGCCTTTGGCAAGCCTTTTGTGAGATACTGGATACACAACGGCTTTATCAATATTAACCATGAAAAGATGTCAAAGTCCCTCGGCAATTTCCTGATGATAAATGATATAGTAAATACCTGGCATCCCGAGGCACTGCGTCTTTTTCTGTTTTCAAATCATTACCGCTCCCCGCTTGATTACACGGAGCAGGCAATGCATGAGGCGGCCTCGGGGCTTGACAAGATTTACGGGCCTCTTTTGCGAATAGAGGAACATATTGGTAAATGGCCGCCTGAATTTGAAAAATACGGACCGGATAACAACGGCGGGGTCTTGTGGAACAGGTTCTGCGAAGCAATGGATGATGATTTCAATACGGCAAGGGGTATCGGAATCCTGTTTGAAGCTGTGCGCATTTTAAACCGTGCAATAGATGAAAAAGGCCTGTCCGGGGTGATGCGCGATTCGCTGGAGACAAGCCGGATTGCCGATTTGCTTAAAACAGGCAATGTGCTCGGAATAATGGCCGAGACCCCGCATCGCTATTTTGAAAAGCGAAAGGAGGCTGTGCTCGAATCAGGCGGAATTGACAGGGACTGGATCGAGGAAAAAATACGGGAACGGGCCGAGGCGCGCAAGACAAAGGATTTTGCCAGGGCGGACGCAATCCGTGACGAACTGGGCCAATACAATATTGTTCTGGAAGACCGGCCGGAAGGTACGATCTGGAAGCATGGCGATGGAAAAACGTAAGTTCAGGCTTGAAACAAAAATGATTCCCAGGGGGAATCAACCAGGGGCTATAGAATTCCTGAGCCAGGGAGTAAAGGAGGAAAAACCCCACCAGGTAATGCTTGGGGTTACGGGGTCGGGCAAGACCTTTACCATGGCAAATATAATCGAGGAAGCGCAGAAACCCACCCTGGTTATTGCACCCAACAAAACGCTTGCGGCCCAGCTTTATAATGAGTTTAAGTCCTTTTTCCCTGAAAACGCGGTTGAATATTTTGTCAGTTATTATGACTATTATCAGCCCGAGGCTTATATTCCGGTCTCTGACACCTATATCCAGAAGGACTCGTCAATAAATGAAATGATTGACAAAATGCGCCATTCAGCCACGCGCTCCGTTCTATCAAGAAAGGACGTGTTGGTTGTGGCAAGCGTTTCCTGTATTTTCGGTCTTGGCGCGCCCGAGGATTATCTTGCCATGCGCATAGACCTGGATGTTGATATGGAAATTTCCCGCGACCGGCTTTTGTCGGATCTTGTTGAAATGCAGTATCAGCGTAATGACATTGATTTTTACAGGGGCGTGTTCCGGGTGCGCGGAGACAGGGTCGAGATTTTTCCCGCCTATGAAGAGGACCTGGCAGTGCGTGTGGAGTTTTTCGGAGACGTAATAGATTCATTGTCAGAGATCGATCCCTTGACCGGCCGGATAAAAAAAAGGTTAAACGGTGTAACCATATATCCTGCCAGTCATTACGTAACCCAGAAGCGGAGCAGGCGGCGTATAATAGAAGATATACAGGAGGAATTAAAGCAGAGAATCGAATTTTTCAGAAATGCGGGAAAGCAGATCGAGGCCCAGCGCATAGAGGAGCGGACCAATTACGACATGGAGATGATCCAGGAGTTGGGTTATTGCAACGGGATTGAAAACTACGCACGCCATATCACCGGCCGTGCTTCTGGCCAGCCGCCCCCCACGCTGCTCGACTATTTTCCGGAAGATTACCTGGTTTTCATAGATGAAAGCCATATATGCGTGCCCCAGCTTCGCGGTATGTTCAACGGAGACCGCTCAAGGAAAGAAACGCTTGTGGAGTATGGATTTCGTCTTCCCTCCGCCCTGGACAACCGTCCTCTGACTTTCGACGAATTCTGCGCCAGGGCCAGCAGGACAATTTACGTATCAGCCACTCCCGCAGACTATGAACTGGAAATGGCTGGCGATGATGTAGTCGAGCAGATAGTGCGTCCCACCGGGCTTGTTGATCCGGAAATCGAGGTAAGGGGCGCGGAAAACCAGGTGGATGACCTTTATGCAGAGATAAGAAAGCGGGTGGAGGCGAACCAGCGGGTGCTTGTCACAACGCTTACCAAGCGCATGGCGGAAGATTTGACGGAATACTACTCGGATCTCGGCATAAGGGTAAGATACCTTCATTCAGATATCAAAACCTTAGAGCGCATAGAAATCATAAGAGACCTTAGGGCAGGCGAGTTCGATGTACTGGTGGGGATAAATCTGCTTCGCGAAGGGCTTGATATTCCCGAGGTATCAATGGTTGCAATTTTTGATGCGGACAAGGAAGGTTTCCTGCGTTCTGCGCGATCCCTTATACAGACCTTTGGAAGGGCTGCAAGAAATGCCGACGGAAAGGTTATGATGTATGCAGATAAAGTGACACCCGCAATGCGCCGTGCAATTGACGAGACAGAGCGCAGGCGGCGAATTCAGAGGGAACATAACGAACTACACGGCATTGTCCCGGCCACGATTGAAAAATCCCTGGTATCAGCTTTTGCCTCGACTCATGATTCCGCTGATAATGCGCGGGCATATCAGGTTGCGGAAAAAGCGGCTTCATATGGTTCTGAAAAGGACCTGGAACGTCAAATAAAGGAGCTTGAGAATAAAATGCGCAAGGCGGCAGACAACCTGGAGTTTGAGAAAGCCGCCGACTATCGCGACCGTATACATACATTAAAGAAATTGATGGTTTTGGATTTTGAAGCAGCAGTCGGGTAAATTCAGCCAAAACAGGGTTAAGAAAACAGCAGGTGCCGGTTTTGCGGACAAACTGGCCCGCGTTCCGCGCAGTCCCGGGGTTTATCTAATGAAAAACTCCGAGGGCAAGGCAATATATGTTGGAAAAGCCGCTGATCTTAAAAGCAGGCTCGGCTCTTATTTCTCTGCATCTGCCCGCCTTGATGCAAAAACCGGCGTGCTTGTAAAGCATGTTGCCGATTTTGAAACTGTTGTGACCGCCTCGGAGGCGGAAGCTCTTATCCTTGAGTCAAACCTGATAAAGCGTCACAGGCCCCGCTACAACGTTATTTTAAAAGATGACAAGCGCTATCCCTCGCTTCGAATCGACCTGAACCAGAAATATCCCAATCTGACGATAGTCCGGAAAACCAAGAAGGACGGGGCGCTGTACTTCGGCCCCTATGCCTCTGCAGGGGCTGTAAGGCAGACCCTTAAAACGATCCATCGCATGTTTAAAATCAGGAAGTGCAAAACCGCCAGGGTCAAGCCCCGTACCCGTCCCTGCCTTAACTACCAGATTGGAGCCTGTATGGCTCCCTGCTGCCATGATGTGGACCCGGAAGAGTACCGCAAAATAGTAAACGAAGTACGCATGTTTCTTCAGGGCCGCACCCCTGACCTGATCCAAAGGATCAAATCAGAGATGCAGGAGGCTGCAGAATCCTTTGATTTTGAAACAGCGGCAAGACTCAGGGACAAGATGCTTGCCCTTGAAAAGACAATGGAAAAGCAGGTTGCGGTAACCACGGATTTTGTGGACCGCGACGTGATTGCGCTAAGGCGCGGCAATCAAAGGGCCGTGGTTATGCTGCTCAGGGTTAGGAACGGATATCTGCAGGGCATGCGTGATTTTTTGTTCAAAGACGAAATGTCGTCAGACGAGGAGATCCTGGGCGCATTCATAAAGCAGTATTATGCTGAAAGCCAATTCATCCCGGAGGAAATACTGGTAGGCATGAAGTTGTCTGACATGGAGCTTTACGGGAAATGGCTCTCCGGGATACGGGGAAAAAAAGTGGTGCTGCACGCACCTGTAAGGGGCGAGAAGGCAAGGCTTGTTCATATGGCGGATGAAAACGCAGGCCAGCGTCTTGCAGACCTTGTTGAAGAAGACGATTCAGCCTCCAGGCTGCTTTCCGGACTGGAAAAGCGGCTTTCTCTTATTCGCTATCCCGGAAGAATAGAATGCATTGACAATTCCGGTCTTTTTGGCGCAGACCTTGTTGCCGGCCTCGTGGTGTTTGAAGACGGGGAGCCCAAAAAATCAGACTACAGGCACTACAGGATAAGGGGGGTTTCAGTCCAGGACGACTACGGGTGCATGCGGGAAGTTCTTTTGCGCAGGTTTGCAGCCAAAACAGGGCAGAAAGTCATGCCAGACCCGGATCTTCTAATGGTAGACGGAGGCAAGGGGCAGCTTAACATCGCACTTGCAGTTCTCAAGGAACTCGGCATGACCGGAAGGTTCAACGTGATAGGCATTGCAAAAAAAGCCGAACACAAGGGCGAGCAGGAGGACAAGATTTATCTGCCGGGCAGGGCCAATCCGGTTAATTTTCAAAAAAACAGGGAAGAGCTGTTTTTTTTGCAGCGGATCCGGGACGAAGCCCACCGCAGGGCTCTTTCATATCACAGAAAACGTCGCGGAAGCCGGTCGCTTAAATCTGCATTGGATAACATTCCAGGCATAGGAAAAAAAAGAAAAGAGGTTTTGCTCAGGCATTACGCAAGTATGGATGCCATCAGAAAAGCCCGGGTCGATGACCTGGCTGCTTTGCCGGGAATGACCAAAAAAGCCGCGGAATCAGTTCGTGCGGAGTTATCGGTTTGATTGGTGTAAATATTGTGCCAGGCATTTAGTTAACTGCATGCGTGCCCTTTACAGGCCGGAAGGGGGAGGGTTTTTATGTCAATCCGGGGAAATCTTGAGACATTCGATCTTTCAGCTCTGCTTCAGGTACTGGCCTGGGAGCAGAAAACAGGAAAACTCCTGATCAGGTCAAAAACCAATCTGGTACAGATTTTCTTTCAGGATGGAGACATTGTATTTGCCACCGAAAGCCGCAAGAATAACAGGCTGGGACAGCTTTTGTTTAACAACGGCCTTATAAGCAGACAGGCTCTTGATGAGTGTCTTGCCACAAGCCGCAAAAAAAATCAGTTTATAGGAAAAACCCTGGTGGAAGGCGGATATATTTCGGTAAAGCAGCTCAATGAGTTTTTGCTAAAACAGGCGGAAAATACAATTTACAATGTTTTTTTATGGCAGGAAGGCGAGTTTGAATACAATGATGCGGAATTAAACATAAAGTCGATGGCCGGCAAAAGGTTCAGCACCATGAACATCCTGCTTGAGGCCTCAAGAAGGGTCGATGAACTGGAAGTGCTTAAAAAAAGGATGCCGGATGATCAGGCGGTCCTCAGGCTCTGTAAGCCCGATGAAAAAAACCGTAAGGAGGAATTAAGCGCTGATGAAAGGCTGGCTCTCTCGATGTTGAACGGAAATATCACGATACGTCAGGTCATTGATCAGACAGGATTTGACGACTTTACAGGATATAAGGTCGTAAACTCTCTAATATCCTATGGACTGGTTGAAATAGTTAAAAATATCCCGGGGGAAAAACTGGCCGAGCAGAGCCTGGACCTGCTTCAGGGAATAGACGGCAGGCAGTTCAGAGAAACCCTTGATCATATGGGCCTTAAACGTACCAGCCTTCTCAGGGCATCACTTTTGCGCATATTTCGGGATGCTGCAGATATAGGCCGATTGCTGGAATCCGTACGCGAGGAATCCGGCAGGCTGTGCGAATGCCCCGAGAAGGCTGAACTTGCCCGGCTTAAGGATCAAACTCCGCAGCCGTTTATGAAAAACATCCTCGAGCTTCTTTCCTTTCATTCAGAGCAAGGCCATTGCATCCACAAGGGAGCGGACCGCATCAGCTGATTTTTCAAGTACGGCGGATTCCTTGTCCGTAAGCTTGATTTCAATTATCTCCTCGATACCCTCTTTGCCTAGCTTTACCGGAACGCCTATAAACAGGCCGTTGATACCGTATTCACCCTCCAGGTAAGCGGCGCAGGGCAATATTTTCTTTCTGTCCATCAGGATGGATTCGGCCATTTCAACAGCCGCGGATGCCGGAGCATAGAAAGCGCTTCCTGACTTTAACAGGGAGACTATTTCCGCTCCTCCGTTTCTGGTCCGGTCCACAAGGGATTCGATCCTGTCTTTTGAAAGCAGTTCAGTAATGGGTATACCGGCAACGGTTGAAAAACGCGGCAACGGGACCATTGTATCTCCGTGACCGCCAAGGACAAAGGCGTGGGTGTTTTCCACGGACACATTCAATTCCCGGGCTATAAAAGTCCGGAATCGTGCCGAATCAAGAACGCCGGCCATGCCAATAACCCTTTTTTTGTCAAACCCGGCGGTTTCATAGGCTACGTGGCACATGGCGTCAAGGGGGTTGCTTACTATTATAAGAATTGACTCCGGGGATTTTTCCGCAACATTGCCTACCACGCTTTTGATTATATCCGAATTGGTTTTAAGCAGGTCGTCTCTGCTCATACCCGGTTTTCTGGGTATACCCGCAGTGATTATAACTATGTCCGAGCCCGCGGTCTCTTCGTATCCGTTTGTGCCCGCAAGATGAGCATCGTGTTTTTCTATGGGAGCAGCCTCGGCAAGATCAAGGGCTTTTCCCTGGGGCAGCCCTTCTGCGACATCCACCAGAACCACATCGCACAGCCTTTTTTCCGCAAGCCTCTGGGCGGCGGTTGCACCTACGTTACCGGCACCAACAACAGTGACCTTCTTGTCCATATTCCCTCCGCGTTTTTTAAATTTTTATAATTGACGGCTTCGTAAAAAGTTCAATATCGGCGTTGCGCTTCATCCCTCGAAATTTCATCACGCCAACGGCGTGACTGCATTCCTCGGGATTTTGCGCGCCTTGATCTTGAACTTTTTACTTTGCCATCTCAAAATTGACTTTTTACGAGTGCATCTTGTTTAAAGGTATCAAATTTCATTGCCGCCGGGACTTGTCAAGTGCATTTTTCATTTTGCCCCGTTTTGCCTGAATTGGTGTTATGTACCCGCAAAGTCTGCACAAATTGGGTGCCTTCAAAAAAATATCTTGAGTTTCCAATACTTACAAAGTATTATTGGAAAATGCGCCAGAGCAACAGGTAAAGATCTCTTCAGTTAAGGTCGGTGGCCGGACATTTTTACGGAGTTTCGGGTTTTATGGCGATTCTGAATCTGCACAAGAAAGAAGTCGAGTGCAAGATAGTCTATTACGGCCCCGGCAGATGCGGCAAAACAACCAATCTGGAATATATTTACAAGACCTATAAGAAGCAGATCAAGGGAGAAATGCTTTTTATAAATACTGATACGGACCGGACCCTGTTTTTTGATTTCCTTCCAATAGAATTCGGAAAAATAAAAGGGTGTGATATAAAGGTTAAGTTGTTTACGGTGCCGGGCCAGGTTAAGTATAAATCAACACGCAAGCTGGTTTTAAGGGGTGTTGACGGCGTGGTATTCGTGGCAGACTCCCTTAGACTGCGAAGGGAGAAAAACATAGAATCCTTAAAGGATCTGCATGAAAATCTTAAAAGCATGGGGCTGAGCATCTTGCATATTCCCCTGGTTATGCAGTATAATAAAAGAGATCTGGAAAACACGGAGATACCCCTGATGCCCGTGGAACAGATGGAAAGGGATTTAAACCGCCAGCTGAAGGCTCCCTCCTTTCCTGCAAGCGCTGTCACCGGTCAAGGGGTGGGTCCTACATTGTCCAAGTGTTTAAAGCTTACTATAACGAATCTTTACAGGGAATTTAAATGGGGGCAAAAATAGAGTACAATGGCACCTAAGCCGGTACTAAAGGGAAGTCTTGATTTTTTCGGACTTGCGGAACTGCTTCAGCAGCTTGGAGGCAATGGCAGCAGCGGCATACTTAAACTGGTATCCGGGCATGTTGATTCACCGGGTTTTATTTTCCTTAAAAACGGCGATCCCATTGATGCCGAATGCGGTACGGTCACGGGACTGGAGGCCTTTAATTCATTTTTTGGCTGGCAGGATGCCGAATTTGAGTTTATAAATGAAGATGTGACCCGTGAACGGGTTATCGAAAAAAGCAGGATGGAACTTATACTGGATGGATTGAGGATGGTTGACGAAGGAACAACACCTACAAGAGGGCCGAAAGATTCCGGCAGTAGCGAAGGCAGGTCCAGGAATTCAGGGCTTCCCGTCCTGAAGGGACCGGTCGTGGATTATGTCTATGTGGTGGACGAAGAATCCTTTGAAGACGGCCAGGAAATCGTAGCCCAGGACAGGTACGGCAACTGGTTCTGGGTTATACTGGAAGGGACAGCCGAGGTGGTGCGGGCAATGCCCGAAGGCAACGCCCCGATCCTGCGACTGACCGAAGGTTCATATATAGGAAGCATTATATCATTTTTGCGGGAGGGCAATATCAGAAGTGCCAGCGTTTACGCCAGGGGCAGGGTGCAGCTCGGCGTAATAGATTCCGAGATGATTGCAAGGGAGTATTCAAATTTTTCAGACATGTTCCAGGGTATAATGGTTTCAATCGACAAGCGCATGCGGCAGGTTACCGATGTTTGTGCAAAACTCGTTTTAAACCGCCTCAAGGTTGACGGGGAAAAACCACGGTATAAATTTTTGATGGGCAGGGGTAAAAACCAGGACCGGTTACTCAGGATAACAAGCGGGGAGGCATTTGTCTTTATAACGACCAAGAGAGGATATGTTCATTTGATGACATTGGCCCCCGGCGACATTCTGGGTCGGATTCCGAACTTGAATACCGCTCATGAGCCGTATTCCGCGGAAGTCTACGTTACCGGGGAGTTTAATGCCGAAAAAATTGATTTGACCCATGTTGAGCGGGAATACGAGCAGCTTTCAGCCACTTTCAAGAATATGATACAAAATATGACAAACGGCATTTCAGTAACCACCGGACGGGTTTTTGATTTGATCCGAAAAGCAGGAAAAAAGGAGCAGTAAGATGAACAAACAGGAAAAGCGCCGCCAGCATCGATACGAGTCGATAAACCTTCTTTCGTATATTTGCGTCGATGGCGAGGGCAAAGAATGGAAACAGGGCATGGGCCGAACTCTTAATATAAATGAAACAGGAGCCAAGCTGGAATCCCACGAGCCTATTGAAACCCTGTACGTGATTTTGCTGGCCATAGGGATGGGAGATGAGGTCGTGGACATAAAGGGGAGCGTGGTTTACTGCAACCGCGGGGGATCGGGCAAATTTGAATCCGGTATAGAGTTTTGCGAGATGGATGAAAACGCGCGCGCCATATTAAGGGAGTTTATAAGGGAATATAACAGGCAGAGCGAATAAGAAGCCAATAAGAACGGAGAGATTTATGACAAAGACGGTTTTTGAAACACAGTTTGAGGACATCCCGGTTTTTAAGCGCGGGAAGGTCCGCGATGTTTATGATCTGGACGATAAACTGCTGATGGTGGCAACTGACAGGATTTCTGCTTTTGATGTTGTCATGGCAGATCCCATACCGGAAAAGGGGCGGATTCTGACCAGTATTTCACTTTTCTGGTTCGAAGTAATGAAGCCGATTATAGACAATCATGTCATTACCGGAGATGTAGATAAATATCCCGAGGTGTGCCGTCCGTATGCTGATATTCTTGAGGGGCGCAGCATGCTTGTGAAAAAAACCTATCCTCTTCCGGTTGAATGCGTTGTCAGGGGATATGTTTCTGGTTCAGGCTGGAAATCCTATCAAGCCTCCGGGGAAATCTGCGGCATAAAGCTTCCTGACGGGCTCAAAGAATCAGACCCGCTTCCCGAGCCTATATTTACGCCGTCGACAAAAGCGGAGCTTGGCGAGCACGATATTAATATAACCTTTGAAAACGTTATTGAAATGCTTGGCCGGCAGCGCGCAGAGCAAATAAGGGATCTGAGCCTTCAGATATACAAAAAGGGGGCGGAGATAGCCGAAAAAAACGGTATTATTATTGCCGATACCAAGTTTGAGTTCGGCCTTGATGAAAATGACAATCTTATACTGATAGACGAGATCCTGACCCCGGATTCATCAAGATTCTGGCCCAGCTCCTCCTACAGGCCCGGCGGTCCCCAGGAAAGCTTTGACAAGCAGTATTTAAGGGACTATTTAAATTCTGTCAACTGGGATAAAAACCCTCCCGCACCGCAGCTCCCCCAAGAGGTTGTGAAAAATACAAGGCACAAATACGAAGAGGCGCTCCAGGCGCTTGCCGGCCGGGCAGATGCAAGCTGAGCAGGAGTCAATAGATACCGCATTAATTGATCTGTCTGATCAGAAATATTTTTATACAGATCAGCAGGGCATTGAGGAGCTTGCAGGCTCGGTCGGGTTTGTGGGATTGATCAGCCCTCCTGTTCTGCAGGCCAAACATAAGGGCGGGTTTCGGGTTGTTGCTGGTTTCAGGCGCGTATCAGCATGTATCAGCCTGAATCTTGAACAGATTCCGGCCCGTGTGATTACGGCTGAAACCGATGCTCTTTATTGTTTCCAGGTTTCGGTTGCCGACAATGCCGCGACCCGCGCTCTTAACATGGGGGAGCAATGCAGCCTTGTTGAAAATCTCCATAACTTATGCGGCACAAAGGAAGCCGTTTCACAAGCCCTGGAGCCTGCGGGTTTACGCGTGCCCCCCGCTCTGGTTGAAAAATTCATACGCCTTAGCAAGATGCCGGATGAAGTCCGGCAGGGTGTTTCAGGAAATTATCTTTCGCTTAATACAGCCCTTGACATGGAATCCCTGTCCAGGGCTTCGGCAATTGCCGTGGCCGGAGTTTTCAGAAAGCTTCGGCCCGGTCTGAATCAGCAGAGAGAAATCCTTGAAGGCCTCAGGGATCTTGCCGGCAGGGGCGAAACTTCAATAGATTCCATGCTAGAAGGTCCCGAATTCTCAGATATAACCGACTCGTATGATATTGACCGCGGCAGACGGTTTAGCCTTTTGCGGTCGCTGTTATACAGGAAGCGTTATCCTGCGTTAAGCCGGGCAGAAGATGCGTTTTACCGCCGTAAAAAAAACCTGGGGATAGGCGGTGATATGGACCTGAAACCCCCCGCATATTTTGAAGATACAGTCTATACGATGATATTGCGTTTTTCCTCCGCACGGCATCTTTGTTCTCATGCAGAAGCCCTGGGACGTATTTGCAGACACCCTGATCTTGAAGCCATACTGAAGCGCGAAATTGAAGATACGTCAGATCTATATTGATACGTCTGCAGCAGAGGACCCGGTGACAGAGCAAATTACAGCCAGGCTAAAAGTCCCTGTGCAGTATGTGAAGGATCCGGCAGAAGTCTATAAAACCGTATCCAACACCCGTGATCCTGGATCCGCCGGCAAATCGGTACTTTTACTCACACGCAACAAAGGGCCTTTTATCCGCAGGTGCCCGGGCACTTCACATTATACGTGCTGCGGCTACAGGATATTACATATCGGGACATATTGCTCCATGGACTGTGCCTACTGTATCCTGCAGGCCTATTACCATCCTCCGGTGCTTCAGTTTTTTACAAATCACGAAAAAATGGAAACAGAGCTTAAGGCTTTTTTCGGGCAGAAGAAAACCGGCAGAATCGGTACAGGGGAGTTTACCGACAGTCTTATCTGGGAGGCAATCCACCCGATTGCAGGCCGGCTTGTTGACATGTTTTCCCGTCAGCACACGGCTGTTCTGGAGCTTAAGACCAAAACAGTTCTTGTTGACAACCTGCCGCGGTCCGGCCATGGCGGAAAAACAATTCTTGCATGGTCTCTTAATACCGAGCGGATAATCAGCAATGAGGAGCATGGCACTGCTTCTCTTGCAGTCAGGATCGCGGCGGCTGAAAAATGTCAGGCAAAAGGATACCCCCTTGCCTTTCATTTTGATCCCATGCTTCTTTATCCGGGCTGCAAGCAGGAATACGGCCGGGTCGCGGACATGCTCTTTGAGCGTATAGATCCTGAAAACATTGTATGGATCAGCCTCGGCTCCTTCAGGTTCATGCCTGAGTTAAAGGATGTGATTGCCAGGCGTTTTCCGGATTCAAAAATTGTCTTCAGCGAATTTATAAAGGCGATGGACGGCAAGATGCGCTATTTCAAACCCCTTCGCATAGAGTTATACAGAAGCTTAATAGAGCGGATCAGGGAAAAGGCCCCTGATGTTTTGCTTTATTTCTGCATGGAAGACGATGAAGTCTGGGAAAAGGCCCTTGGCTTCACGCCGGACTTTTTCGGCGGCCTTGCCCGAATGCTGGACAAAAGCGCGGAAAAGATTTGCGGCCTTTATCCGGAGCGGTAAAATAAACAGTTTGCAAATGTATGAATATGTGTTAGAAAATTACAAACAATCGATTCCGGGCTTCACGATTCCGGGCTTCAAACCTTTTTCGGTTTTTCAACAACAAGAATGCGATGAAACAAGAAAGCGCCTTTTCCCTGCCGAATGCCCCTCTTTACAGCAGCCGTATTGTCAAAACTTACATCCAGTTTGTAAGGAAAAAATATCCGAAGGTAAATGTCTCCGCAATTCTTGCAAGCGCAGGCATGAGGCCGTATCAGGTCGAGGATCAGGGCCACTGGTTTACACGTGAGCAGGTTGACCGTTTCTATGAGCAGCTTGTTGTTGCAACCGGCAACAAGCATCTGGCGAGGGATGCCGGGCGCTATGCCTCGCTTCCCGAGACCATCGGCGCAATCAGGTATTACGTGCACAGCTTTTCCAGCCCCGCCAGGTTCTATGAAATGATAGGCAGCGCTTTTGCAGGGTTTACACGTACGGTTTCCTCCCGTTCCAGACACATCGGCCCAAATAAGGTTGAGATCACCGTTGTCCCGAAATACGGGATAATGGAAAAGCCTTATCATTGCGAGAACCGCAAGGGGTTTTTCGAGGCGGTGCTAAATATTTTCAACAACCGGGTGGTTCATATCCAACACCCGGAGTGCATGTTTGACGGCGGCGAGGTCTGCCGTTACATAATTTCCTGGAATAAATCAATCGGCGATTATTTCAGGATGATCCGCAATTATATGCTTGTGGTATTTCTTCTTGCCGGGGTTTTTTCATTACTTTATCTGCCTGTCGGCCAGGGGCTGATTGTTTTGTCCGCCCTGCTGGTACTTCTTCTTGCCATTGCGTTTTTCGGCGAACGATTTGACATGAAAAATCTGGCAGTTGCAATGCAGAACCTTCAGGAGTCAAGCGAGCAGCTTGTGGACCAGATCGATATTAATTACAATAACACCCTTGTCACCCGGGAAATAGGCCAGGCTGTAAACCGATATACGAACCTTGAAGATGTTCTTTCCGCCATTGTACGGGTTTTGCAAACCCGGCTCGACTATGACCGTGGCATGATAATGCTGTGCGATCCCGAGAGGAAAAGGCTCAGGTTTGCCTCGGGGTTCGGTTATACGGACAGGCAACACAGGTTTTTGAAAAATATAGATTTTCGCCTTGACAAGCCCGAATCCAGAGGGGTTTTCGTGTTATCCTTCCGTGAGCAGAAGCCTTTTCTGATAAATGAGGTAAATGAGATTGAGGACTCACTTTCGGAGAAAAGCATTGCATTTGCCAGGCAGATGGGTGCGATATCCTTTATATGTTCCCCGATTATTTGCGATAATGAAAGCCTTGGAGTCCTTGCGGTAGATAATGTACGCTCCAAGCGACTGCTTCTGCACAGCGACATGAGCCTGCTGGTCGGCGCATCCCATATTATAGGGATAAGTATACGACACACTCAGCATATTGAGGCCAGGGAAGAACAGCTACGATCGGTTCTCCATGTCATGGTTTCCTCCATTGATGCACGAGATCCGGTAACCAAGGGGCATTCAGAATGGGTTGCCGAATATGCCTCTGGCATCTGCTATGAACTCGGCCTGGACAAGGAATACCGGGAGGTGGTACGGGTGGCGGCGCTTCTTCATGACTACGGGAAAATCGGGATTCCGGACTCGCTTTTAAAGAAAAAGAAAAGACTGAGCCCCAATGAATACGAATACATAAAATGCCATGTAGAAAAGACTCTTGAAATACTTAAACAGATTAATTTCGAGGGTGCCTTAAAGCAGGTTCCCGCCATTGCCGGGGCGCACCACGAAAAAATGGACGGCACCGGCTATCCAAGGGGGTTAAAGGGCGAAGACATTCCCCTGGGGGCCCGGATTATTGCGGTTGCGGACAATTTCGAGGCCCTTACCGCCAGCCGCTACTATAACATACCGATGCAACCGGCGCGTGCCATTGGAATGCTAAGGCGCAATACCGGCATTTTTTTTGACCGGGAAGTGGTCGAGGCTTTTATCCGTTACTATCGGCGTACATATTCGGATTATCGCGCAGGGGCGGGCAACGGAGCGCAAACGGCTTAAAGGATGTCATTTCAGTGAACTATAGATTTTAAAGAATTCATCGGTATACTCCATATCCATTGCCCACAGGCAATAGATACGTTCGTAGGCCGGGCCGTTTTTTTCAGCATAAGACAGGGGATAGACAAGAACCGGAACTTTTGCCGCTGCATAGTATTGCTCCATTGCTGAAACCGTCTGTTTAAGAATTTCATAAGGAGTATCCGGGTCAATTACAAAGATACTTATGGAGTTTGTAAGGTCTGAAAGATTCAGAGCGAAATCGGAAACATTGGCCATAATAACCGCTTTTGCCTTATTGTCCCGGCGAAGGGCAAACACGCGTCTTTCCCTCCACAGCCCGATTTCATGGTACTGGTCTGATAGGTCGCTTTTGGAATACAGTGATTTATCCGCAGCAAGGTCAAGGGCGTCTAACATCCTTCCGCCGGAATGCTTTTTATAAAAATCGCTGAGCATGCAAAGATCTTCATGTTCGGCCCCTGACAGGGTCCAGTCGCGGGGAAGCTTTCCGTTGACGTTTCTCAGGCGCATATGGTGATAAGCGAATCTGTCAACAGAACATGCGTCGCGGTTGTCGATCTGCTCTGCCGCAGTGCCAAAAAAATGTGAGGGAAAACGGTTTTCAGGCCTGTAATAACAGATCAGATAGGACATCTGCGAGGAAGCCAGTCTGTGGGTTTCATATGCAAAGGCACCGAGCCGGTCCACCATCTCGGTGCCCGCTCCGACGTGTTTTTCGGTTCTGGCTGCAAGATGATGGATCATCCATGTTTTTTCGTAAAAACGCAGCATGGCAAGATGGGCTACAATTGTCCCGTTGTTCTGCCAGGTAAAATGCCTTGTTAAGGCGGACTGACAGGAATAGAGCTTTTCATAGGTCCTTTTGATCTCTTCCTTGTACGGGAGGATAAACGCGTATTTTCTTGGATAGATAAACCCGGTTTCAAAGAAAAAGTCCCAGAGCACTTCGGGGTCGACGGGGTTGCCGATATATGAGTGCTTGTTTTCCGCCTGATGGATCATGGCCATCAGGCGTACATGATCGTTTGGATCCATGTCGAGAAAGGCCAGGCCGCATCTGATATATCCATTATTGTTATTGTTTTCATCTTTAAAGGACCTTGTGTAGGTTACCTGGGCTTTGCATTTTATGCTGAATGCATTTGCGAAATTAATCGTCAATTCCGGAATTATAAGGCCGGCCAGCATTACCGGGGCCCTTTTGGTCTCCACCGCGGATATGCCCGCCCCTGAAATGTCGGCCGCCTTGAGATTAACCAGTCGGCCCGTGAGGGGATGCTTAAAATTTAAATCCGGCGATGGCGAAATAGTAATTCTCCTGCTTCGATACTCCCTGGGGGCAAAGCGCTGGATGGTATGGCTTGTCGGCTCCAATACCAGCAGATCTTGATTTTCCCGCTGCATCATTTTTAGTACGCGGCACTGCCCGGAATAAAAAGTCCCTTTTTCCGAATCGAGTATCAGTGTCAGGGCGCCTTCTTTATTTAACCAATGAAACGGCGGGCTATCGGATGACAAAGACAGGACCACGCAGAACGCCGAGGCGTTGAAATCCTTTAGTGTGCCTTCAAAGATTACTCCGTTTTGCAGCAGGCTTGCATGAACAGATGTGCACTCATGCCGCACGGACATACGGGATGATTTGATTTCCGCCTTTTCGGGAAGGATAAAACAGATGCCTTTCGTGCTTGCAGCGCGGAGTTGTGTTTCCGCGTGGATCAATTCGATACCGTTTGAAAACGAAAAACCGGTCGGACGGTATTTTTCAGACTCTGCAGGAAAATCCGTGGGCTTGCACCACAGGCAAACAAGGTACTTGCCGAAGCATGGCTGGGGAACAGCTTCTGCTGTACGGCAGCGCCCGGTTTCAGAATGCAGAAAATGAACAAGGAGGGATTTGTTTTTAAAGTGACGGAGGTTTAAAATGTTTACAAGCTTGTTTTTACCAAGGACTTTTTCCTGTTCAGGCGCGGAATCGGCTTCAAATTCTGTGTCGATAAGGCGGCGGTTTAACAATGCAGTTTGGTCTCTTTTTATTATACCGGCATTATCGGGGCCGGATGAATTGCGAATGTAATCCATTCACTGCTCCTGAACCGAGAAAGATCCCGGAAAAACAAATAAAGACTTTTGTAAGCCTGGCCTGGTATTTTAACGTGACGGATTTTGTTTCCTCTTATATTTTAAAAATATCACCTAATATTTTTAATATGCAAGACAAATTCCGCACAGGGACTGAAAATTGTTGAAAACAGCTTCGCTTTTGTTATATATAAGCAATTTTAAAAAAAATTATGCAGATAGCAACTACTCACAAAAGCACCGATTTTGACGCGCTGGCATCGCTGGTCGCGGCCTCCCTGATATATCCGGGCATTGTTGCGGTTTTGCCCAAAGCGGTCAATCCGAACGTAAAGGCTTTTCTCTCAATTCATAAGGACATGTTTGAACTTGCCGGTATTGAAGACATCGATTTCGGGAAGATCGAAAGACTGGTGGTTGTGGACACGAATAAATGGTCCAGGCTTGAAAAGATGGCGCGGCTCAAAGATAAAGCCGGCCTGGAGGTATTTATCTGGGATCACCATGACGAGGCGGACTCTGATATCAACGCCTCATGGAAGTGCTGGGAAAAAACCGGGGCGAATATTACGCTTATGCTGCGTTCATTAAAGGAAAGCAGAACACGGATTTCGCCAATCCAGGCGACTCTTTTTCTGGGCGGACTATATGAAGATACCGGCAACATGACCTTTCCATCGACCTCTGCGGAAGATGCCCATGCAGCGGGATATTTCCTTGAGCAGGGAGCGGATTTAAGCATTTTGCGTACATTCTTGCAGCCTGCCTACGGTGAAAGGCAAAAAGACATCCTTTTTGAGATGCTTAAAAACGCTACCCGGCGGAAAATCAACTACTACACTGTAAGCATTAACATTGCCAGGATTGAAGGGCATGTAAACAACCTATCCCAGGTTGTGCACATGTACCGGGAGATTGTTAACGTGGATGTAGCAGTGGGCATTTTTGTTCACAGGGAAAACGGAAAATGCATAATAATAGGGCGAAGCATTGTAAACGATATCAACATAGGCTCAATAATGCGCAGCATGGGAGGCGGGGGGCATCCGGGCGCAGGTTCGGCACTTCTTAAATCCGTGAATCCCTTGTCGCTTAAGGAATGGATAATTGAACTTTTAAGAGGCAATCAGGAAAGTTCGGTGCAGGTAAAAGATATCATGTCATCGCCGGTGACCTATGTTGCAAGCGATACCACCATGTCAGAAATCTCGGCGGTTCTGGAGGAAAAGGGATGTACGGGGCTTCCGGTCATAGACAACGGCAGCCTGAAAGGGATAATTTCCAGAAGAGACTTTAAAAAGTTAAAAAAACCTTCCCAGCTCAACTCTCCGGTCAAGGCTTTTATGAGCACCAAAAATATCACTATTGCCCCGGACCGCAGTCCCATGCACGCAGCCCGGCTGATGGTTAAGCATGATATCGGCCGGTTGCCTGTCGTGGAGAACGATCAGATCGTGGGTATTATTTCCAGATCCGATGCCATGCGGTATTTTTATGATGCATTGCCGGATTAAACCGTCGGATCCGGTCCCCCGGTGACGGTTAAGCCATTTCCAGCACCTTTTTCACCAGTTTTTCAATTCCTTCGGCAACATAGCTTATAGACGGCCCGAGCATGTAGGCGGGGGTTGTTACTATCCTGTTTTCATTATCCACGTGAATGGAATTAACTTCGCACACCGTATGGCTGCCGCCCATGGCCTCGATGGCTTCTGCTGTTCCAAGATCGTTGCCGATTGTTACCTGCGGATGGCGGTCCTCAAGGATTTTTGCCACCACTGCCGGAGATATGCAAATGGCTCCTATGGGCTTTTTGGCATCAGCTATTTCGGTTATCAGTCGTCTGACCTCGGGGTGCACCTCCGTGTCCTTGCCTTTTATGGCAAAATCACTGAAATTTTTTGCAGCACCAAAACCTCCCGGAATGATCAGGGCGTCAAGGTCGGCGGTGCGGACGTGCTTTATATCTGTAATTTCTCCCCTGGCGATTCGTGCGGATTCCACAAGGACATTTCTTGACTCTTCGGTGGGCTGGCCGGTAAAATGGTTGACCACGTGATGCTGGGCGATGTCCGGGGCCATGCAAACGGTGCTGGCACCGTTTCTTTCCAGGGTCAGAAGAGTAATTACGGTTTCATGAATCTCAGAACCGTCGTAAACACCGCATCCTGACAATAAGACACCGACATTTTTCATACCGGACTCCTTGTCAATAGATGATTTCGAGTTGCATTTCAGATTTTAATCTTTTGTATTTATCAGCGACTCTTGTTTGCGTCAATAATAAAACCTATCATGACAGGACATTAATTTTGATGCACTCGTAAAAAGTCTGATTCTAGATGGCGCCGTAAAAAGTTCAAGAACAAGGCCTGCGCAATTTCGAAGAATGCAGAGTACTTAGCCGTACGTGAAATTCTGAGAAACTGCGCGTAACGCAGATATTGGACTTTTTACGGTGCCGTCAATTTTAAGGAGGAAAGAATGGGGGACCGGGAGGAAATAACGGGATGCCGGCGGGAGAATTGAGCTCTACGGATTTATCTGCTCTAAAATACGGCCCTCCGCATCAAGCATGAAAATCATAAAACCATTTCTGCGGGCGTCTTCTGCCAGATGATCGAGCATTATCGCCTGGACTTCGTATTTTTTGCCTTCCCGGCGGGGAAGATTAAGGGTGCAGGCAAGTGCGGTCTCTTTTTCCCTGAATGCCGGTATGTATGAAATGCTTTTGTTTTCATCGTAGAGGCCCAGAAATTTTTCATCTCCGCCGGGATCTTCCACGGCCACGTATACCCAAGTTTCGCTGGCGGTCTTTTCCTCGTTCATTACCGATTCCTTTCAGGCTGAGGTTTTTTGCGGATCCGGTCTATTAAGGCCGTTTGCATGGATAAGTTCCGATATCATGAATTAAATGTCAATCGCAATCTGCGCTCAACCCCTGAATTGCCGTTGTAATGTTTGAATAGTGTTGATAGCAAATGATATGACCGCAATTCATAGCAAATGATTTGTCCGCTTTTGCAAATTTTGGGTAAAACTACTTGGCAAAAAGGAGGTGCAAATGAGCCAAGTAGATTATCCAGGATTTGCCTGGAGGTGGGC
>JAIPDS010000085.1 GCA_021737565.1 Desulfobacteraceae bacterium | reverse complement strand
AACTCGCGCACTGTCGTGCGCTCAGACAAGCGCCGGCCGCTATGGCTCCGCCCGCCGGCATCTGCTTAACCGGCCCTCATGCAATGCTCCCTCAAAGACCGCCCCGCCTTGTCCGCATGGAAATGGCCTGCGGCATCTAAATTTACCCAATAGCGAAAATTCGAAAGCTTGATTTGTAATAACAAAGTATTACAAAGAGCCTGAAAATAAATCTTCAAGCTTGCAGGGATTTGGTCAGGCGGACCTGCGGGGTGGTTTGTGCACTGCATTGAGCGGCTTCGGATAAGATTCGGCCGGGCCTTGCGCGTTCGGAATTTTAAACTGTCTGAGGCCGAAAGGCCGAGTTTTTAAAATTCCAGCGCAAGGCCCGGCTGAATCCCGAAGACGGTCAGCAGTGAACAAACTGCACCGCAGGGCCGCTGTGCGGGGATTTTCGGGAGCCGGGTTGAATTTTTGCAGGTACTTTCAAGGAAGTCCAAGGTCGGGGGCAGTTTTTGAAGCGACATTGAGCGGTTTCGGGAAAAATTCAGCAAATGTCGGAGCGTATAAATTTCAAACTGTTTGAGGCCGGCAGGCCGAGTTTTTGAAATTTTAGCGAAGGCATTTGCTGAATCCCGAAAACGGTCAGGAGCGAAAAAACTGCCCCCGACCGCAGGGCTTCCTTCCTGTAAAAACTGCAAGAGACGAGTTGGTTTTTTAACAACTTCCCATTCAAGCCTGTAGGGCTTTCTGATCCGGGATAAAGGTATGTGCGGTTTGCATGGAATATTTTTTTACTTGACATTCAAACGTTTGTTTTATACAGATGTTTGAAATTTTGCACGCCCGGTTATATTAAAGGCCGGGGCCGGGAGTTTGATTTGTCGGATCATGGCGAAAATACGAGGCAGAGGCTGCTTGAGCATGCAGAGAAGCTTTTTGCGGAAAAAGGTTTTGCCGGTGTAAGCGTTCGGGAAATCACTGCAATGGCGGGCTGCAACCTTGCCGCGGTCAACTATCATTTCGGGGGCAAGCAGAAGCTGTATCTTGCGGTTTTCCGGGAACGGTGGGCAAAGCGGGGCTACAAGGTCGGGCAGTCTTTTATGCAGGCCATAGAATGTAGTCAAAAGCCTGCCATAGAAGAGGTGGTCTCGGCGATGGCAAAAGCTTTTATCCAGGGCCCGTTAACAGATTCCGAGCGGCGCATCCATATCCAGCTTATGCAAAGGGAGCTTTCTGATCCCGGAGAGGCGCTTGACATGATAGTCGGGGAGGTTATGCGCCCCTTTATCCGGCAGCTTACAGAGCTTATAGAACCAAGGATTAAAAGGGGCGTAAGCCGGCAACGCCTTGAACTCAATATATTGAGCATCATCGGGGTTACCCTGTATTTTTTCCTTGCCCGGCCGGTTGTCGAGAGAATTACCGGCAAAACTTATGACGGAAAATTCAAGTCCGATCTTGTTTCTCATATAACGAATTTTTCCATGCACGGCATACAGGCCCTTACCATGGAGGAGCGGAAATAATGAAAACCGCAGTGCCTATAGCGCTCCTTGCAATTATGGCCGCTGTTGCGGCATCGGGCTGCATGCGGGTCGGCCCTGATTATAAAAGGCCTGAACCAGGTTTCGAGATCCCTGATCAGTATCTTTCAGCAGGAAACGGCCAAACCTCGGATTACGTACCCGCAGACAGGTGGTGGGAAGACTTTGGCGACCCAGGGCTCAACAGTGCGGTTGCCGCCGCGGTAAAAAACAACCCGGGGGTTGCGGAAGCGGCCGCGGGCGTAATGGAGGCAAGGGCCGCCTTGCGACAGGCAGACGCGGATCGGTTCCCCTCTGTTGATCTGGAGGCAAATGCTTCTACGCAGAAAAGCTACCAGGAAAACCCCCTTACAGGTGAGACCGTGAGCGTGGAAACAGACACCTTCAGCCTGTCTGTTCCCGCTTCTTTTGAAATTGATCTCTGGGGGCGCCTTGCCAGGGCAAGCCAGGCAGCCCGGGCTGATCTTTTGGCTGCCGAGGAAAACAGAAGAACCGTTGTACAGTCCCTGGTTGGCGAAACCGTGAACCTCTACCTGAGGATCCGGTTTCTTGAGCGGCAGATCACTATAACCAGGGATCTTGTCAAAAGCCATGAACAGAACCTGGAACTGGTCGAAGACCGTTACAAAAGAGGGCTGGCCTCAATGCTTGACGTGCGGCAGGCCGAAAGATCCCTTGCACGGGCCGAGGCCGAGCTGCCGTCTCTTTTGAACACAAGGGGCGCGGCTTTCCGTTCGCTTTCCGTTCTTCAGGGTAAGTATCCGGAAAACGGGGAATTAAAACAGGGAGATCAGACCGGGTTTTTATCCCTTTGCCCGGTTCCCGCCGGATTGCCGTCTGAACTGCTTTCCAGGCGGCCTGATATACGCGCGGCAGAGGCCTCCCTTGAGGCTGCGTGCGCGCGTATAGGGGTTGCCAGGGCAAACCGGCTTCCGCGAATATCTCTTACCGGCAGTTTCGGATATACAAGCGATGAGTTAAGTGCTCTTTTTGACCCTGAAAACCGCCTGAGCCGTATCGCCGCCGGCGGGTTCCAGTCTTTGTTTGACGCGGGAGCAAGGGCTGCAGCAGAGAAGGCCGCCCGTGCCCGGTATGAAAAACAGCTCGCATCATATGCCAAGACATTGCTCAACGCTTTTGCCGAGGTGGAAGACGCCCTTTTCGCTGCCCGGCGGCTAAGAGAGCGCCGCGACCGGCTTGAACGACTGGTTTCAGAATCCGAGGCCACCCTGGAAACCGCCATGGATCGTTATAACAGGGGGCTTGCCGGCTACTTAAACGTCCTTGACGCCAGGCAGAGCCTTTTTCAGGCCGAGCTGGACCTGGCGCAGGCCGAATACGCAATTTATGAGAACCGCGTAAAGCTTTACAGGGCTTTGGGCGGGGGATGGGACCGGAATTTAGGCCTTTACGGAGATGCACATGAATAAACCTGGCAGAATTATCATTCACGCCGCGGTCGCCCTGGCTATTTTAGGAGCCGGACTTGGGGGATTTTATGTCTTAAAATCCAGCCGCGAGGCGCCCCCGAGACATCAAAGAGAGGAGCCTCTCCCGATTGTGCGCATTGCACCTGTTTCAATAAAAGATATGGGTATGGCCATAACCGCGGACGGTACGGTGCGTGCCCTGGCAGAGACCCGGATTGTGCCCCAGGTGTCGGGGAAGGTTGTCCGGGCGTCCGAAAACCTGGTAAACGGCGGGGCCTTTAAAAAAGGCGATCTCATGCTGGAAATAGAGCCGGATGATTATGAAATTGCCCTGATTCTTGCCAGGGCCGGGCTCAGGGAGGCGGAAAGCCGCTACCAGACAGCGCTGCAGGAAAGCAGGGCGGCGGTTTCCGAGTGGGAAAAACTGAATCCCGGCACAAAGCCCCCGGATCTTGTCGCCAGAAAACCCCAGCTTCAGGCCGCGCTTGCCAACCTGGAGGCCAGGGAGGCGGATGTGAAAAAAGCCCGCTTAAACCTTGAACGCACGAAAATCTATGCTCCTTTTGACTGCAGGGTCAGCCAGGAGCAGGTTGACCGGGGGCAGTATGTATCGGCAGGCCAGGCAGTGGCTACCGTGTTTTCAACCGGGGCCGCCGAAATCGTGGTTCCGGTAGAAAGCAGGGATCTTGCCTGGATTGATATCCCGGGCTTTACCTCCCGCAATGATAAGGGCTCGCCTGCAGAGGTAAGCGCGGATGTTGCGGGAGAGAGACTCACCTGGAACGGCGAAGTTATAAGGATCCAGGGGAAAATAGATGAAAGAACCCGCATGGCAAACGTAGTGATAAGGGTGCGCGATCCTTATGAAAAAATTCCGCCGCTTGCTCCGGGCCAGTTCGCGGAGGTTAAAATTTCCGGCCGCACAATCCGCGATGCAGCAGTGATCCCCAGGGCCGCCTTGCACGAGGAAAATACTGTATGGGCCGTGGATACTGATTCCGGCAGGCTTTATATAAGAAACGTTGACGTTGCATACATGGGAAAGTACGGGGCCGTTATTCGCGGCGGGCTTAAACCGGGTGAATCCGTAGTTGTTTCTCCGGTCAAGGGGGTAACAGACGGCATGAAGGTAAAGGCCGTGGATACAACAGGGCTGGGAGACGGCTCATGAAGTCTGTGATCGGCTGGTTTGCGGAAAATCACGTGGCAGCCAACCTTTTGATGTTCATCATACTGGTTGCCGGCACAGTGATCGCACTCGGCATAAAGCTGGAGATTTTTCCCGAAACAGAGCTGGACAAGGTCAGGATCAGCGTGGCATATCCGGGGGCCTCGCCTTCCGAGGTCGAGGAGGGCATTGTCCGGCGCATAGAGGAGAACGTGGCCGGTGTAGAGGGTATAGAGCGTATTGATTCTGTTGCAAGGGAGGGTGTCGGGAGCATCACGGTTGAGGCCATGAAAGGCTGGGACATAAAGCGTCTCTTAGATGATGTTAAGTCGGAGGTGGACCGTATAACCACCCTGCCCGAAGAGGCCGAAGAGCCGGAGGTCCGCGAAGTAACAAGAAGGGTACAGGTTATAAGCGTGGGCTTTTACGGGGATGTCCCTGAAAAAAGTCTTAAACACCTTGTGCAGAAGGCAAAGGACGACCTTACCGGAATTGAGGGCATAACACAGGTCGAATTTGCCGCGGTTCGCGCCAGTGAAATCCACGTTGAAATCCCGGAAAAGAACCTTCGAAAATACGGGCTGACTTTAAGGGCCGTGGCTGACGCGGTTTCCCGCAGCAGCCTGGATCTTCCCGCCGGCAGTGTTGAGGCTCAAGAAGGCGAGGTCCTTATCAGGGCCAAGGGCATGCGTTATTATGCCGGCGAATTCCGGGACATACCGGTAATTACCAGGCCCGATGGTACCGCGGTCGTCCTGGACGAGATAGCCGAACTTAAAGAGGGTTTTGAAGACGTGGACATGGCAGCCAGGTTTCAGGGCAAGCCTGCGGCCATTATCAACGTCTACAGGGTGGCTGACCAGAGCGCGCTGGACGTGGCAAAAAAGGTCCGCGATTACGTGGAGCAGGCAAGGGCCGGACTGCCGCATGGTGTTGACATGGATTACTATCAGGACATGTCGGTTATTTTAAAAAGCCGCATCCAGCTTCTGACAAAGAACATGTTCTACGGGCTTATCCTGGTAAGCCTTTTGCTCGGCCTGTTTTTAAACGCACGTCTTGCTTTTTGGGTGACCCTGGGCATCCCGGTCAGTTTCGCATTCGGCCTTATGCTTCTTCCTCACTACGGCGTATCATTGAACATGATATCTTTGTTCGCCTTTATCATGGTGCTCGGGATCGTGGTTGATGATGCTATTATAGTCGGGGAAAACGTTTTCCGCAGGCAGGAGGAGGGGCTGGGGCGGCTTACGGCCTCTGTGGAGGGATCTCTTCAGGTGGGGCGGCCGGTTATATTTTCCGTGCTTACCACTATGGTGGCTTTTGCGCCCCTGCTTTTCGTGGGCGGAAGCATGGGAAAACTAATGGGTGATATCCCGGTTGTAGTAATACTGGTGCTTCTGGGCTCGCTTGTGGAATCGCTTCTGATACTCCCCTGCCACCTTGCACGGAGCAGGGCATCGGGCAGGAGGCAGAAGCCAAAGCTAATGACGCGCGTTCTTGGCTGGATTGTTGCAAAGCCTTATCGCCGGGGCGTGGAGTTTCTCCTGCGATGGCGCTATGCAGCGGTTGCATCCGCCATGGCACTGCTTTTTATCATCTTTGGACTGTATGCAGCCGGAAAGATTCAGTACACCTTTTTCCCCAAGGTTGAAGGCGATGTTCTTCAGTGCATGATCACCATGCCTTCGGGCACCCCCATACAGAGAACAGAAGAAGTTGTTGAGTACGTGGAAAAATCCGCGGAAAAGATGCTTTCCCAACAGGATGAAAAGCGCCCCGCCGATGCCCCGCCGCTTCTTGAGCATACCGCCTCTGTTATAGGTATGCAGTTGGGAGGCCACGGAGGGGTTGGCGATTCAGGGGGACATCTTGCCCATGTGTTTGTCCAGCTCCTGGAAGCAGAGGAACGCGGCATCAGTTCGAGATTTTTAAATGACAAGTGGCGCAGAGAGGTCGGCGAGATCCCGGATGCCGAGTCCCTGGTTTTCAGCAGCGAGATTCACAGTGCTGGCAGCCCGGTGGAAGTGCATCTGTCAATGGATGAACATGATCTTCTTCTTGATGCGGCAGACGAACTCAAGGCTGAACTGGAAAGATTCTCCGGGGTATACGATATTGCCGACAGCTTTCTGCCCGGAAAGATGGAAATGCAGCTTGATTTAAAGCCCGAGGCCGCCCAGCTCGGCTTAAAGCTCGATGATCTTGCAAGACAGGTTCGAAGCGCTTTTTACGGAGCCGAAGCCCTGCGCTTTCAGCGCGATAAGGACGAGGTCAAGGTCCTGGTAAGATACCCCGGAAATGAGAGGCGTTCTCTTGGAAATGTTGAGCAGATGAGGATACGGACTCCTGAAGGATATGAAGTGCCTTTTTCCAGGGTGGCCGAGGTAAGAATGGAGCGAGGGTATGCCAGCATAGAGCGCGCCAGGCGTCAGCGGGTAATCAAGGTTACCGCGGATGTAAATGAAGATATCACCAATGCCAACGACGTGCGCAGTTATCTTGTGGAGAAGATATTGCCGCAGATGGAAAGCAAGTATCCCGGGCTTCGCTATAAAATCGAGGGCGAAGGCCAGGAGCAAAAGCAGGTGCTCGGAGATGTGGGCAAGGGCTTTATTATAGCCCTGTTCTGCATCTACGCGCTTCTGGCTGTTCCATTCAGATCCTTTTCCCAGCCTTTTGTGGTCATGTTTGCCATTCCCTTCGGAATGGTAGGCGCGGTTCTGGGGCACATGTTGCTCGGCTACAATATCACGGTTATGAGCCTGCTGGGCATGGTCGGACTTGCCGGGGTGGTGGTAAATGACTCCCTGGTGCTTGTTTACAGAATAAACGAATTGAGGCGCGGGGAAGGCCTCGGAATTAACGAGGCCGTGGCAGAGGGTGGGAAGCTGCGGTTCCGGGCGGTGCTGCTGACCTCGCTTACCACTTTCGGGGGGCTGACACCCATGATGCTTGAAAAGAGCCTGCAGGCCAGGTTTCTTATTCCCATGGCCATCAGCCTGGGTTTCGGCATTCTGTTTGCCACCCTTGTAACCCTGCTCATGGTTCCGTGCGGTTATGTAATCCTTGAAGATATTCACCGGATCATGGCCCGGATTAAGGGGAACCCACAGCAGCGCGACTTTTAAACCTGTGATTGATGTCGAGTTTTTCCAGGCACATGCGTACCGTATCCGCGGCCGGCGGGTTTTCTTTAAGATATTTTTCAAAGTAAGCAGTGACTTCCTCGGGCTTTACCAGCCCGCCCACGGGCACCACCGAGGATATAACACGTTCATGGATAATGGGGTGAAGGGATTGCAGTCCGGTTGCACTCTTCTTATACCAGTCCCATAAGCAGGGCGCCGCTGCGGGGTTTGTCGACATCTGGGCCACCGTGACAAACTTGTTTCTATCCGGCACGCTTTCAAGCACATAGGAAAGAGCCTTTTTTACAAGGTTTTTATCTGAAAAACATCCCAGGGCCCGCAGGCAGTTTAACCTGTCATGCTCTGAGAGAGAGGTTTCAATTCTTTGGACAAGCCATTGAAAAGTTTTTTCATTTCCTGTCCAGGCGGCGGCCTGCATTACGCCCCGGATAATGTCCGGGTGTACGTCTTTTCCCGCTGCAAGCTCATTGAAACGTGCAAGAGCGATATCAATCGTCCCGGAGATCTCAAGGATTGCGCTCTGCCAGATCAGAAGGTTTCTAAGCCTTGATATCCCGTGGGGCTCGTTTGCCGCGGGCTCGGCTCCCAGCCTGTTAAGAGCCCCAGACAGGTGAAGAGCTGTTGTGGCTGATACGGCTTTGCGGGCGTTTCCTTTAGTTATCAGCATCAGGGCGTGCAGGTGATTCAGTTTGCCTGATACGGGCAGGGGGGCTGTTTCGGTTTCACACCATGAAAGGTGATTCAGGTATTCCGGGAGGCTGATCCGCCCTGATAAGGCCAGGGCAAACAGGTCGTTTTCCAGTCCCCACCTGTCTGTTTCAGGCAGGATGCGCTTCTGTGTCATCTCCCCCAGTTGCTCAAGATTGCCGTGGTCCATGTACATGACCCTGTAGAATCCTGACTGCAGGTCATTTATTTTATAGGCTTCTACATCATCGTCAAGTTTGATGCGGCACTCTTTGGTATCAAAGATAAAGGTTTTTTCCCTGCTTTCTCCTTTTTCGCCGTAGAGCCGGATGCTTAAAGGGATCGGCCATGCCTGCGCATCCGGGGATCTGGAAGGCAGATAAGTGAATCTCTGCTGGGAGAGCAGAAGCGTATTCTGCCTGCGTTCTGCGCATACAAGGGGGTGGCCGGCAAGGGTGATCCATTGCTTCATTATATGTTCTATGGGTTTCCCGGATTTTTCTTCCATAGCAGCCCAGAGATCATTGCTTGATGAGCATCCGTAAGCGTGTTTCTCCAGGAAACTGTTCAATGCAGCCCTAAACCCTTCATCTCCAACATAATTTTTTATCTGTCGGAGGATGCTGCCCCCCTTGCTGTATATAACGGGCGCAGTGGCGCTGTTTATAACCACATGATCGCCTCCCCTGATCTCAATGGCGCTCGTATCGGTAAGCCCGTCGCGGCTCAAAGCAGAGCCTGTCTGGGATTCCAGAAATTCCTCCCATGTTTGCCAGTCTGGATGATGTGAATTTACAACCTCGTAGCCGAAAAAGGTGGCAAAGCTTTCATTTAGCCACAGGTATTTCCAGTCCCGGGGCGTGACCAGGTTGCCGAACCACTGATGCACTATTTCATGCGCTATTACTTCGCAGATTCTTTCCTCGCCTTCGGCGGAAGTGTATCCCGGTTCATGGCGCACAAGGTTTTCCCTGAATGTTACGGCGCCCCAGTTCTCCATTGCGCCGAATGCAAAGTCGGGCACCGCTATCAGGTCGAGTTTGGGCAGGGGATAGGGGATGCGGAAATAATCCTCGCAGTAATGCAGGGCCTTTCTTGCAAAGGAAAGGCTGTAGTGAACTCCGCTTTCCATGCCTGCCGCAGCCGCCGCTCTGACCCGCCTGTCTAATTCGTCGGTGACAAGGCTGAAACTGCCCATTGCGAAAAACACCAGGTAAGTGGACATGGGCGGGGTCTTCTGAAAAGTCACTTGTTTTTTGCCGTCCCGGTGCGGGGTCTCCGAGGCGACCGGCATATTGCTCACAGCTGTGAGATTTTTGTCTATTACAAGGCTCAGTTCAAATTCAGCCTTGAACAGGGGATGATCCATGCACGGAAATGCCCGCCTGGCGTCACTTTCCTGAAACTGGGTAACGGCTATGGTCTCGGAGCCTTGCTCGGTTTTAACAATGCTTCTGTAAAATCCGGCCATTTTGTCATTTATTCTGCCGTAGTAATGGATCCGGATTTCGATTTCTCCTTCTGCCTCTTCGGGCAGATGTATTTCAAGGGTCTCTGCACCCGGTTTTACCGTAAATCCGGATGTGATCCAGTCGTTTTGCGATTTGTATTCGCAGCGCATAACCGCGAGTTCCAGGGAGTTTAGTTCAATCCTGGCGGCAGGAGTTTGCGCTTTGAGGATCAGCTCGGCGCTGCCTTTAAAATCACGCCGGTTAAGGTCCGGCTCTATGGTGATCCGGTATGATACCGGATAAATGATATTTCCGGGGTGCGGCATCTAAAAAACCTCCTTTTGCCGGTAAATTATCCGGGTCTTTGGTGCGGCTCTGCCGGATATTGCGTAATGCCCTTAAAATGAACACGTATCCGGCCTGGATGCAAGTTTTTTCTTGGATTTTGGAAAAAATGAAAATATGTGCTTGCATATTTATGACAAAGACCGATAATAGGATTATAAGTATGGATGTTTTTGTTGAAAATTGATTTGTTTTATAAAATATTGTTTATAAAAGGGCGCGGAGATGGAAGAAGCAAAAAAAGTAAAAAGGGAGATAATGGTTTCCCCCCTGGAGGCCGAACTCGTGGATGCTGTCCTTGGGCTTTCGCCTGAACAGCAGAGAGAGCTGCTTGCCGAATTAAAGAGCAGCCGGGCAAGTGCCAGGAGAAAGTTTTCCCGGCGCCCTTATCGGGATTCGGTTCAGTTTACGGCAAAGGGGAAGCTTTTTAGCGGGTTTTTCAAAAACGTAAGTGACAGCGGAGCTTATGTGGAGACCATGAAGTCGGACCTGCATCATCTCGGACCGGGTGAAAAAATCATCATGTCCTTTGAGCATCCTTACAACAACAGGTACATCAAGCGGACCGGCGAGATCGCCAGAACCGGTCCCGACGGCATAGGAGTCCGATTCAACAACCTGCTGTAATATTCCCTGTCAAACTTTTTAGCCCCATGACCGGCCCCGGGCCCGCAAGACCAAATCCTTGCGGACTTCCAGGTTTATTTTCCTGGCATTTTGTAATTCCCCGCCTTGTCCCACATCCCTGATACCTATCCGCAGTTTTTGCAGGAAGGAAGCCCTGCGGTCGGGGTCAGTTTTTTCGCTCCTGACCGTTTTCGGGATTCATCAAATGCCTTCGCTAAAATTTCAAAAACTCGGCCTGCCGGCCTCAAACAGTTTGAAATTTTTACGCTCCGG
>JAIPDS010000012.1 GCA_021737565.1 Desulfobacteraceae bacterium | reverse complement strand
GGACGCAGAACAGACCCAAAGTGATAGAATACGACCTGAAATGAAAAAGATTATAAGGCTGCCGGATTTACCGGCACGCCTGACTGAGCTGTTGGCAGCATAGCAATATCCATGCCAACCGTTATTTGCTATCATAGTTAAGTTCCTTGGAAGTTCAAGATCAAGGCTTGCGCAATTTCGAAGAATGAAGCGTACTTAGCCGTACGTGAAATTCTGAGAAAGTGCGCGTAACGCAGATATTGGACTTTTTACGGTGCCATCAATTGTTAATGATCTTGAAAAAACATATTCTTATGTTATGTATAATTCCATGACAAGGATTATCTGCATAGCAGCCCCTGTTGCGGGCAGCGGCAAAACAATCACAGCAGTGAACCTTTCGGCCGCATTGGCAGTATTTGAAAAAAAAGCCCTTCTGGTTGACTGCTGCCCTGAAAACGGGTGTATTTTCGGAGCAAAAATAGAGCCTCCCCAAAATCCGCCCGGTCTTGCTGATGCCCTGAACACGGAAGATGCGGATTTGTCCTTGTTCCTTGAAAAGACCTGGCTTGAGTACCTTGAGGTTCTTCCTGCCGGAACCCGGCTTAAACAGGGCACAGGCAATGCCGAAGATATGCGGGAAGGGGAGGACAGGCTTGTCAGGAGCGTATTGTCGCTTGCGGAAGATTTCGATTTTACTGTTATAGACACTCCAACCGCGGTTTCCGTGCTTGTGGATTCTGGTATATGTGCTGCAGACGAACTTCTTATTCCGCTGCGGGTGGAGCCGGCCGACGCTGAACACTTAAAAGAGGGGCTTTTGCACATAAAAGGGCTTCTTAAAAAAACCGCCCGGTTAAAACAGGAGGGAAGAACCCGTGTAAGCTCGGCAGCAATACTGATCAACTGCTGCGACACCAGGGTGGAGGCAGAAGCCTTGCTCGGCCGGGAATTTTTCGGAAAAATAGAGCCAATCAGTCTTGAAGTTTGCATCCCGGAGGATCCGCGCCTGCACGAGGCTTACTGGTTCGGAAAACCGGTGGTGTGCCATGACATAGCATCCCCTGGCGCGGCGGCATTTCTTGAGCTTGCCGCGCGCTGGATCTGGGCGGATCAAACAGGCAAAACACAACATAAGGATCTGCGGCCATGAAGCTTGCCAGGGAGGATATAATTAAGGCATGCGAAAAACACCTGCTTAAGCTTATTGTAAAAAACATAGATAAAAATGCGTTAAAACAGGCGGTAAGCCAGAGCTGCGGTATTACCCCGGGAAGCGATATTTACTTTTACGGCGGCGATATAGTTGCAAAAGACAACAATGTCGCATACAGACTGGATTTTTCACTTCAGGCAAACCTTTCCCTGCTGCTTGACAGAAACGGAGAAGCCTTGGAAATCGCCGCTTCTGAAAAACTTCCCCAAGAAGGAGAACTTGACGGGGATAAGGACTCCGAGCACGCAAGTCAGCAAATTGCGCAGGAAATTGCCCGGATGCTTTCTGAAATTAATAAGTAAAAATAAATTCAAAAAATATAAAGAGGTTCAGAAAATGCCTGACCGGCAGATAAAGCCAGTGATATCCCAGCAGGACATGACAGTAATAGAAAATTACCGGTATAAAATCTACAAGCCCACCCAACTGCTGCTTTTGGGCGCAACAGAGAGCGAACCGGGAAAACGTATGGAAATGTTTTCCGACCGGCTGCGTGCAAACATTCCTGCTCTCACAGTGAAAAAGGAGCCGGGCGAGGAGGAACCGCCGGCGCTTTTTATTCCGCCGAATGTAAGGTTTGAAGCAGTTACCGAGGGAAAACTCCTGAATCTCTTTTTGTTGTGCGTTGCAGGTATTATGCCGATAGAGGAAAATGAAGCAGGAGTCTCTGCAGAGGAAATCCGGCAAAGACTTAAGATTCCCGGAGTTGTAAAGATCTATGTATCATCGTCATGCCCCCATTGTCCGCATGCGGTATCCAGGTGGCTGTATATGGCCGGATGCGCCCCGGAAATGATGGAGCTGCATATAATTGACGCCGCCATGTTTCCGGATACTGCTGCTTCTGATAGTATCAGGTCTGTTCCCACTGCAGTGCTTGACGGCCGGTTTCGCTGGACGGGGGTAATTCCGGTTTCAGAGATACTGGATGTAATGGAAGACCGTGATCCCAGGGAACTCAGCGCGGAAACGCTCAAGAAAATAATAGCAGACGGTGATGCAGAAGGCCTGGCCAACCTGATGATAAAATCCGGGACCCTGATACCGGGCTTTCTTGACCTGCTGGCTCATCCCAGGTGGCCGACCAGGCTCGGGGCAATGGTGGCTTTTGAATATCTGGCCGAACAGGCTCCCGGGCTTGCCCGCCAGGCCCTTGACAGCATGTGGAGCAGGTTTTCAGACCTGGATGATGCTGTAAAAGGAGATATAATTCATCTTTTCGGGGTATTAAATGACCGCGAGTTAAATCCGAGGCTGGAGTCGGTAATAAACGGCGGTTATGCAGAACCCATAAAATAGGCCGCCCGCGATGTCATGTCTGACATAATGAACGCCTGAAAGAAACGGGGACGCTAAAACCGGTCCCCGTTTCCAACTTTATTTTTCCTGCTCCTGCTGGGTTCGCAGTTCTTCGATCACTTTCTGGGCAATCTGGGACGGCACCTCGTCGTAATGGGAAAACTTCATTGTAAAAATCCCGCGGCCCCCTGTCATGGACCGAAGATCAGGGGCATAGGTCAGCACTTCTGCAAGCGGTACAAGAGCGCGGACAGCCTGGTTTTTGCCCCTGCTTTCCATGCCCAGGACCCTGCCACGCCGGCTGTTTAAGTCCCCCATGATATCGCCCATATATTCTTCGGGTGTGACAACCTCGATTTCCATGATAGGTTCGAGCAGCACGGGTTCTGCCTGTTCCATGGCCTTTTTAAAGGCAAGCGAACCCGCGATCTTAAAGGCCATTTCAGATGAATCAACAGAATGATAGGAACCATCATAGACCGTGGCCTGAAAATCAATGCACGGAAATCCTGCAAGAACTCCTTTTTGGGCCGCCTCAGAAATACCCTTGTCAACCGCGGGGATATATGTCTTGGGTATCACACCTCCCACAATCTTGTCCACGAACTGGTATCCTTCCCCGCGTTCCAGGGGTTCGAACTCCACCCAGCAGTCTCCGTACTGTCCGTGGCCTCCTGACTGCTTCTTGTGCTTGCCCTGAACCCTGATCTTTTTCTTAAAGGTCTCCTTGTAGGGCACCTTTGGAATGTTTAATGTTACTTCAACATTATACCTGCGCCTGAGTTTTTCCACCGTGGTTTCAATATGCACCTGGCCCTGGCCGATTAGAAGGGTTTGTCTGGTCTCCTCGTTTCTCTCAAGCTTTAAGCCGGGGTCTTCTTCTATAAGCTTTGCAAGCGAGGAGTAAATCTTGTCTTCATCACCCTTGGACTTGGGCGCAATTGCAAATGAGACCACTCCCGGCAAAGGTTCCGCAGCCTTATACTGAATCGACTTGTCAGGGTCACACAGGGTGTCTCCGGTAACGGTCTCCTTGAGCTTGGCAACAGCAAGGATATCGCCCGGTCCCGCTCCTTCTGCTGATTTCTGCTCCTTGCCCCGCAGGTGGAGCAGCTGGTTGTAGCGCTCCTTTGTCTGTTTGTTGGCGTTGTAGAATGTGCCGTCAGGACCGAGTTTTCCGGAAAATACCTTGAAAAGATTCAAACGGCCCGCATACGGATCTGCAACGGTTTTAAACACCAGCGCTGAGAAAGGGGCGTCAGCAGACGGTTCGCGCTGTTCTTCGGTATCTGTTCCCGGTACAAAGCCGGTCCTGGGGCCGAGGTCCGCAGGCGAGGGCAGGGCGTCTGCCATCAGCCCGGCAACAAAATCCACGCCTATATTCATGGTGGCCGAGCCGCACAAAACCGGTACAAATGCTCTCTCAAGGGTCCCCTTGCGAAGGGCGCTCACTATTTCCTCATCGGTAAGTGCTTCACCTTCGAGGTATTTTTCAACCAGTTCATCGTCAGCTTCCGCAATGTTTTCAATCAGGGTCTCGCGCTCGGTTTCCACGGTCTCCTGCATGTCGGACGGAATATCGATTGCCTTGGCCTTTCCGTCCTCGTATGTCCATGCCTTCATGTTTACAAGGTCAACTATCCCGGAAAAATCAGCTTCCTGACCAATTGGTAGCTGAAGGATTATGGGTTTGGGGGAAAATATTTCAACAGCATCATTGAAGGTTTTGAAAAAATCGGCCCTTTCACGGTCAACCTTGTTGATGTATATAACACGGGGCAGACCGAATTCGTCGGCAAACTCCCAGGCCTGTTCGGACTGAACCTTGATTCCGTCCACCGCGTCTATTACCACGACCACGCCGTCTGCGGCCTGCATGCACATCCGGGTGTCTGTGAAGAAATTCTGGTCTCCGGGTGTGTCAATCATGTTGACATTGTGATTTTTCCAGGAAAACTGATGAAACGAGGTGGAAACGCTGCTTTGCCGCCTTATTTCCTCTGGCTCGAAATCCAGTGTTGAATTTCCTTCATCCACGCTTCCGAAGCGCTTTGTAACACCGGCGTTATAGAGCAGCGCTTCGGCCAGGGAGGTCTTGCCGGAGCCGCCGTGTCCGATCAGGGCGACATTTCTGAGCTTATCCGTCATAATGATCCTAACTCCTCTCTATTCTGCTGGATTTACATGCTAACCTATCTGTTTTGGTCCATATTTTTAACTATTTACCTTCAAAAAATCAACCCTATTTATTTTTTAATCTGTCTGCCGAAGGCCTTGTCAATAAGATCCCTTCTTCTGGGTTGGTATGTATTGTCTGCCTTTTCCATGCGCATGACTCTCCGGAGCAGTTTTGACATCCTGACCTGCTGCGGCTCGTGCCGGTAAAAAGTATCCCATGCGTAAAACAGCATTTGCTGCAGCTTCTCTGCAGACATCTTCGCGGGGTGATAAACCACTTTGTCAGCGGTGTAGTCGTCCCAGTCGTATGAAAAAATCCGGTTTTCAGAATGAAGTTTTTTAAATGCCGGAGTGTGCGGAAAAGGGGTGAGTACCGTGAACTCCGCAAGGTCGAGTTCTATTTCAAGCAGAAAATCAACGAGCCGCTTGATATAGTCTTCTGTATGGCTGTCCAGACCCAGCAGGATGGTACCCTCCACGGTGATCCCGTGATCATGATAACGTTTTATGCGCTCGCGAATGTAGTCAGAGGTGTCAAACACGGCCTGGTAAACATACCATGCCCCGGCCTGCGCTGCCAGATCCAGCACCTGCGGATCATCTTCAATGGGATGGCTGCACCATTTCTTTTTAAGCGGGATCATCGCCTTAAACAGGTCCTTTTCCCATTGTGTGTCCTGGGCAAGTGAGTTGTCCACGATAAACAGCCTGTTGTTGTCAATGGCCGCCATTTCGGCAATTGATTTTTCAACAGGGCGGGGGCGGAACCTGCGTCCCCCGAGATAGGACACCGCGCACGGATAGCAATTAAACCTGCATCCGCGGGAAGCATGGACCAGGTCAACCATCTGGATGCCCCGGTAATTATACAGGTCCTTTTTGAGTATATCCCTTCGCGCGGTTCCGACCGATTCAATGGGCGGGCGATCGTTTAAGTAGTCATATATCTTGTGCAGCCGTTTGTTTTTGTAATCCGCAAACACTTTTTCCATGCGGCCTTCGGCTTCCCCCAGAAAAACTGAATCCGCATGCTCAGCGGTTTCTTCCGCATGAAGCATGGTGGCGATCCCGCCGAAAATCACAGGAACCCCCATCTGCCTGTAGGTGTCCGCGATTTGCCAGCCCCGCATGACCTGGCTGGAAAGCATCATTGATATGCCAACGAAATCAGCCGGCCTGCCGAAATCTATCTCTTCCAGATTTTCATCCACGAATTCCACTTCCATGTCTTGCGGCAGAGTGGCGGCAAAAACCACAGGGCCGTGGGGCGGCAGATGAAACTCGGTCTGGCGTGCAAGCTTGGGCCACTTGGGATAGATGAGTCTGAATTTCATTGAACGCCCTGAACTTTTCAGCTTTAATTTTGTCCGGCGGCTGTTTCAGGCCGATTTTCCGCGACGTAGGCGGCAAGTGTCTCAAGGGAGGCAAACACCTTTTCCCCGAGTTCCTTGTTGTCAATAACAACGGAATAATCCTGTTCGAGCATCATAACCAGCTCAAGGATATCAATTGAATCAATGCCCAGGTCTCCGCCAACCAGCGGGGCTTTCTCATCAATGTCTTCCGGGGTTACGTCCTCCAGGTAAAGGTTTTCAATAATTTTTACCTTGAGCTCTTCAACGAGTTGCTGCATGGAAATTGCCCTTGTCAAACCGGTTATTCGATTCTATAGTCAAATTGAAAGTTGACGGCAAAGTAAAAAGTCCAATATCTGCTTTGCGCTTCACCCCTCGGAATTTCACGTACGATAAGTACGCTGCATTCCTCGGGATTTTGCGCGCCTTGATCTTGAACTTTTTACTTTGCCGTCGGAAACCGACTTTTTACGAGTCCATTGATTATAATCAAAAATTTTCTATCATCCGGCGCCCCGAAAGTCAATATTCTTATCAGGGTAGGGACGCCGGTTTTCGCACCATCTGCTTCTGCTGAAATATGAATCATGAGTCTTTCCCAGTTGAGGATTATGTAGCCCACCGCGGCAGGATGAAACTCCTGGACGAAATAGTGGAAGTGGATGCGCAAAAAGCCGTGGCCCGCTCAGTGACAACGGATAAATGGCCTCTGGCTGAGCAGGACGGCATTCTTCCGGTCGTTGTTGTCGAACTCGTGGCCCAGACAGCAGGGATTAACATCCGGTGGGAGGAGTTCCGGGAAGCCGGGGGACGGGAAAAAGAGGGGGGCGGCCTTCTCGTGGGAGTAAAGGAGGCTGTCTTTCATGTTAAGCGCATCCCCCTGGATGCAACTATTATTACATGCGCCGCAAAAAAGTATGCTTATATGAATTATGCTGTATATCAGGGATTTTCACAAATCGGGGAACAAATCCTCGGCAGGGCAATGATTCAGGTATTGAGAACTGACGAATAAACATTTGGAGGCAACAGTCGGGATGAAACAGCAAACAGCCGTGGTGACCGGCGGAGGCCGCGGTATCGGAAGAGCAATTTCGCTGGAACTTGCCGTTGCCGGATACCACGTGACCATAAACTATAAATCCGGACAAAGCGCCGCAGAGCAAACCCTGGAGATGATCCGGCAAAACGGAGGGCAGGGACGTATAATCGGTTTTGACGTAACCGATGCCGGGGCCGCCGGGCAGGCTGTAAGCGATATAGCAGAAGAATTCGACATCGCAGTGCTGGTCAATAACGCGGGAATTACTGCGGACGGCTTGTTTGTAATGATGCCGCAAAAAGACTGGCAGTCTGTAATGGATACCTCCCTGGCAGGATTCTACAACGTTACCAAGCCTGTTCTCAAAAAAATGCTTAAGGCAAAAAAAGGCTCGATTGTTTCCATCTCATCGGTTTCAGGAATCATGGGCAACCGCGGTCAGGTAAATTATTCGGCTGCCAAGGCAGGCATAATCGGCGCAACCAGGGCCCTGGCCTCGGAAACCGCCCGAATGGGCGTCAGGGTCAATGCCGTGGCTCCGGGCTTGATTGAAACTGATATGACACAGGATGCCCCTGTGGAAACGATCAAGCAGATGATCCCCATGGCCCGCACGGGCAGACCTGAAGAAGTTGCCAGGGTGGTGAGATTTCTTTGCTCTGAGGATGCTTCATACGTAACAGGGGAAGTGATTTCGGTCGACGGTGGTATGAGTTAAGCGGTGATGAAGAAGATAGGCAAATCTGCAGAGTACAAGGCTTTTTTAGCAGCACTGCTGGCTTGCTCGGTTTTCCTTGCCGGCTGGGCAGATGACCCGGAAACTATCAGGAAGAAGGTGGCCTTTGTCGAGTCAATCCGGGCTGACTTTATCCAGGAAAAACACCTGGAAATGATGGACAAGCCCCTGATCTCCAAGGGCGTGCTTTTTTTCCGTGCCCCGGCATCGCTTCGCTGGGAATACAAGGAACCGGTAAGAAGCGTTTTATTGATGCATAATGATAAAATCAGCCGCTATGTTGAAACAGACGACGGGATAAAGGCCCGGAAAAGTGGGAATCTGGAGACTATGCGGGTGTTTCTCGAGGACATCTGCATGTGGATGCAGGGCAGGTTCGACGTCAACCCCGATTTAAATGCAGAAATCAAGCCTTCCGGAACCGTTGTTTTAACACCGAAAGACAAGGCCATGGCCGAGGTAATCGAGCGAATTGAACTGAGACTCTCGGAGACTCCGGGGGTAATTGATTCTGTTGCGATACATGAAAATCCGGCCTCTTATACAATCATCCGGTTCCATGATACGAAAATCAACAAGGGCATCAAGGAAGGTGTTTTCCAGGAACTTAATTTTAAGGACTAAATTTGATGGCACCGTAAAAAGTCCAATATCTGCGTTACGCGCAATTTCTCAGAATTTCACGTACGGCTAAGTACGCTGCATTCTTCGAAATTGCGCAAGCCTTGATCTTGAACTTTTTGCGGCACCATCTAAAATCAGACTTTTTACGAGTGCATCAAATTTAATTTATCCGAATCCATAAGGAGGGGAGAAATGAAAAAAGTCCTGTACTCATGTATTGCGGTGATGATGCTTTTGCCCCTGATGGCCTGCAGCACGGCCATGACCAAGGCCGAGGCCGGCCCATGGCTGGCAAAGATTTCAGGGGACCGGGCCCCGGAAATCAATGTTGACGGTCGGTGGCAGGATGCCAATGCTGACCCTAACGCTCCGTTTAGCTGGGGAAAAGGCTTTTTCGATCAGCAGGGAAATCAGATAGAAGGATCTCTTGGCAAATACAATTTGCAGGGAAAAGTAACCGGGGATACGGTTTACCTGGTTCTCCTTTCCGCTGGAGAAGTTCATTATACTGCAAGGCTGAAAAAACGCAAAGACGGTATTCTGCGCGGCAATTATTTTTATGAAGATGACAGTGAACAAAAAGAAGGCATACCCATGGCACTGGAAAGAGTTGAAAAATAGCTCTCTAACAGGCAGGCTCTCCGGGCGCCTGACAGTCGGCCGGGGAGCCTTACTTCTGGCGGCCTGTTTTTTGCTATTTATCCCCGGCTGCCGGAGCTTTGCGCCAATTGAACCTGCAGCGCCGGCTCTTCACGAGGATGCGGCCCGGCGCTGCCGGGACTGTTTTTTGGACAATTCCCGGCAATTGGTTCAGTCTCTTACTGCTTATCTGCCGGACGGAGACGTCAGGGACGCCATTGCAGTCATGCGGATTTATCCTGAAAACCGGAAAATAAGATGCGTTATAATGAGTGCGCAGGGGATAGTTCTTTTTGACGGAGAGTATGACGGCCGGGTTTCTGTGAGCCGCGCGGTTTCCCCGTTTGATGAAAAAAAGTTCGCAAACGAAATGTTTGCAGATATCAGGCTTGCTTTACTGCCTCCCCCGGGCCGGCTGCTGGCGGCAGGCTCCCTTTTAGACGGCACGCCGATCTGCCGGTATGCGCGCAAAAACGATGAAGGCTATTGCGAAGTGCGGTTATCCAAAGACGGCGGCCCGGAGATCAGGCAATATACAAAGGCCAAAAAACTTCTGAAAACCGTCAGGCTCTGTTATGCTCCGGCATGTGAGAACGCGGCATCCGGAGGGGGCGTAAAAATTGCGTCAAGGATCACCATTTACCATCACGGCCTTTTTGATTACCGGCTCGAATTAAAACTGCTTGAGACAGAAAGCCTGTCACCGGATTGATTGCACAATCCGAAGTTCTAAATATTTTTTCTTTCCATCTGCTGATCGGTTTTTTCCAGGGACCTGGAAAAATCCCGGAACGCTTTTGAAAGATCCTGCCGTATCCGGCCCCAGGCATCAGCAGAGCCGGATTTGAATTTTTCATACAATTCCGCAAGTTCGTCTCTCTGGCGGCGCAGCAATTCCATGTCGGATTCCATTTTTTCCCGCAGTTCGCGGCTCATCTCCGATTTTTCCTCTTCAAACCTGCGCTCCATTTTTTCCAGCCGCTCATCCATCTGCCCGAGCTCGGTTTTAAGTTTCCCGGCAGCCTCCTTTTGTTTTTCAGCGCTATAGTTCTTTAGGCTTTCTATGAATCCCATGACATCCTGCTTTAACTCCCGGCCCGTGTTATTGTCCTTTTTATCAGCCTGTGCTAAAGCGCCGGCAGACGCCGTAAGAAAAAACAAAAACGCGAGAATGCATACCATCCGAGTGTACAGGTTTCCTTTCATTTGAGTCTCCTTTATTATTTAAATTGACATATAGGGAACTTCACATCTGTTGGGCTGATCCAAATCGAAATCGGGAACAGCAAAAGTTATTTGCAGTGCTCGGTCCGGGGCGCGGCCCTGGGGGAACACTTCCAAGGAAGTCCAAGGTCGGGGTCGGTTTTTGAAGCGACATTGAGCGTTTTCGGGAAAAATTCAGCAAATGCCGGAGTGTATAAATTTCAAACTGTTTGAGGCCGATAGGCCGAGTTTTTGAAATTTTAGCGAAGGCATTTGATGAATCCCGAAAACGCTCAGGAGCGAAAAAACTGACCCCGACCGCAGGGCTTCCTTCCTGCAAAAACATCTGCCGTCGGAATTCGAATTTTTACGAAGGCATCATATTTGATAATTATAGTCACATTTGAACCGAAACAAAAGAAATTCATTTTTCCCGCTCCATCACCGCCCTGTTTATAACCTCGGATAACGGGCGTACACAAAGCCCTTTCCGGTCTATGCCCGAAAGCATGTTTTCGATTTCGGCAAGCCATGTCTCAACCCTTAAATCTGCTGAGCCGGGACAGGTATCATGTAAGAGCACAATATCGCCTGGACGGATTTTTTTAAGAATTCTCTGCGAAAGCCCGGATACGCGTCTGTTTCCAATATCAAAACCCCTGCGGCTGTAATGAAGGCAAAACATTTTTCTCTGTTCCAGCAGTGGGCCGAGGCCGGGGCTTACGATTCCGACCGGGGGGCGGAAGGCAAGAGGCCTTACACCGAAGGTTTTTAACACGTCCTGGGCTGCATCAATTTCACGGGCAAGTGTTTTTTTCGATTTAAGCATGACAAAAACGTCATGGGTGTAAGTGTGATTTCCGATGCTGTTACCAGAGCAAAGAATTTTTCTTATCAATTCCGGATGTGTCTCCGCGCGTATGCCTGTGACGAAAAAACAGGCATGCACCTTGCGCCTGGCGAGCAGGTCGAGCAAAAAAGGTGTGGTATGCGGATCAGGTCCGTCGTCAAAGGTCAGAGCCACGCTTTTTAAGTCCCTGCTGCCAGCTTTTGTCACCTGCAGAAACAGCCCCGCACCCGGCAAAAAAGGGGCTGCCAGACACACCGCAACAAAAAGGAAAAGCACACCTGCGGCCAAATAAGGATGTATAAAAAAAAGCACGGCTGCGGCAGCAAAACAGATCATGCCGAATATAGCTGCGGGAGAGGCTAACTCTTTTTTATTCATCTGATCAAATGCTCCCAGAGCGGTCCCACGTGCCCCCGGTCATGGAGCCGGGAGAGGATTTTCGCGGTTTTTTCTCCGCCTGCGCCGAAAACCCAGTTCATGCGGTTTTTAGATTTTTCCCGAAGGATTTTTCCGATTTGCTCAAGGCCGATGCCCTTGGGTTCAAAAAAACAAGGGGTAAAAAGCTCCCGCCCGCTTTCGATCTGACCTGATGCAACGGCAATTTCACTGAGCCGGGTGTGCGGATAAATGCGAATGCCGGCAAAGAAAAAACAGACCGTTTTTTCCAGGCCGCGCGCGTTGTCCAGGGTGGTTTCCAGGGTATGCAGGGTTTCGGCAGGAGCGCCCAGAAGAAAAAAATGTGCCGCATTCAGCCCGGCATCCACCGCAGCCTTGTGGGCGGCAAAAACATCGTCCGTGCGAAACGGCTTTCTGTAGTTTTCAAGGATTTTGTCGCAGAAAGCCTCTGTGCCGAATTCCACATGTGTCATGCCCGCGTCTGCCAGGACCCTGAAATAATCAGACCGGGGTTGTACGGGCGCGATATAGGCCCCCCACGGGATGGTTACCCCGGCTTTTTGAAACGCACGCGCCACTTCCATGCTGTGTGCGGGATCAGCGTTAAATACAGAGTCGGTAATAAACAAATAGCCGGCGCCGGCATCCTGGAGAGCCCGCGCGGTATCAGCGACTGCACCCGGGGAGCGCTGTCTGAGATGTCTGCCTTCAATATGCGGATAGGTACAGTAGATACAATTAAAAGGACATCCCCGCTGGGTCTGCAGGTTGAGCATGCCGCCTTTTTTCAGGTAATAGGCCACATGCGGGGTTTCCGGGTCAAAGTATCTTTTAACTCCGCCGGTCCACGGCTGCGGGGATATCCGGCCTGGCTCCCCTGAGCCGGCGATTACCCCCTCAATACTGCAGACATCATCATGTTTTTCCAAAGCATCGAGAAAGGCAGCAAAACGTTCCCCTTCGCCGACAATGCCGTAATCAGCCCCGAGCGCCTCCATGAGACGGCCGGGAAAAAGGGTGAACCCGCTGCCGCCGAGCACCACGGGCGCACCTGAGACTTTCCGCACGGCGCATATCAATGCCCTGTGCGGGTCTATATAGGCTTTGGGCGATTTTACGTCAGTATTGTCAATGTTTCTTATGGAAATGCCTATGACATCAGGGTCTATCGAGCCGATCCGGTCTGCCAGTACCTCATTGCCACCTGTTTCATTGATATCCTCCACATAAACCATGTGCTTGTAACGTATTGCGCCGGCCACATAGTCTATTCCCAGGGGATAGACAGGGTAGGGCGTGGTTTCGGTATTTGCAGAGACCAGAACAACCTTCATGCCAGATAAACCTCGATTGCGGTCAAATATTTGCCGGTGCCGAGCACCAGTATCGCAGCACGATCCAGGGAGACAGGTTCCTTGTGTCCATCCTGCTGCGGTATCAGGTCTTGACAAACGCATGCCGCTGCCAGTCCCACCGCCGCAGCCGAGGCCGAGGCAAACTCGCCGGTGTATTTCCGGTAGTCTATAACCGGTGCCCGGCAATCCGTGAGATTCTGAAACAATTGAAGCTGGTTTTCGCCGGTCTGCCTGCAGGATGAGGGAATACCGGCAAACAGTGCGCCAAACCGTTTTTTTATAGAGTCTGCTCCTCCCAGGCTTTGAATAAGCAATCTGATCGTATCCTGGTTTCTATCAGCAGGCAGATAAAATACCGGCCGCACAAGCAGCCCGGTTTCCGCCCTTTTTACGCACAAACCGCCCCCGCCGTCTGCAGGCGCAGCACTTTTTGAAACCGATGAGTCAAACAAGGGGGAAAGACTTTTATGGCATTCATCGGCTCCAATAATCAGAAACGGGCCCTGCGTGGAATCTCCCAGTACAGAAGCTGCTGTCAGCGCCTGTTCAAACGAATAGTCGCCTCCGGTCATAGTTACATTTGGACCAGCGGCATTAAACATCATTGCGATCTCACCTGCAGGTGCATTGTGGACAGAGCCCACAAAGTCCATGGGGCTTGAAAACCGTTCCTGGTTTTTAAAAAGCCGGGTCAGAAAATCGTTTGTTTCAGTTAACGCCCCCCAGCCGGTGGCAAAAAACACCCCTGACGGGGAAAGCGCCTGATCAGAGCTGAGCAGCGCTTCTCTTGCCAGACAAAGGGAAAGCCTGGGAAGTCTTTTTAACCGCCGCACTGCTTTTGAATCCAGATCCTCTGATATTTCGGCGTTTGAAAGCATGCCCGGACATAAATTGTTTGCCAGAAACTGTTTTGTTGTGACTGCGGTTTTTCCCGCGCCGGTGACACAGGAGTATCCCACCACAGCCATAGGCGGGTTCTGCAAGTCCGTATCATTTCCGGTGCGGCTGCCGGGCCGGCCCACTGCAAGCGCGGCATTGTTGCCGCCGAATCCAAAGGAATTGGACAGCACGGTTCTGATCTGCCTGGTATCGGGCTGGGATTGAGGAATTATTCCGAGCCCCGGGTCCCGGGTTTTAAAACCGTAATTTGCCGGAACCAGCCCTTTTGAAACAGATATGGCAGATATTGCAAGTTCAAGCGCACCCGCGGCAGCCAGGCTGTGTCCTGCAGCCCCTTTTACCGAGGACAAAGGCGGCCTGCTGCTGACAAACAGGCTGTTTACAGCCTGGGCTTCGGCAGCGTCGTTGTTGATTGTTCCGGTGCCGTGCAGGTTTACGTAGTCAATATCTGACGGCTCAAGCCCGGCCTGTGAAATTGCAGCTTTCATGGCCTGAAACGCCCCGCGGCCTTCCGGATGCGGAGCTGCGGCATGATATGCGTCACAGGACAGCCCGAATCCCAGCATTTCAGCCTTCGCGTTTTCCGGGGGCAAAGAGCCTGATTCTAAAAACAGCATTGCCGCGGCCTCGGACAGGCTCATACCGTCCCGGTCCTTGTCAAACGGTTTTGCCCCAGTTACAGACAGCAATTGCAAAGCATTGAACCCGTGGTAGGTCATCCGGCACAGTGCATCCGCTCCCCCGGCCAGCACAGAGCTGACAGCTCCGCTTTGAAGAAGTCTGATTCCCAGGGCAACCGCCACCGCCCCTGACGAGCAGGCAGTTGACACTGTAAATACCGGACCCTTGCATCCGCAAACCCCTGCAACGGATTCTGCAACCGATCCTGCAGCGTGATATCTGTACCGGTCCGGATCATCAGCCCCGGATTTTAACATTAATTCTGTTTCCGGCATACCTCCGGTGGTCACTCCCATTATCACAGAGTCGGGAATTTTGCCGCCGCAGGCATCCATGGCGTCTTCTGCCGCGGCCAGTGAGATCCTGTGGGTCCGGGGAAGTCCGGGATATTCAGGTGCATTCCTGATTTCGCCCACCGGCAAAGACGCGCAATGGGGAAACAGGGTCAGGGGACCAAGGCCGCTTCTGTTTTTGCACAGGGCAGCGGCGGTTTGCCCGAAGCCTCGGCCGAGCGCTGATATTATCCCGATTCCCGTGATGTATATACCCATGGAATATGCACTTCTTATTCTGATTGATCTTCGGTCCCGGTTTTCGGCCCCAGAAACGGTTCAAAATGGTGCCATTCAAAAGGATGCCTGTAAACCGCCTGTTCCAGCAGCCGGCAGTATTTCTGTGCAGCATCTGCAATGCTTTTTTTTCGTAACCGGCGGGATTCTGCTCGCACTTCCATGGGAGGATGAACCGCGAAATGATATTTTCCCGGGCCTTTGCGGAACGCGAAGAATACAAAAACCGGCGCTCCTGTAGCCAGTGCCAGAACATACGGTGTTTCCGGAACTCTGACCCTGTGGCCGAGAAATTCAGCCTCCACAAACGAGTTGCCATTGTCTCCGGATCGATCCCCTGCCATTGAAAGAAACCAGCCTTTGCGCAGGTATTTGACCCCCTCCAAAATTTCCAGGGGCGAGCCCGCCCCCTGCATGCTGGCGACTATCTGTACGCCGTTTTGTTGAAGATTGGCTTTCTGGGTTTTCTCTATCTGTTCGCCTTCTTTTTGGCCCATAAACAGAAGAAGAGGGAATCCTTCCTTTTTAAGAAGCCTGGCTGCAGCTTCCCAGTTGCCTACATGAGACATCAGCAAAATTCCGCCGCTGTGCTCCCTGACAGCCCGGCGCAGATACTGAAGCCCTTCTGACGTATATTCAATATTTCCCCCGAATTCAAAAAAATACCTGTCAACATATATGCCGGTAAAGTCGTGAAACTGCTTCCAGGCGCACCAGAGCGCATACAGGGCGTTGCGTTGCGGAGACAGGGCCCGGTAAAACCTCATACTGGCAGCTACTCTAAGGGGGAAAAACAGAAAATAACCTGCGGCAACAATCCAAACCGCTATATAAAAAACCCAGATACCCCATTTACGCGCCAGATAAACCATGCACCTGTAAAAAATGTTAATCATCAATAAATCCCTACTTATTTGCACCAGGCGCTTCTGCCAGAAACCAGGTTTCTTCCCTGTCCGTACCTGAGGGGCCAACGACGCAGAGGGCAAAGCCGTTTTCCTCCAGCAGGGTTTTTATTTGTTCCTGCCGGCGATAGTAAGTTCTTGTCCCCTTCAGACGGTTTTGGAAAGTCTCGATTCTGCGAAATATCGGAACCGGCGTTTTTGTGGCTATCGTGGCCCGGATGAGCAAAGCGGCTCCGGGCCGCAGGTTTTTTCTGAGTTTTTTAAGCGTTTCCCTCAGTTCGCCATCGGAAATGTAATGCAGCATGTCCAGCATTAAAGCCAGATCCGCCCTGAGGTTAAAATCAGGCAGATCAGGTGCACCTGCAGTGTATATCCTGCCGCGGGTATCCACGATCCTGCCGGCAATCCTGGCTCGTTCCGGGTTCGGATCGGCCCCGTAAATCCTTATCCGCGGGTTTGCCGATATAAGCCACGCAGCAGTAACGCCAAAGCCGCAGCCGATATCAATCACGGTTGAAGGATTGGAAATCAGCCCGGGCAGCTCCGAAAATATGGGATCAGCCTTGTGCTTGAATCTTGCGAAAAGCCGGGGATATGCTTCTAAGTGCCGGAAAAGCCTTAAAAATCTCTTCTTATGCATCCCTGAGCCGGGAGTTACGGGCTCTGTTGAAAACCGTACAGGCTGAAACATATATCTGAGAAAAAAAGGCAGCAGGGCGAATGCCCCTGTCATTACAAAACCGATGCCAATGACAAGCACCTGTCCAAGACTTTTCATCAGGTTGTGCTCACCTAAGGCCAGGGCGCCGAAGCCGATAAGAGTTGAAACTCCGGCAAGAAACACGGTCATTCGTATATGGGACTGGTACGGATGATCCTCGTCCCTGTAGCGTTGATATGCTCGCACGAGGTAGAGTGAATAGTCCAGGCCCATGCCCAGAACCACCACCGAAAGCATCAGCCCGGGTATGTTTAGCGGTAACCCGATCAGAGAAATAACCCCGAGCGTGCATATCAGGGAAAAGCAGATCGGCAAAAGCGCAATCACGGTTAAAACAAGATCCATGAAAAGCAGCAGGAGTAGAACCGTGATGCTGACTCCTATAAAAATCAGCATGCTGGTGAAAGTATTTGATAGATGAAGACTCACGGCCCCTGAGTAATAATCGGGATCAAACACGTAAATCCCGTCTTTGTCGGAATACTTGTTGAAAAATTCCTTTGGATCATAATTTTGCCCGGGGGCAAGGGTGGTAAACAGCATCCATTTCCCGGAATTTCTGGCCTGATATATGCCAAGCAACTCGTGGAATTTTTGGGGAATCGCAAGTCCACTGCCGCACTCGGCAGTGTCTGCCTCATAGACGCCGGAAAACACCGAATCCTGCATGCCGAGTGATGATGCAGCCATGCGGATCTTTTTTTCAAGAAGATTTCTGTCATGCTCCCGCCAGAAGGAGCGCCATGCCGCCAGATTTTCTTTGCACCGCTGTTTTCCCGGAAATACTGCGGATGGCAAAAAAGCCTCTGAAATTGTTTTGTCTGCTTTTTCAGCTTCCATGTATCCTGCAAGATGGTCGCTTTGCCGCTGCAGGGCTTGCAAATTCTTAGCCTCTGCCATAAGGTAAATTTTTTCAAAAAGCTTTTGTCCCCAGACGTCTGAAACCAGATTTTCAGCGGCAAGCGTTTCCTCGCGTACGGTATTCATTGATGAAATGTCCACGCTGAATTCAGGATCTGCAAAAAAAGCCATTACCGCCAAAAACGCCAGTGCAGCTGCGGGCTTGTACCCGCCTCCAGAAGCCGCGATCCGGTCCACGCCCCGTTGCAGCAAAAGCCTTTTTCCGCGCTTGGCGGGTTTTAACGTAGGAAAAATAAGCGGAAAACAGGAATGGACAAATATAAAGGAAAAGGCGATGCCGAATGCTGCAAACTGACCGATTTCAGCGAGAACAGGAAATCCGCTGAAAGTCAGCATGAAAAATGCCCCGGCCGAGGTCAGCGCCGCGATCAGGGCAACGGCTCTTACTTCCCTGGAGACTTTTTTGCCGCTTGTTTCATACGGCTGATCCAAAAACAGGAGATAGGAGATCCCGTGGTCCACAGTTATGGAAATAATGGCGCCGCCGAATCCGATTGACATCACGGAAATAGAGCTGTGCCAGATGGAATAGAAGGCAAGGGCGCACACGGTGCCGAATACCGCGGGTAAAAAAGCCAGCAGGCCGATATACGGCCGGGGAAAAGAAAGTATCAGCAGAAGTGCAATTCCCAGGGTGGCTAATGACAGGGCATTTTTAGTGTCTGATTTGGCGGCGGTTTCATTGTCTATTACCGCCCGATAGGCGCCCACGGGGGTTATTGTGATCTCCCCGCCGGAATCCTTAAATTTCTGCTCAAGTATCGTGCTGGTTTTTTCAATGGCCCTGTCGATTCTTCGGGCAGACTCCGCGCCGGTGCTGTCTGCCTCAGGAGTTGCTGTGACAAGAAGATGACGCCCGTCTGCAGACAAAAGCTGGCCTTTGCGGAAGTTTACCTCACGGGCGGGCAGTAAATGTCTGAGCTTTTTTAAGACCAGACTGCTTAAATCCATGGGGTCTTTTAAAATAAGCCAGGACCTGCCCATATTTTCCATGGTATATAACCGGGACAGATTTTGCCGGAGTCTTTGTTCAAGGTTGTTTTTTTCCAGAAGCGGGGCTACTTCGTTTTCAAGTTCCCGGGGTGTAAACAGCAGGGGCAGATTTTCTGACACGTGAGATATTAGCTCCGGGAAAAGCCTGCCCATTTCCCCTGTGCCTACGGTTTTAAACAGCCCGCTTTTGCGAAGCCTTGCCTCAACAAACTCTGCGGCTTCCACAAGTCTGTCCGGATCTTTTTCTTTGACTCCGAGATCAATGAAAATACGGTTCTGGTAAGGATGATGCTCAAGGACGTGTGCGCCGTGTTCCATTGCCGCGTTGCCGGTGGGTAGGGATTTGATAACATTGGTTTCAAATCTCAGATTGAACACGGATACAACGGCAACGATTGCCAGCATGAAAGCAAGAGCAAACACAAGGCTTTTAAGCGGTCTGTATCCTGAGAATACTGGCAATGGTATCACACTTTGTTTTCAGACGGATTTTTTTGCCGCCTGTATAAAAACCTGCGCATCATCAGGCCGGCAAATGTTGCGGCGTTTCTTAAAAAATCCCGCCACGGCCTGAAATGGGAAATGCGCTGCCCCGGCGGCAGGTAGCTCACCCCCACGGGCACTTCGGCTATGGGTATGCCTTTCCAGTGTGCCCGTACCAGAATTTCCACCTCAAATTCAAACCGTCTGGATTTCACATCCAGGCGGGCCGCCTCAGGCAGGGGATAAATACGGTAACCGCTCTGTGAATCAGATATTTTCGGACCTCCGCTTGCCCGAACCCAGAAATTGGAAAATTTTCTGCCAAACCGGCTTGTCCAGTGTACGTGCCCGTGGTCCATGCCTGTGCGGTGTCCCACAATCAGGGCTTTTTCGTATTTCCTGGCTGCCTGCATCATGGCGGCGGCATCCGCGGGATTGTGCTGACCGTCTGCATCCAGTGTGATTGCCCAATCCGCGATCTGCATGGCTTCCAAAAAGCCGGTTAAAAGGGCCGCTCCTTTTCCCTGGTTTTTTTCATGCCGCAGAGTTCGGACATCCGAAAACCGGCTTATACGCCCGGCAGTGTCATCGGTTGAGCCGTCATCAACCACGAATACGGGCAGCCCCAGTTTTAAAACTTCCGCTATTACATCTTCCACGGTACGTGCGTGATTGTATGCCGGGATAACAACTGCAAACCGGGGTTTTTGGGCTGTTAATTCCGGCTGCTGCCTTTTGTTTGCGTCAACTGGTCGCATGAACTATTTTTCTTCCGGCTGCAGGCTGCAATAGGCTACCGCCCAAGCCCCCGGGCCGATATGTACACCTGAGGTCAGAGACAGCGGCTGGAGGACAATTTCGGCGCCGGGCAAAATCCGCCGGATCTCTGTTAATGCGTGGTCCTCCACCCATTTCCGGTTATCTGTGTATTCAAGCAGTACCAGGGGGGTCGGTTTATCCCGCAGGTTTTCGGTGAGCCGCTTTACTGCAAAATCAAGCTGGGCCCGGGTGTTTCTTACAATACCGACTTTTTCCGCCCCCCGGGAAGTTGGAGTTACAACAGGCTTCATGTGCAGAATGTCTCCGAAAAACGCCCCGGTCTTTGACATGCGCCCTCCTGCGGCAAGATATTTCAGCTCCTCGAGAAAGATATATTCCCCGCTGTTTTCCACGGCTTTTTGCGCAAATTCAATTACCTGGTGAGGTGTTTTAGCCCGGGCGGAGTATTTTGCGGTTGCAATTACAGCAGCGGCAAGCCGGCCCGAGGCCGCGCCGGTATCGATTACCGTGAACCGATTTTGCTGGTCATGTTTATTTTTCCAGTCCACTGCCACCTGGTAATTGCCGGTGTATACAGAGCCTACGCACATATAGAGCACGTTTTGATACTGTGCCAGCAGGCGCTCGTAATGCTGATGGCGTTCAAACACAGAGGCCTGGGACGTGGATGCCGGAACCCGGCGGCGCATGGCCGGATAAAGCTTCTCAGGATCAACGCATGTCTCGGGTGCACAGGTTTCACCCAGGGTAACATAGCTTTCCAGCAGCGTAATTCCCAGGCGGCGCGCCTGGGAGCGGGTCAGGGAGCCAGCAGCATCCGTGACTATATGGACGACTCCCCTGGTTTCAGGCTTACGGAAATCGGCAACCTGGCCGGCCAGATCATCCTGGCTCCACTCAACTATTCGCCCCATATTTTCAACTTTTTGTTTCAGGGCTTCTGCATTGTCTGTGTGCAGATGGATCTTTGCATAATCCCGGTAAGTATAGACAAGGGCGCTGCTGTCCGCATCTGCGAGCTCCCCGGCTGCGAGGCCGGATTTCTCATCCATGCGCACCACAAAGTCGACACAATAGCCTTTTTCCGCGGACTGCTCAAAATCCGGGGATATTTTCAGGCTCTCGCCGAAAATCCCGGGAATCGACCTGAATCCATGAGCACGATCAAAAAATCCCTTCAAAAAACCTTCCAGAAACAAAAACATTCCCAGGGCTCCGGCATCCACCACTCCTGCGGCCTTGAGAACAGGCAGCATATAAAGGGTCTGGCTTACCCCCTCCTGGATGCGGTCGATTACCGGCTCCAGAGAATTTTCGTCATAACCTGGGTTATCAAGTTTAGCTATCGCCTCTGAAAACCGGTCTATCACCGTAAGCATGGTGCCCGGCATGGGATCGCGGACCGCTTTCCTGGAGTTCAGGCTCCCTGCCTTTGCCGCGGACTGCAGCCGCTTAAAACTGTCAGCGGAAAGCAGTTCCGCCACGAAACCTGCGGCAATATTGCCGGAGTTGCCTTTTGCTGTAAACAGCAGCCTGCGGCGGGCTTCCTCTGTATCCATTTCCCGGATTCCGCGCAGGGGGGCGAGACTGATCATTAAATTTCTGCCGGTGTCTCCGTCAGCTACCGGAAAGACATTGATTTCATCGAGAACCCCGGACCAGGCGCCAAGTCTTTCATATCCTGTGATAAAGGCTTCTGCCGGCTTTATGTTATGATCCATATTTAAAATCCAAGTGATTCGCGGATTTCATCGGGAATGCGGAGCATTGTTTCCATCTCCGGAATTTTGATGGCCGCCTGCTCGCTTTTACCCCTGGCACTGACGCGGTTGTCTTCGGCCATCCGGATTTCAAAGGCAACCGTGATCTTGTAGTCTACTGCCTTTAACACGGCCCGGCATATAAATTCATCCCTGAACCGCAGGGGGAAGACATGCTTGATGCTGGTGCGGATAATGGGAAAAATATACTGTGTGTCCCTGTATACCTGGTAGAGGTCCACCCCGAGCTTGCGGAAAAGGGCATCCCGGGTGATGTCAAAATATTTGAAATAGTTGCCGTGCCACATCACCTTCATGGGATCAAGGTCGTGAAACGGCACCGAGAACTTTTGTTCGCAGGTTTTGTCAGGATCGGATTTTTTCATTGCATTCCCGGCCTGTGTTGTTTATCTGCCCCCGGGACAAACATTGTCGTGCAGGCAGAAAATTTATATATCCTAAAGCTCCGGGTGCTTATTGTCAAGTTTTATGCACCTTTTACCCGGCCTTCCGGTCTTTTTATCAGAGTTGACAAAGGCGCTGATTATCTTTATAGATGGATCACTGCAGAGTTGATAAACACGGATTGAAGTATCATACAATCGTCAAAAAAATGATTGCACTGCTAAATGCAAAGCAACTGGTATCGTCTGGAATATCTGGAGACCCTGTCTTCGGGACGAATTTATGCAAAAGCAGTGGTGCCTTCAGATTCGCCCTGGTTTTCAGGTCACTTTCCGGGCGATCCTATACTGCCGGCAATTGCACAGCTTGGAATCGTTTTTGATGTGATTCAGCAAGCAACCGGCAGGCAGCAAAATCCCGAGTCAGTCAACCGCGTTAAATACAGGCGCGTCATAAGGCCCGATGAAGCCATCCATGTTGCCGCCATCCCCGTGGAAGGCAAACAGGGGCTTTATTCATTTCAAATCACGGTTAACGATGAAACAGCCTGTAAAGGACGGATTACCGCGGCGCAAGCTGCTTTATAGTATTTAAAGGAATTTTATATGTTTACGGGGCCAGCAGCCTATGAATTTCAGTGCTTTCGTACTTGCCCGCAGGGGAGACAGGGATGCGTTCCACGACCCGTATACGTCTGGGAACCGCATAGTCCGGAACCCGATTTTTTAAATACCTCCGGATTTCATCACTGCCGATATCTGCAGCCACAAGTGCCCTGATCTCGGCTCCCCGGCTGCTGCAGTCTCCGGTACAAATTACAGCAGCATCTTTAACCCCGGTCATGCCGACAATCGCGGACTTTATTTCCTCGAGATCCACGCGCCTGCCCCCGACTTTGACGATATGGTCTGCACGTCCCGCAAGCTGGAAACCATTGGGCCCCACAGCTTTTGCCCTGTCACTGGTGACAAAAAAACCTTCCGTGTCTATGGGAAGCTCCGGGGAGATAAAATCCGAGCGGATGGCAAGCAGGTGATCAACGATTTTCCAGTCAATGCAGTCAAAAGGTGTGAAATGGGGTTGTTTTCTGGTACACAGCCGGGTAGCGATCCCTCCGGTTTCGGTGGAACCGAAGACTTCGGTTATTCCCAGTCCGGTCTGCCTGTAAAAAGCCCGGCTGTCTTCAGCTTCGAGCCGGGCTGCGGATGAAAGAGCACACCGCAGGGCCTCTGCCTTGAATTCCGTGCAGGCCAGCATTCTGTAATGAAGCGGAATGCTCACCAGAATGGTTGAGAGGTTTCTGCCGACAGCATCCCGGATTTCGCGCGGATAGGTCAATTCTCCGCCAATTACTGATGCGCAGGCCACAAATGGAGTGAGTACCGAGAACAAAAGTCCGTAAATATGATATGCCGGCACAGTTGCCGCAAAAAGGTCCTTTTCTGTTACTTCCAGTTTTCGCGCGTGATAAAGCGCCTCTCCGAAAAGGTTGCGGATGGTTTTGGACCAGATTCTGGGCTCCCGGGTGGAGCCTCCGGTAAAAAGTCTGACAAACACGCTGTCAGGATCACGTATGCCTGCATGATCAAGCTTGTTTCCGGAGGTATGCTCATGCTCCGGAATTACGGTTTCCACACCACCGGGAACCGGCACAGAGGTATCAGAAATTGCCTTTGAAAATGCACATGCCTGATGCGTCCGGGAAAGCACATCCGCTGTAAAGGAATAGGGGATCAAGAGGGTGACCGGCCGGGTTATTGCCGCAAGCAGGGCAGCAGCAGTCACTGCCCGATCCCTGGTACACAGACATACCGATTCCTGCCTGTCTTCGGGAAAATGACGTTGCAGACTGCAGGCCATTGCATATATATCTTCGTAGGTGTATCCGGATAAAATATAAGAATGCCCGGGTGCTTTGGGGCCTGCGGCAATCTCTTCCAAAAACCCGGAAAAACTTTTCTTTTTCATAAAAAATACCGTTGTCTCGTATGTATTCGGTGTTCATACATTTTTGTTTGCCATGCGGACAGGTTGGATATAATATATCGCAGACAAGCTTTCAAGTACTTAGTGAGCGGCAAATTTATATGAACGGAGGTTTTTGCTTGGGTCTTTCCCGGGTGGTGGCCGAACAATTACTCAAAACAGGTTTTGCCCGCAGGGCTGTAAAAGAATGCGCGGATTTAAGTGTATTTAAACTAAGACCGTCTGCAAAGATGATTTTCGGGCTGGCCTGCATTGCGGTGAGTTATATTATATGCTGGCCGCTTATAAGCGCACTGAGTGTGTTTGCAATATATATCCGCGAGCCCCTGCTCATTGTGATAGGAAGCCCGGTGATCTGGACTGTTGCCCATTTTATGTGCATGTTCGGCATGTATCTGGCCGGGGCGGATTATTCCAAGGCGTTTGCAAAGTATCTGGTTCGGATATTTGTTGAAAAAAACGCACCGGACAAAATACCGGGGCGGAGTCCGTCTCTATGGCGTTGATCGGGTCGACGGTCAATCAAATGTTGTCTTGACTATTGAGGCTGTTTGCCTTAAAGATAATGAAAAATTAAGCGTTTTCAACTTTCTAAAAGCAGGTTATTATGACTCGTGAAGAATTACAAACAGAAGTATACAAAATTTTCCGGGAACAGTTTGAAATTGAAAATCCAGGGCCGGATGAAGATTTAAAGGATATGCACGGGTTTGACAGCATTGATGCCATTGAACTGCTAATTGAACTCGAAAAAATTCTCGATGTTTCCCTGAACCAGGAGACCAAAAAAGATGCCATGCTGCATATCCGGACTGTGAACCAGATCTGCGATTATGTCCAGGAATTGATGCCCCGGCAGGTTCCGTCCAATCAGAACGCTGTATAAACCGACTGATGAATAGAAGAGTCGTTATAACCTCCGAGGCCGCCATTACACCCATAGGCGATTCAAAAAACACCATTGCGAAAAATCTTCAAAACGGTGTTTCCGGTGTCAAACCCCTGCGCAAAGACGACCTCTTGGGCAGCCATATTCATTCCGGGGTCTACGGTACCGTGGATTACCCCATCGAGTATGATTTTGCCCGGAAATACCGCAAAACCATGGGGCCGGTTTCCTATTACGCCTGCAAGGTTGTTTGGGATCTGCTGGCAAAAGCAGGGCTGAATCAGGACTTTATCTCTTCGGGCAGGCTAGGTGTTGCCTTCGGCTCTATCCACGGCAGCCCCTCTGTTCAGCGAAACATTTACAGGACATTTTTTCAGGATGACCCCGCGCAATCGGAAAAAATCAGCGCAGTGGACTATCTTAAATCCATGGTGCATACCACGGCGGTCAATATCACCAAGATGTTTAATATTACCGGCCGGGTGATTTCCTCATCCACAGCATGCACAACTTCCAGCCAATCCATCGGGTACGGATATGAAATGGTGAAATACGGCATGCAGGACGCCATGATCTGCGGCGGGGCTGATGAGTACGACACCACAACTGTGGCTGTGTTTGATAACCTGCTGGCCTGCTCTACCGCTTATAATAACCGTCCTCATCTGACCCCCCGTCCGTTTGACGCGGATCGCGACGGACTGGTGGTGGGGGAGGGTGCAGGTGCAGTTCTTCTGGAAGAATACGAGTTTGCAAGAAATCGGGGTGCAAACATTATAGGGGAAGTGATCGGGTTTTCATGCAATAACAATGGTGGCGACCTTATCCTGCCGAATCTTGAAGGCATCTGCCAGACGATCCGGATCGGACTCCAAAGCGCAGGCATAAGTCCTGAAACCGTGGACTTTGTCAGTGCCCATGCCACGGCCACTAAAATGGGTGATGTAATTGAATCCCAGGCTATTGAACAAATTTACGGCAATTGCACCCCGGTGACCGCCTTTAAAAGCTATATGGGCCACACCATGGCCGCATGCGGCGTTATTGAGACTATTTTGACGCTTTACATGATGGAAAAAGGCTTTATTGTACCCACGCTCAACCTGGATCACATAGATCCGCGCTGTGAGGGTGTAAACCATGTGCGGGAGCTGACCCGCGCCCCGATTAAAACCGCTGCTGTTGAAAATTTTGCATTCGGCGGAGTCAACACCAACCTGATTATCAAAGCCTTTTTGCCATAGAATGCCGATTTGTTCAAGATATCTCAAATTCATGGCGGATGCGGCCATTACCCTGGTTTTATGGACCTATTTTACCGCAGGGTTTTTGATTTTTTTTGCACCCATCTATCTTGCGGCATGGTTGTTTTCCGCAGATCGCGCAATAGCCTTTCAGAAATTAAATCACATTTTTTTAAGAGGGTTCTTACGGCTTATGCGCATCGTGGTCCCGGGCCTGGCAGTGGAAATCGACGGCAGGATTTCCGGCCTTGAATCCTGCGTAGTGGTGGCCAATCACAGGTCATATCTGGATCCCGTGATCCTGATTGCATGTTTTAAACGGCAGAGCAGCGTCGTTAAAAAAGATTTTTTCAAAACACCCATATTCGGCTGTATTATTCAGACTGCCGGCTACATCCCCTCACAGGGAAAAGGCGGCAGGCTGACATCGCTTTTAATGAGGCGCATTGAAAAAATGTACAACTACCTGGCCGGGGGAGGGGTGTTGTTTGTTTTTCCGGAAGGGACCCGAAGCCGCACCGGTAAAATCGGGACTTTTAACAAGGGCGCCTTTAAAATCGCCAGAAACTGCAATGTTCCGATTGAAGTTCTTTGCATAACCAATACGGACCGTTTGTTTACACCCGGCAGGTTTCTGTTTAACACCTGCGTTAAAAACCGGATCCGGGTGCGGCACATTGGCAGCATATCAGCAGAATACTGCAGCATACATCCGATTGAGCATGTTATGGCAGAGACCAGGAAAATGATGGAAAAACACCTGAGAGGCCGGGAACCCGAAGTATTTGAATAAATTCCAGGTTTCCCCGCGGGCCCAGAATCGGCGATTCTGTTACGGAGCCGGGCTCAAGACCGCATTTGCTGAAATGCGCTGAAAGATCGTCGACAACACGCCGGTGCAGATCGGGGTCGCGTACCACGCCTCCCTTGCCGACTTCTCCGCGGCCGACTTCAAACTGAGGCTTTATAAGGACAAGGATTGCAGAGCCGGGCTTCATAAAGCCCATGACCACAGGAACCACTATCCTAAGGGATATAAAGGAAACATCAATTGCCGCCAGATCAAAATTGCCAGGCAGGTCCTCCTGGGTTACATACCGGATATTGGTGCGTTCAAGCACCTTTACCCTGGAATCCTGGCGAAGCTTCCAGGCAAGCTGGCCATAGCCAACATCAACTGCATAAACGCATGCAGCCCCGCGCCTTAGCAGGCAGTCGGTAAACCCGCCGGTCGATGCCCCGACATCAAGGCATAAAAGCCCGTTTACCTGAATTTTAAAATGCAAAAGACCATGCTCAAGCTTTAGGCCGCCCCGGCTTACAAAACCGGCCTCCGGAGCGCGGCTTGTTACACGTGCCAGCTCATTTACAAATGTCCCCGGCTTGTCCACGGGATAATCATCAACCAGGATGTCTCCGGCCATGATCATGGCCCTTGCCTTGTGGCGGCTTTCTGCAAGTCCCTTTTCCACCACCATAACATCCAGGCGTTTTTTTTCCCGCCGTTTATGGTTCATGTTGACTGAGACTGTCTGCACAGTTCTTCTGCGGCCGCTGCCACGGCCCTTGCATCCACACGGTAATGAGCCCGCAATTCATTTTTTGACCCGTGGGTTACAAAGGTGTCCCTGATGCCGATCCGCCTGATGCAAAAATCACTCACGTTGTTTTCAGCAAGAGCTTCAAGCACCGCGCTGCCGAATCCGCCGTGCAAAACGTTTTCCTCCACTGTTACCACCCGGGGTATTTTTGAAACCAGTTCTGAAAATAATTCAGCATCAACAGGCTTTGCAAACCTGGAATTTACAACCGTGGCAAAGATACCCTTTTCCCGCTCCAGAATCTTTGCAGCCTCAATTGATTCAAGCACGCCGTGGCCAATTGCCAGGATAAGAACATCATCACCCCGGGTCAGAACTTTTGCTTTTCCCATGGGAACAGGCACATCGGTTTTTTCAGACGCCGCACCCGTGGCCCTGCCCCTTGGGTAGCGGAATGCTATGGGACCGGAATGATTTATCGCTGTTAAAAGCATCCGTCTTAGTTCATTTTCATCCATGGGCGCCATTACAACCATGTTAGGCATTGAGCGAAGATAGGTAAGGTCAAATAAACCGTGATGAGTGGGGCCGTCTTCTCCCACGATACCGCCCCTGTCTATTGCAAACACCACCGGCAGGGCTTCAAGACATACGTCGTGTATTATCTGATCATATGCCCGCTGCAAAAACGTGGAATAAATGGCCACCACGGGCTTTAAACCTTCGGTTGCCATTCCTGCGGCAAAGGTGACTCCATGGGCTTCTGCAATTCCCACGTCATAGAACCGGTCCGGGAACTTTTTTGAAAATTCTACCAGCCCGGTACCCTCGGGCATGGCTGCTGTTACCGCAACAATATCGGAATTTTTCTCCGCAAGCTCCACCATGGCTTTTCCAAATACGGCGGTATAAGACGGAACACTGGAGGTTTTTATATTATTGCCGGTTTTTGCATCAAAGCATCCCACTCCGTGGAAATATACTGGATTGGTTTCAGCAGGCTCGTATCCCCGGCCTTTGGAGGTTGTGATATGAAGCAGCACCGGTTCGTCAAGGGTCTTTATGTTTTCCAGGATGTCAATAAGCTGGTCCATCCTGTGGCCCTTGATAGGTCCGAAATATTCAAAATTGAATGCTTCAAACAGCATGCCGGGCGTAACAAAAGCTTTGACCGACTCCTCGAACCGTTTGGCAAACTGGTATGCATCGTCTCCTATCCGCGGCAGGGAGCGCAGCAGTTCGCCTATACCCTTTCGCTTTTCCTGGATGTATTTTGCAGAAAACGTGCGGCTCAAAAGAGAGGACAGGGCGCCCACATTGGGCGAAATCGACATTTCGTTGTCATTTAATATAACTATCAGGTCCTTATGGATGCCTCCTGCCTGGTTTAAGGCCTCATAGGCAAGCCCGGCGGTCATGGAGCCGTCTCCTATTACTGCAAGAACCTTTGAATTCTCCTTTTTTATGCCTTTTGCGCATGACATTCCAAGGCCCGCGGAAATAGAGGTGCTGCTGTGGCCTGTGGAAAACGCGTCATACTGGCTTTCCGATATCTTGGGAAATCCTGAAATCCCCCCGAATTGCCTGAGGGTGTGAAATTTTTCCCTTCTTCCCGTAAGCAGCTTGTGAGTGTAGGACTGGTGGCCCACGTCCCAGATGAGCTTGTCAGAGGGCGTGTCAAATACGTAATGGATTGCAATCGTAAGTTCCACAACCCCGAGGTTTGATGCCAGATGCCCGCCTGTTTTGGATACTATATCCACAATCTGCTGCCTTATCTCTTTTGCAAGCTGGGGCAAATCCGAGCGCGGCAGTTTCTTGAGGTCCGGAGGATAATTTATTTTTTCAAGCAATCCCACTGGTATCTATCTCTCCCTCTTTAAAATATAGCCGGCCAGTTCAGCAAGCGGCTGTGCTTTGTTATCAAATATCCTTACGGCCTGCAAGGCATTGTTTACAAGATTTTCCGCATAATTAAAAGCCTGTTCAGTGCCCATAAGGGAAGGGTAGGTGGATTTACCCCGCTTTAAATCCGTTCCCGAAGCCTTGCCCATTTTTTCAGGGTCCCCGTTTACATTTAAAATATCGTCGGTTACCTGGAAGGCAAGCCCTATGTTATCGGCATATTCTAAAAGGGCTGATCTCTGTTTTTGATCCGCGCCTGCAAGAACGGCCCCGCAAGCCGCCGAAGCCCTTATAAGAGCGCCTGTTTTAAGTGCATGCATTTTTTTTAAAGGCTCAACGGAGAGGTTTTTACCTTCTGCTTCCATGTCCTGCATCTGGCCTTCGATCATTCCCCTGTAGCCGGCTGCATCAGAAATAATTTTGATCGCCCGCAGAACCGCGGCTGGGTCGGCATCAGTATCCTCGGCACAGTCGGCCAGGGTTTGAAAAGCCAGGGTAAGAAGGGCATCTCCGGCCAGAATAGCGGTTGTTTCGTCAAATTCAACGTGGCAGGTGGGCCTTCCCCTGCGAAGGGCATCATTATCCATTGCAGGCAGATCATCATGAATAAGCGAATAGGTATGAATCATTTCAAGGGCACAGGCCGCCTGGACTACGGCATCAGATATCCGGCCGACAGCCTCGGCTGCGGCCATGCACAGAACGGGCCGCAGGCGCTTGCCCGAGCCCATAAGGGAATGCGTCATTGCACGACAGAGTCGGGTGTCAACACGGCTGCAGTCCAGAATTGCAGCCAACCTGGGGTCTACCAGGAGGCGCTTTTCCTCAAGATACGCCTTTAAGTCAAATTTACCTTGTTCCTGTCCGGAGTTATTCATTTTCACCAGGGCCGTCCTGCTGCTGCGCATTGGACTCAAAAGGGACTTCCTTTACCGGGCCGTCCTGCTGCTGCATCAGGGCCGTAATCTTTTTTTCAGTCTCGTCGAGCTTTTCAAAGCAGAAACGCGAAAGTGCAACCCCTTCCTCGAATTTTTTAAGCGCCTTGTCCAACGGCAGGTCTCCTGCTTCAAGCTCTTCAACGATTTTCTCTAGCTTTTCCATGGACTCTTCAAAGCTCTTTTTTGCCATTTTTATATATCCTTTCAATACGGCAATTTAAACTTCCTTTTGAAAGTATAACTTCAACCTTTTGGCCGATTTCCGCATCTGCTGAATCGGTAAGCACAAGCCTGCCTGGCAGAGTTCTTGTAATACTGTAGCCTCGATCCATGACCGCTGCGGGACCGAGCGCATACATTCTTCCGTATGCGGATTCCAGGGCAGAGCGCTTTTTTTGCAGCAAAGCTGAGGCGGAAGCCCTAAGCCTTGCCATAAGATGCGCGTGTCTGTCGGATAATGCGTGAATCTGATTTCGGACCGGGGCTGTAAAAAGCCTCTGGCTGCGCCAGGCAAGGCGTTCGCGTCTGAGGGAGATCAGCCTCTGCATGGCATTTGAAAGCCGGGCGGCGTTGTCATCAATCCGGATTCGAAGGTCGTCTATGCGCCGCTTTGGATGAACCAGCCTGCGGATCAGCTTTTCAGCCACCCTGCGCCGATCTGAGACCTGCCTGGCAAAACTTCCGTGCATCCTGCGCAAAAGAGTTTGAAGTGAGTAGTTTACGTCATGCTTTACAGGAACGGCAAGTTCTGCTGCTGCAGAAGGTGTAGGGGCCCGCAAATCCGCCACAAAGTCTGCTATTGTATAATCTGTTTCATGGCCGACGGCTGAAATAACCGGTATTTCAGAGACAAAAATCGCTCTTGCAACTTCCTCTGAATTAAAGGCAGCCAAATCCTCAAGCGAACCACCGCCGCGCGCCAGGATTAAAACATCGGCATTTGAGTGATACCCGGCAATCCTTATGGCTTCAACGATTTCGGAAGCAGCGGCTTCTCCCTGAACCGCAGCCGGAACAATTACGATCTGCATGTTGGGAAACCTGCGAAGCATGACCCGGATTATGTCATGGACCACAGCGCCGGTAGACGAGCTGATTACAGCAATCCTGGAGGGGAGAAAAGGGATCTTTTTTTTATGTACTTCATCAAAGAAGCCTTCGTCTGCAAGCTTTTTCTTTAATTGTTCAAAGGCCGCCTGGAGCGCTCCTGCACCTGAAGGCTCAAGGTATTCAAGTATAACCTGGTAAGAACCCCTTGGGGGATAAACGCTTATCCTGCCAAAGCCGGTAACCGTCATTCCGTCTTCAGGCCGGAACTTAAGACTGCGGTTCTGACCCTTAAACATCACGGCCTGGATCTGAGCATCTGAATCCTTGAGGGTAAAATAATAATGGCCCGAGGCAGGCATGCGGATATTGGAAATTTCACCGGAAATCCAGACAAATGGATATGAATCTTCAAGCAATTCTTTAAGCTCTGCGGTCAGCTCAGAGACTGAATAAATTTTCCGCTCAACCTGTCTGCGGTGATCCTGGCGCATCATGAATTCTTCCCAAGCCTGTTTGTTTTAAATCTGATAAAACTAGCACAACTTTTACAGCGATTCAATCCCAAACAGATGGCTTGGCTGAAAACTTCCGGAGGTGTAATTTGCATTTTGCAGGGTATGTGCGGTTTTATAAAATTATTACGTCTGATAATGGATATTATGTAAACTTTTATCAATAACAAACAAACTGCCGCACCAAGGCAGCCAAAGGCGCCCTGCCTTTGCCGAAGCCTGTTTCAAATGGATTGAAGAGTTCGGATTAAAGAAGTTTGTGAGGTTCGGATGGAATTATTACGGAGCCCTGTCTATAATATCGCGCACTGCAGGCATGATATAAATATCATCCAGGGATATTTGCCTGAGCCCTGAGGCAAGAGTCTGTATCTTTTCATTTATTGTAAGATTCTTATCCATTATAAATACAGGCTCACCTTTAAGCCTGCAAAGCCCGCTTCTGGCATTAACCCCGGTTGCCCTAAGATTCTGCTCGACAACCCGGATTCCGGCCTTTTCAGAAGACTCTATGAGATGCCTGTATATCTGCCGTCTTTTCATCGCAACACGAATGGAATCATTCTCCAAGCTTTTCGGAAACTACATCAACAATGTCCTGACAGAGGCGCCGGGTTTCATCAGGGTCCGGCCCTTCAACCATTATTCTGCATAGGGGCTGGGTGCCGGAATACCTTACCAGCACCCTTCCCTGGTCTCCAAGATGATTTTCCACGCTCTTTATTGCATCTGCAATCTCGGGAAATTTGTAAATATCGGTTTTTGTCGTTACCCGCACGTTTTTTAATACCTGGGGGTAAACCGTAATTATCCTCCTTAGAGAAGACAGCGGCTCCCCTGCTGCCAGCATTGGCTCAAGCAGTCTTAGCGCCGTCATTATACCGTCTCCAGAGGTGTGATGATCCAGGAAAATCATGTGCCCGGAGTCCTCACCGCCGAGCACGGCACCGTTTTTTCTCATTGCATCCAGCACGTAGCGGTCGCCCACGTCTGTTACAATATGACGTATTCCCATTTCCTTTAAGGCATTTATAAGGCCCACGTTGCTCATGACCGTGCTTACCACCAGGTTGTTTTTCAGCATGCCGGCCTGTTTCAGGTGCATGGCGCATATGGCCAGTATATGATCTCCTGTTATGGGATCACCGTTTTCATCAACGGCAATGAGCCTGTCTCCGTCACCATCAAATGCGAGTCCGGTATCCGCACCTTTTTTTCGAACCTCCTGCTGCATGCTCTCAATATGCTGGGAGCCGCAGTCTTCATTTATGTTTTTTCCGTCGGGTTTGTTGGCAAGCATTGTGACATCAGCACCAAGTTCGGAAAATACCCGCGGTGCCACGGTGGAAGTTGCCCCGTTTGAACAGTCAAGCACAAGGCGCAGGTTTTTTAAATCCTTTGTTTTTTCCAGGCCTGCCTTAAGGAACCGTGCATACTGCTCCTCTGCATCAGCAACGCTGCTTACTGTGCCTACCTGTCTTGCTGATGCCGGTATAAAGCTTTTGTCGTCGCCGAGCACCATTTTTTCAATGCGCTCCTCTATTGCCTTGTCCAGCTTGTAGCCCTGGCTGCTGAAAATCTTGATGCCGTTGTCCTCAAACGGGTTGTGGGAGGCAGATACCACAATTCCGGCATCAGCTTTGTTTGCGCGCGCAAGATAGGCAATTGCAGGGGTGGGAATAATTCCTGCAAGACAGGCGTCCGCACCTGCCGAACAGATCCCTGATGCAAGGGCTGCCTCAAGCATGTCGCCTGAAAGCCTTCCATCCTTTCCTATAAAGATCCTTGATCTGTTGTTTGTTTTAAGTACCGCGGCAACCGCCCTGCCAACATTTACGGCCACTTCCGGTATAATGGGATACTGGTTGGCCTTTGCCCGGATGCCGTCAGTGCCGAAAATAGATTCCATTGTTTAAGACTCTCTCATGTTTTGGGCGTTTAGGTTGTATCAGCATGAAAAAACGGCTTCCACCTTTTAGCCAGGAGGTCTATGATCTCCTGAAGCCATTGTGTTCCAACAGCGGCCTGATCCCTGCCAAGAGACTGGATTACACCTGGGTAATCCTCGTTGCCGCAATTTGCAATCAGGTCTTTTACATGTTGTAAAAACTCTTGTTTTTTTTCGGTATTTTCCACATCTTCCGCCCCTGTCCGCAGCTGCCGGTCCAAAGACTCCAAATCGCATTTTTCAATCTGCCCGGAGGCAAACTCTTTAAGGCGTTTTATGCGCTCGTTTATGCATTCCTCAACAGTGTCAAGCAGCCCGAGAAAAAGGGGCTCGGGCATACTTTCCGATATAAATAGTCTGCGCACGTTAGTATACCAATGGCCCAAAGCATAAAGACTTGCTATATAATAAAGGTTGTTTGCCACGATACGTCGCTTGTTTCTCAGCCTGCCGCCCTTGTAGGGAAGGCTTGCCGGTTTTTCAGCACCGCCCAATATAAGCCTGCCCGGCCTGTATTCATCGTTTCTGATAATTGTGCCGGCTCCGGCAACCGTACCATAAGCAAGCCTGCACGGGCCCACCAGGCCGCCCTGTCCGCCCAGAAAGACCGGTGGCTGGTTTAGCATAACACCGCATGCAACGTCTCCGATCAAAGACGGGGTGGCCTTGTCCTGCTGCGGAGTATAGTTGAAATGTATATATGAGCTTCCCACCTCGCTGTGATTTTTTCTGCTGGTCCCCCCGGCCATAAAGCAGTCACAGAAATTAATAATGCTTCCCAGGGTCACGAACGGAAACAGGATAGTCTGTTTGAGACCAACACTGTGGGCTGCGCTTGCCTCTTCCTCAAGTATGGTGCCGCCTCTTACATGGGCGCATGATTCTACAGATGCTTTTTTTAAAAAAACCGAACCTTTAAAATATCCTCCCTTAAGTTTTACTTCAGGCCCGGCAAGACAGTTGTCAATGGTTGCAGGCGCCTGCTGCCCTATTTCAGCACCTCTGCAGATCAGGGTTTGTTCGCCTGTGATGCGGCATCCGGGATAAATAACCGCCCCCGGCTCTATGCGCTCAGGGTTTACCTCTGAGCCGATTTCAATGCTTTCAGGATTTAAAATAACAACACCTTTTGAAATAAGCCTCTCAATCATGTCCATATCCTGTTTTGCAATATTGGTTTGCCGGCAACTGCCGGTTCCAAAAGATACCAAGACTTATACCAGTGATCTGTTTTCTTGTCCATTGATTTTGCTGAAAAATTCCTGATATCAAGCTGTTAAACCAATACGCACTTGAAGCGGTCTTGTTTTTGTGATAAAGGCCAATTTATTCGAAAAAAATTGTCAACAGTCATGTAAGGCGCCAAGATGGAAACAAAAAAATATCGCCTGTTAACCAGAAGCGACCTGGACGGACTGGTTTGTGCCGTGTTAATGCGGTATCTGGAACTGGTTGATGAAATTGTGTTAATTGACCATCCAAGCATAATGCAGGAAGGCCGGTTCGAGGTAAAGGGAAATGATATTATAACAAACCTGCCATATACTCCGGGAGCCTGCCTTGCATTTGATCATCACGTATCAGAAACCCTGAGAAGCAGGGATAATCCCGGGCATATCATTGACCCCGATGCTCCTTCCGCGGCCAGGGTGGTATATGAATACTATGGCGGCCGTGAAAGGTTTCCCGGGTTTTTCAACGAAATCATGAAAGCGGTTGACAAAGCCGACTCCGGAAATTTTTCCCGAAGAGAGATCCTTCACCCCACGGGATGGGCACTTCTTAATTTCCTGGTGGACAAGCGCACCGGTATAGAAGACTGGGGCACATTCGCCTTATCCGAAAAAGAGTTCAAATTAAGACTGATTGAATGGATGGGTCGCCTGACCATAGACGAAATTCTGCTCTTGCCTGATGTGGCCCGGCGCGTGGATATTTATTTTCAATACGAGGAAAAGTACAAAAAACAACTTTACCAAAACGCTATTGCAAAACGAAACATAGTTATAATCGACTGCAGAAGAAAAGAAAGCGTCTATCCGGGCAACAGGTTTATCATATACGCCCTTTATCCCCGGTGCAACGTCTCAATCCAGATCAGGCACGAGCCGGAGGAGGGAAAAACCACGTTTTCAGTGGGAAAATCCATTATCAACAAGACTTCTGGTGCCAACATAGGCGAGTTGATGCTAAAATACGGCGGAGGTGGTCACAGGGCTGCAGGTGCATGTCACGTCCCTGATGCCGAGGCCGGAAAAGTGCTTGCGGAAATTGTCGAAGCTCTCACTGATGAACATAGAAATCCTGATTTAAAATCCGATGCGCGTATAGAATAAAAAATTTTTATCTAAGGAATCCAAGACCTTATAAATCAAGGAAATTCACATATGCCCACCAATTTTACGGAGACCAAAACCTGGAAAAAACTTGCTGCTTCCGCGCAACGCATGTTGCTTCCTGAAAATCACCTCAGGCACCTGCTGAAAAATAAAAATCGGTTTTCCGAATATTCCTGTTCAGGCGGGGGGGTGTTTCTCGACTGGTCCCGCCAGCGGGTGGACAATGAAATAATGCAACTGCTTCTGGATCTCGCAAAAGAAACCGGGGTGCAAAAACGATTTTCAGACATGGTAACCGGGGAAGTGGTAAATCTTACGGAAAACCGGGCGGCTCTTCATACAGCGGCAAGAGATTTTTCCGGCCAGCCGGTTTATGTAAACAATACTGATGTAATGCCTGAAATTCGGCGTGTGCGCGATGAAATCCGCAAATTCTCGGAGCAGGTGGCTGCCGGCAGGATTTTGGGGACCACGGGCAAGCCCTTCAGGCACGTTGTGGTTATTGGCATAGGAGGTTCGTATTTGGGAACCGAATTTGCGGCCTCAGCCCTTCAGGGCATGGCTGACACGGGGATAGAGCTGCATTTTCTTTCCAACGTGGATGTTGACTGCTTCGGCGGGATTGCAGCACAAATTGATCCAGAGGCAACCTTGTGGATAGTTATTTCAAAAAGCTACACAACCACGGAAACTTCGGCTAATGAAAAACTGGCTAAAAATTATCTGTCAAGCTACGGCCTTAAGCCGGAAGATCACATGGTCGCGGTCACCAGCAGGGGCAGCCCGGGAGACGATTCTTCCAATCCGGTAAGACAGGTTTTCCATATGTTTGACTTTATAGGAGGGCGTTTCAGCGTCAGCTCCGCGGTCGGGGGCGTACCTTTGAGCCTTTATCTGGGATATGAGCGGTTTGAGCGGTTTTTAAAAGGCGCCGGGGAAATGGACCGGCATGCGCAAAAAGCGCCGGCTGAATCAAATCTGCCGCTTATAAGCGCGCTTATCAGTATCTGGAACAACAATTTTCTTGGATATCCGGCATTCGGCATTATCCCCTACTCCACCCCGCTTTCCAGGCTGCCTGCCCATATTCAGCAATTATACATGGAAAGCACGGGAAAGGCGGTAACCCAGCAAGGCAGACAGGTTGAAACCGATACAGGGGTAATCATTTTCGGGGAGCCGGGAACAAACGCCCAGCATTCCTTTTTTCAGCTTGCCCACCAGGGACGGCCCATACCCCTTGAATTTATTGGTGTGATAAATCCTTATTATAACGATTACGAAACCACTTCAAAGGGTGTGACCAATCACCAGGAACTTTGGGCAAACCTTATAGCCCAGCCCCGGGCCCTTGCATGCGGAAGCGAAAACGAAGCTCATCCGGCGCGCAATTTTCCGGGCAACCGGCCTTCCTCGGTGATGCTTCTCTCTTCACTTTCGCCTGAAAATATTGGCAGGCTGCTTTCCTTCTACGAGGCAAGGACCGTGTATGAAGCCTTTATATGGGATATCAATCCCTTTGACCAGTACGGAGTTGAACTCGGCAAAACTCTGGCCTCGGATATAAGAAAACAGATGGCAGATAAAAACAATAACCCGGAGCACCGCTTTGCTACGGGAGATCCGGTTTCAGACGCCTACCTGGAAATTTTGTTTTCAGGAAACCTGTAAATCAGGGCTCCCCATGTAACACCCGCCCCGAGTCCCGCAAACAGCACGGTACTCGACGGGCCGATAATCCCTTTTTCCAGTGCTTCGTCAAGCGCAATGGGTATGCTGCCTGCAGTGGTGTTTCCGTAGCGCTGTATGTTGTGATACATTTTTTCCTCGGGAATTTTCAGTGCTTTCTGAAAACCCTGATTAATGCGGATATTTGCCTGATGGGGTATTATAAGATCAATATCATCAATATTTAGCCCTGCTTTTTCCAGGGTTGCGTAAGTAACCTCTGGAAGATGCGTCACCGCCAGTCTAAACACGTTTCTGCCGTCCATTACAGGATAATGCCTTCCCTGATCCAGCATCTCGTGGGTGATGCGCGGATTAAGCCGGGAAGCGGGGGCTTCGGCTATAAGCGCATCTGCATAGCGTCCCTGGGAATGAAGGGAGGCTGCCAGCACACCGGCCTCTGAATCCGTTCCCGAACCTTCCAGGCACAGGGCACCCGCCCCGTCACCAAAGATTACCGCAACATCCCTGCCCTTGGTCGAAATATCAAGCCCGGTGCTATGCACTTCTGATCCAACAAACAACACGCGATTTGCATATCCGCTTTTTATATAGGCATCAGCGGTTGCAAGGCCGTATAAAAATCCGGTGCACTGCTGCCTTATATCCAGTGCCGGGGTTGTTTCAAGGCCCAGCTTGTGCTGCAGAAGGCACCCCGAGCCGGGAAAGAAAATGTCGGGGCTCAGGGTGGCAAATATTATCAGGTCCAGGTCCTCCGCGGTCCATCCTGCCCTGTCCAAGGCAATCTTTGAGGCCTCAAGCCCAAGGTCCGCGGCTCCCACTTCGCCTTCCTCCGGAACCCAGTAACGCTGCTCTACTCCGGTTCGCTGCCTTATCCATTCATCAGTGGTGTCCATCCACTGCATCAGGTCCTGATTCGTTACCAGTCGCGGCGGAAGATACCTGCCGGTTGATCTGATAAGTGTTTTTTTCATAATCATTTTTTCTTAAAAGATTTCAGGTTTAGCCTTCATCTGCACCGGGCAGATTTTTTTCCACGGGATATTTCTCTTTAAGCGATTCAATATAAGGTTCCAGCTTCTGCATCATTTTTTTCTGTTCAAGGTTTTTGCGGATCGAATCCCTGACCTCGGCAAGAGGTTTTACCCCCTTGTCTTTTTTGTCTTCAAGTTTTATGAGATGATAGCCGAACCGGGTCTCAACTATATCGCTGACCTCGCCGGGCTGGAGTTCAAAGGCGGCCTCCTCGAAATTTTTTACCATCTGGCCCCGGCTGAAATATCCCAGATCCCCTCCTGATTCCCCGCTCGGGTCATCCGAGTACTCTCTGGCAAGCTCTGAGAAGTCTTCTCCGTCTTCGAGTTTTTGTTTGACCTCCCTGATTTTTTCCCGTGCCTTCGCCTTGTTCTCCTCATCTGTTCTGATCAGAATGTGGCTTGCCCGAACCCTTTCAGGAACCTCAAACTGTTTTTTGTTGTCTTCGTAAAAAGACTTGACCTCCTGATCGGTAACCTCCAGGCTGGACCCGAATTTCTCCTCTATTAATTTTCTGATGGAAAGGCCCCGCCTGATCTCCTTTTCCAGTTCCTCTTCAGTATAATTGACACCTTTAATATGATTTTTAAACTGATCCTCGCTTTCAAACTCGCTTTTTATCTTGTCTATTTTTTGCCGGACCTCCACGGAATCGACCTTAATGCCCTCGTCCATGCTTGCCTGGTATAGAAGCTGCTGTTCAATAAGATTGTCAAGAATGGTATTTCTTATATAAGCAAGCTGCTGACCGCCTATCTGTGCCCCGGTGCCTCCGTAGCGGGCCTTGACAAGATCAACGACTCTTTCCAGATCCTGTGCGGGGATTTTAGCGCCGTTTACCACTGCAACGTAATCTTTACCGTTTTCAGCTTCCCTGTTTTCCTCCGCGCCGACAGCCTGACCTGTATTAAAAATCAGGCCAGCCAGAAAAAAAACCGCGGCAGCAAAAACCAGGAGCCCTTTAAACCTGTTAATAAGCATAAATCCTCCTTGTCATTTGTTATTGATGCAAATCTTTCCGGCCTGATTGATTCAAAAGCTGAGGCTGACCGTCTGAAGACGCGGATTTTGGTGCAGAAAGGATGAGCATGAATTGAAAACACCGCAAGAAGCTTCCTCCAGGAAAGTGGTCGGGACGGCTGGATTTGAACCAGCGACCCCAGCGTCCCGAACGCTGTGCTCTTCCAGACTGAGCCACGTCCCGACTTTTGGATGCAATTTTTAGGTTACAACGACTCAATTGTCAAACAAAAAATAAATAAAAAGGGCTGCATCCGTAAGCCCGGTTCTCAGGCAAACGGGTTGTTTAACAATATTGTCTGGTCTCTTCCCGGGCCCACGGATATGATTTCAACCGGGGTTTCGGTCAGTTCATGGATTCGGGCCAGATATTTGCGGGTATTTTCCGGAAGATCTTTATAGGCCCGTATACCGGAGATATCTTGTTTCCATCCCGGAACCGTCTCGTATACAGGTTCACAATCTGAAAGCATTCCAAGGCTTGTGGGGAAATGTTCGATCCGCTCCCCCCTGCAGCTATATCCGATGCATATTTTTATTGATTCAAGTCCTCCCAGTACGTCAAGCTTGGTCACGGCAAATCCTGTAAGGCTGTTTAAGCGGACCGCGTTTTTTAACATCACGGCATCAATCCATCCGCACCTGCGCCTGCGTCCGGTTGTAGCCCCGAACTCCGCGCCCTTTTCCTGTATCATATCGCCTGTTTCATCAAAAAGCTCGGTTGGAAAGGGTCCCTTGCCTACCCGGGTTGTATATGCCTTGACAATTCCCGTGATTTTGTCTATTTTTTTCGGTCCGACCCCCGAGCCGCAGCATGCATTGCCTGAAACGGTATTAGAAGATGTCACATAGGGATAAGTGCCGTGATCAATATCAAGGTGAGTGCCCTGGGCCCCTTCAAAAAGCACTTTTTTATCCTCGCGCAAAACCGTGTCAATCAGAACGGAAACATCGGTCACATAAGGTGCCAGCCGTTTTCGGAAATTGTCAAAACGCGCATCCATTTCGCCAATGTCCACTGGCTCGCTTTTGTAAAAATTCTCCAGGTAAAAGTTTTTTTCCTGCGCCACAAGTCTTGCGTTTTCCTCAAAGCCGGGATCAAGCAAATCCACGAAGCGTATTCCCCGCCTTGCGGCCTTGTCTTCGTAACACGGGCCTATTCCCCTGCCGGTTGTTCCTATCTGCTTTTTTTTGTTTGCCGCCTCCCTGGCATTGTCCATGGCCCTGTGATAAGGCATTATCAAATGGGCCTTGTCGCTGATCCGGAGCTGTGCCGGCGATACATCCACGCCCTTTTCAGTAAGATAGTCTATTTCCTGGATCAGCACCTCGGGATCAACAACCATTCCGTTTCCTATTATACAGGTCTTTCCCTGAATTATCCCGGAAGGGACCAGGTGGCTGATAAACTGCTCTCCGTTTACAACCATTGTATGACCGGCATTATTTCCGCCCTGGAAGCGGACTACGTAATCCGAATATTCCGCCAGAAGGTCGACGATTTTTCCCTTGCCCTCGTCTCCCCACTGGGTGCCCACAATAACGATATTGGCCAATTGCTGCTCCTTGTTAAGGCTGTTTCTTTCTTCTTTCCGCAAAAAAGTTCACCATTATTTCACGGCACCTGTTTTCGCGGATTCCTGCGATGATCTCCGGGGCATGGTTTAGCCTGCAGTCTGCTGCAAAATCGTAAACAGAGCCTGCAGCCCCCCATCCCGGGTCTTTGGCGCCATAGACCACCAGTGCTATCCGGGCGTGAATCACGGCTCCCATGCACATTATGCAAGGCTCATTGGTAACATACAAAGCGGCATTTAACAAGCGATAGTTTTTCACATGCCGCGCAGCCTCCCGTATTGCCAATATCTCCGCATGGGCCGTGGGATCGGAAAGCTGTATGCACCGGTTAAAACCCGAGCCGATGATCTCTCCGTCCATATCCGTTACCACCGCTCCCACCGGCACCTCTCCTGCCCTGCCCGCTTTTTCCGCCTGTTCAAGGGCCGCATCCATAAACCTGCAATGCCGCTCAAAACCGTTTTTATCCATGGACACACTTCTTTACCAAGCATTAAATTATATTAAGATTAAAAAGGACTAATCTGCAAAAAGTCCCGAAAGTGTTATAATTGGCTGACAATAAAAGATAAGCTCCCGATTTTACATAACACTTAATCACTTAAAACTTAAAACTGCCTGAAAAAACCTTTTACAGGCTCATCAAAAAAAGGGCCTGCCAACTTATCATTGACAAGCCCTGTGTTATCTCTTAAGAAAAGGGCAATCAAGATTTTTCTTTTCGCGCGCGCCCGTAGCTCAGCTGGATAGAGTGCCGGACTACGAATCCGTAGGTCGCAGGTTCGAATCCTGCCGGGCGCGCCAATTTAAAATCAATGCCCGGACCTAAAGATCCCCTCACTTTCGGTAAATTTTCCTTTTGTAATTTTGATCAATGTTTTTGACGATTTTTTCCCTTCCCAAAGGGCCGATAATATCACGCTCTGTTTCAGATATTTTTATCAATACAACATATCCCCTTTCCCGGGAAGACGTAATATAGGAAAAATCCGATATTGCGTATTCATTTAACACGGTCTCGATCCGGTCCTTGCCTGTACCCTGCTCGAACTGAACAAGGTACTCCTGTTTTGCCGATTCGCCGGTTTGGATATTTTCCCGGGATGACATGCCGCAGCAGGCAGTAAAAAGAAGCAGGGCAGGAATAATAGAAAACACGCAAAAAGATTTCATAAAAAACCTCTCAGACACATATTTTTCCTGCGGGACGCAATGCCCCGCAGGAGTTTTTGGTCAGTTACCACCTGAGGAGATTAATGAAACATCCTCCGCCTCCGCTGCTGTCGTCGTCATCATCATCGTCATCATCGTCTCCTGCGTGGGTTTCAAGAAGATAGAGTTTGCCGGAAGCATAAGGAATGTTAGCCCCGCTAGCCCCGCCGAACAGGATATGCCCGTAGTCAGGCAAAAACGCGCTCGAAGCAAACATCAGGCCCTGAGGTAAATCAAAGAGGCTGTTTTCATGATAGGTCCAGGTCTCGTCAACAAGATCAAAACAAAGGATTGAAGGGAGGGGTTGGGGGGATACCCATGGACTTCCCAACGAACAAGGATAGATCGTGTGAGTGAAACGAACCACGATCTTATCCGGAGGTTGAACAAGCCCGGTGTCGACTCTATATGAAAATATCTTTTTTGAACAAGGGGGATGAGGTGGGTTTTACGGAAGTGTCATTT
>JAIPDS010000084.1 GCA_021737565.1 Desulfobacteraceae bacterium | reverse complement strand
CTCGTAAAAAGTCTGATTTTAGATGGCGCCGTAAAAAGTTCAAGATCAAGGCTTGCGCAATTTCGAAGAATGCAGCGTACTTAGCCGTACGTGAAATTCTGAGAAATTGCGCGTAACGCAGATATTGGACTTTTTACGGCGCCATCACACTTAAACACTTAATATTTGTATCGAACTCAACATTGGATAGACGGTTAGCGGCCTCCCCGTACTTCTCCTTGTATATGTGCGCATCACATATGAGCCCGTCCAGCGGTCCCATGTTGATGGGCTTGTTGATCCGGCCGCTAATCTCCTTACGCACATGATCGGATAGCATGGCAATGGAAAGAAAGTTGCCGTGCCCTTTCTGCCATGCATCCATCGAACGTGAATAAAAGGTGGTGTGCATGCAATACCCTCCGTTCATTGGCAGCAGCCGGAATTGGATCGAAACGAGACAGGGAAGATAATCATCCTGGTGATCCTGTAAGACAGCGGCGTAATCTTCATATGTCGGGAAAACAATAACGGCCTTCTTGCTTTCCGGTATAAGACTGAGCCGCTCGATAACGAACTCCACCATCCGTCCTTCTTTTATCCGGTGGCAGTAACTCTTTGCACCGGGGCTGAAACTCTGAACCACGTCAACATCGAGCATTTCGTCCTTTTCAAACACCAGATCCAGCATTGCACTGAGCTGATCTTCATTGCAGAGCTCATCAATGAACGGGTCGGGATAGTTCTGGGCGGCGGATTTGACCCTGACGTTTGAAATGGCCTTGCGCTCGCGCCCCTCATCAAAAGACGTTTCACCGGTATCCATAATCTCTTTGACCAACCCGGCCCACATGGTGCCAATTGTCGGTGCGCAGATCTGGGACCCAAAACCATTTCCGTTATTATTCGGATTCATTATGCGGATACCCTTTCTCAATCAGGTTGATAACAAGGGCTGCGGACTCTTCCGGAGAATGAGCTGTAAAAATATCATAGGGTTTTTGCTTGTCCTCGGGAAACGCCAGGCCAAATTTTACCTGGCGATCCATCATTGTGGCTGCGGCCCCCGTTGGTGAGCCGCTGCCGGCCAGGACCACGACCGGTCCACGGCCTTCCCACACACGCCTAGCTTCTTCGTATGCACCACTTGATCCGGAAACGACAATCGCACCGTGGCAGCTCAGCCCGTTGATATAATTTCGAGCATATTGCATACCGGTCAGGATTTTGACCGTGGAGTACTGGTTGCCTTCGTCAAACTGGTCTCCGGGCAGAACGCCTATTACCAGGCCTTTGGCATCTGCAGCTCCCCTGGCTGAGGCCTCCATAACCCCGCCAAGCCCGCCATTGATTACAATATGGCCGAGCCGCGCAATGGCTGCACCTACCTCGTAGGCAAGTTTGTAACATTGATCATTTACCGTCCCGGATCCAAAGACGCCAATTTGACGCGGATTTTCATGCAATTCAATTGTCGGCATGCCAATACTCCACAATGAAATGAGCCAACCTAAAAAAATAAAAACGCTTTTAACAAAATTCCCATTGCATGTAAAGTAATTTTCGCCACTTGATAAGCATTCAGGTCACAGGTTAAAAATTAACCCATTAAAAATTGATGGCTTCGTAAAAAGTCTGATTTTAGATGGCGCCGTAAAAAGTTCAAGATCAAGGCTTGCGCAATTTCGAAGAATGCAGGGTACTTAGCCGTACGTGAAATTCTGAGAAACTGCGCGTAACGCAGATATTGGACTTTTTACGGTGCCATCTAAATTAATCTTTCTAAATATGTCTTTATAATGATAATGATATCATATATATAAATAGAAGCTAACATTTTATCCGAATTATCCAAACAATTACGTCCAACGGTTCATTCACGGGGAGGCTACCTTTTATGGCCGGAAAATCCAAATCAGGCAACAAAACCAACGAAGATAATTACCTTTCCATTTTGGAAAATCTTAATGACGGTTATTTCGAAACAGATGTATCCGGGCGGTTTACTCTTGTAAACGATTCTATGTGCACAATCTTTGGTTATTCCAGAAAAGAATTAATCGGCATGGAAAACCGCCGATATACAGATGCGGAAAATGCCAGAAAAGCTTTTAATGCCTTTAATAATATATATAAAACCGGGAAAACCGGATCGATATTCGACTATGAAATAATAACAAAAAACGGGAGTAAAAAACACATTGAAGTTTCTGCTTCTTTGATTAAAGACACTTCCGGCAAGCCGGCCGGTTTCCGGGGGATTATTCGCGACGTTACCGACCGCAAAATTCTGGAAGAAACGATCCGCCAGTCCGAAGAAAGATACCGCTCCATAATAGAACAAATGGCAGACGGCTATTTTGAAACCGACCTGAACGGGAAATTTACCTTTGTTAACGATGCGGAATGCAAAAATACCGGCTTTTCGCGTGAAGAATTACTCGGCAATGACTCGCGTTTGTTCGGAGATAAAGAGACTCACAAAAGACTATTACACCTTTTTATCGAGGTCTACGAAACAAATAAACCCGTTACCGCATACGACGTAGAATTGACCAAAAAAGACGGGACCAGGGCTATTAACGAAATATCGGTATCCCTGATAAAAAACAACATCGGTGAAACGCTCGGTTTCCGCGGCATTGCCCGGGATATCACCGAGCGAAGGCAATCAGAGGAGGCGCTGCGCCAATCCGAGGAAAAATATCGCACAATCATTGAATCAATCAATGACGCTTATTACGAGACAGATCTCAATGGCAGAATCACCTTTATGAATAACATGATTTGCAAACATCTCGGATATTCCCGCGAAGAATTAACAGGGTCAAACAGCCGTTTCTTCCAGGACGAGGATAACTTTAAAAAAACCGTTCAATTTTATACCGAGGTTTACAATACCGAAAATCCCGGTGTCCTGGAGATGGAATGCATCAGAAAGGACGGGACCAAAGGAACCTATGAGCTTTCACTTTCCCTCATCAAGGATAAAACCGGCAAAAAGATCGGTTTTCGGGGTATTTCGCGCGACATCACAGAACGCAAACAGATGGAAGAACAACTACGCCAGTCTGAGGAAAGATACCGCACAATACTCGAGGAAATGAACGACGGCTATTTTGAGGTTGATCTTGCCGGAAATTACACCTTTGTCAATGAAACAAGCGCCCGGCTTTTAAAATATTCGCGCGAGGAACTTATTGGAAAAAACTCCTTTAATTACATGGTCAAAGAGAACGCCCCGATAGTTTATAATGCTTTTAACAATATATATAAAACAGGTAAGCCGGAAAGAAATATTGTTTACAGGGCTGTTCATAAGGACGGAAATATCGGTATTGCCGAACTTGCGGGGTTTCCCCTCAAAAACGGAAAAGGCGACATTGTCGGTTTTCGCGGTATCGCCCGGGATATCACGGAACGCAGACAGATGGAAGAACAACTCCGCCAGTCTGAGGAAAGATACCGCACCATCATTGAGCAGATACAAGACGGCTATTTTGAAACAGACCTTGAAGGCAATTTCACCTTTGTAAATGAAGCCGAGTGCCGCAATCTCGGCTATACTCACGACGAACTTCTCGGCATGGACAGGCATCAGTACACAGACGAAAAAAACGCGCAAATCCTGTTTGATCTTTTCATGGATATCTATAATACGGGAAAACCTGTAAAGGCACATGAGCTCGAAATCATCAAAAAAGACGGCACCACCTCCTACAATGAAATATCGATTGCCCTGATAAGGGATGAAAACGGCGAACCCGTAGGCTTCAGGGGAATAGCACGAGATGTATCCGAGCGGAAAAGACACGAAGAAAAAATTCAATACATGGCAACACACGACGGCCTTACCGGCCTGCCCAACCGCCTGATGTTCAGCCAGCTTTTAAATCATGCCATTGAAGGCGCGAAACGCAATAACCGGCAATTGGCTGTACTTTTCATTGATCTTGACCGTTTCAAGATTATAAACGATTCTCTCGGCCATGAAGCAGGCGATCAGCTTCTGCAGGAAATTTCCGAACGTTTCCGCCAGACCCTACGCGCCATGGACGTTGTCGCTCGTATGGGCGGGGATGAATTTGTCGTCATGATTGAAGAAATAGAAGATCAGTCTGCGGCGGCTACCGTGGCTCACAAACTTTTAACCACGACTATAAAACCTGTTACGATTATGTCCCAGGAATGCCGCGTCACTGCCAGTATCGGCATAAGCATTTATCCCAGACACGGTGAAGACGAACAATCCTTGATAAAAAATGCCGATATCGCGATGTATTCTGCCAAGGAAGAAGGCAAGAATAATTATCAGTTTTATTCAAAAGAACTTAAGATAAAGTCTGTCGAAAAACTTTCCATTGAAACACAGCTTCGTTTTGCCCTGGAGCGAAACGAACTTTCGCTCGCCTATCAGGCCAAGCTGGATTTCAAAACAGGTGCGATTACCGGGGTGGAGGCGCTCTTGCGCTGGAACAATCCTCATCTTGGTGAAATAACACCGACACAATTCATCCCGGTCGCCGAGGAAACCGGGCTTATTATCCCTATCGGCCGCTGGGTCATGAAAACCGCGTGCGCGCAGAATGTCGCCTGGCAGAAACAGGGACTTCCTCCCGTGTGCATGGCTGTAAACTTATCATACCGTCAGCTCGTTGATGAAAATCTGATCGAAGACATCAAAACGGCCCTGAAGGAGTCGGGTCTCGCACCCGAGCTTCTGGAGCTGGAAATCACGGAAAGCATGGTGATGCATAATCCGGGACGAATGATTGCCGTGCTGGCCAGGATAAAAAGCCTGGGGGTGCGTCTGGCTATCGATGATTTCGGTACCGGCTATTCATCCCTGGCCCAGATTAAAAATTTTCCGGTGGATACCCTGAAAGTAGACCGTTCCTTTGTCCGCCATCTTCCGGAATATTCGGAAGACAAGGCGATTGCCGAAGCCATAATTTCCATGGGCAAAACCCTTAGCCTGAGGGTGGTAGCCGAAGGCGTGGAAACGGTTGAACAAATGGATTATCTGCGCGGACACTCCTGCGATGAAATGCAGGGATTTTATTTCAGCAAACCTATTGCATCGGAAAAATTTGCCGAATTATTAAAAGGGCATATCTCTTTTCCCGCGGATAAATAAAACAGGGGGCAGGGACACGTTCAATTCAGCTAATGCGGTGGAGCGCGCCCGGCAGGATTCGAACCTGCGGCCTACGGATTCGAAGTCCGGCGCTCTGTCCAGCTGAGCTACGGGCGCATGGTTTGGCGATGCCTGGAGGAAAAAATGGGGTGAGTGATGGGACTTGAACCCACGACCCCCAGGGCCACAACCTGGTGCTCTGCCGACTGAGCTACACTCACCACAATTAAACCATGCACATTTAACAAAAAAGCACGCCGGTTTCAAGTCCTTTCTCCTTGCCAAATAAAAATATAAAAACCGGCCGGTGATTTTCAAGCACCGGCCCGCCAAACTTCTTATTGACCCCGGGAGCCATTTTGATTACATATTTTTTTTGCACTAAAATCAAGCCGGAGGTCATGGTGAAAAATTCCACAAAGGCAATTATACGAATAATAACCGGGGCCGTGCTCGCAGTCGTCCTGGCGCGGGTGTTTCGCCCTGAGGCGGGCCCCGTCTTTGCCGCGGGCCTGTTTGTCGCCCTGGTGGGCGCTGCATACGGACTTGAGCTTATCCACAAAAAAGACAAAAAATAACGGGAATCCTGTCTTGAAACAGATCATCCTCGGCACCGCCGGCCACATAGATCACGGAAAGACCAGCCTGATAAAGGCGGTCTCCGGCACTGACACGGACCGCCTTAAAGAGGAGAAGCGCCGGGGGATAACAATAGAGCTGGGGTTTGCCTCCATAGACCTGCCAAGCGGTCTTCATATCGGCGTTGTGGATGTGCCCGGCCATGAAAAATTCGTTAAAAACATGGTAGCAGGCGCCACCGGCATAGACGTCGTAGCCGTGGTGGTTGCCGCAGACGAGGGTGTCATGCCCCAGACCCGCGAGCACATGGAGATCTGCAGCCTGCTCGGCATCCGGTACGGTTTTGTGGTGCTAACCAAGATCGATACCGTGGACGACGAGCTCCTGGAGCTTGTCACCGAGGACGTAAGCGACTTCATGAAAGGAACCTTCCTGGAGGATTCCCCCATAGTGCCTGTTTCCTCGGTTACCGCCCAGGGACTTGATGAATTTATAAACACCCTTGACCGCTACTGCGCGGCCCTTCCCGAACGCCCTCCTATCGGCATATTCAGACTGCCCATTGACCGCGTGTTTTCCATGAAAGGATTCGGAACAGTGGTAACCGGCACCCTGGTTTCAGGCCGCATCAACACGGGCGAACCGGTAATGGTATATCCATCCGGCATAACCACAAAAATACGCGGAATCCAGGTTCACGACCGTCCGGTTGAATCCTCGGAGACGGGACTCCGCACGGCCATTAATTTCCAGGGGGTTGACAAGCATGCCATAAACCGGGGGGACGTACTTGCAAGGCCCGACACCCTGATCCCCGCCTACATGGTAGACTTAGAGCTCCAACTGCTTGAAAGCGCGGAGCGGCCCCTTAAAAACCGTGACAGGGTGCGCTTTCACATTGGCACCAGCCAGGTCCCCTGCAACATTATCCTTCTTGACCGTGAAGTTCTTGAACCCGGAGAAACCGCCCCGGCACAGGCAAGGCTTAAAAGACCCCTGGCCTGCGTGCGCGACGACAGGTTTGTCATAAGAAGCTATTCCCCGGTGCGCACCCTTGGCGGCGGCAGGATCTTAAATCCCGCGCCTCCCAAGCACAGGCGATTCCGCAGCGAAACAACAGAGCAGCTTACCCGTCTTCTGGATCCTGATCCGGAAACCCTTACGGCCGAACACATAGCCATGGCCGGATATAAGGAGCTCTCATTCAGCGAACTCAAGGTTCTTACCAACCTGACAGACAAGGCCCTTGACGCGGCTTTAAGCAAACTTCTGTCAAAGCGCACCGTCATACAGACAGAACGCAGCGAAAAAAGATATGTTCATTATTTGGCGCTCGATGATTTCCGGGCGGCGGTCACCGAAAAGCTCTCGGCCTATCACGGGGCCAACCCCTTAAAGGAGGGCATGCCCAAGGGCGAGCTGCGCTCAAAGTTTCCGGAGATAAAAACCTCCAGGTTGTTTAACCAGTTGATAAACATGCTGGACAGGGAGGAAGTGATCGCCCGGAGCGATGACAGCATCAGGCTTGCCGGCCACAGGATAACCCTGCAGACCGACCAGTCTGACTTAAAGGAAAAAATACTATCCCTCTATGCTGAAAAGGGCCTGCAGCCGCCTTATCTCAAAGAACTGCCAGGGCTGCTCAATGCCAAGCCTGCTGTGGTCAAAAACGTGCTCATGCACCTGGTGGACGAAGGCAGTATCGTAAAGGTCAAGGAAGAGCTTTTTTTCCACGCGGATGCAATACGGGATTTAAAGGCCAGGCTTGTGGACTTTCTTTCGGAAAACGGGGAGATAACCCCGGCCCGGTTCAAGGAAATGACAAAAGCCTCCAGAAAATACACCATCCCCCTGTTTGAATATTTTGACGCGGAAAACATCACCATAAGGGTCGGGGATGTAAGAAAGCTGCGCAAAAAAGCCGCCGGCCGATAAAATTCTATCCATAAGATTATGGTTAACTTTTTATACACTTAACTTATAATTTTTAACATAAATTTGGTCAGCCGGCATCACATGACCTTTTAACCAAAGCAATTATTGAGGTGGTCCCTATGAAACTGTTGAAATTTATCGTTTTAACAGTGTGCGCGGCAATCATTATCCCCGGAGCCGTTTTGGCGGGCGACATTGAGAATTCAAGACTCATGCCCGAAGACAAAGTGGCTGTATACCAGGACGGCAAAAAAATCGCTGAATACAGCGAGGAAATGCCGGTGCCCGAAGGCAGGCTCCTGGAAACGGCGGGCGGCAGGTGTGCTATCAGGCTGGCGGACATATCGATTGTCGCAGAGGATCAGAGCCGTTTTGCGGTGGAATCCGATGACAAGTACAGTTATCTCAGCGTTATATCCGGGACCGTATATTTCGGGCTGACAGACGGGAGTCGTTCCACGGTGTTTCTTACGCCAAAGGGCGCTGTATCAACAGAGCAGGTGATGCTCAATGCTTCCTCAAACAGCCGGTTTGTAGAGGGCTATGTAAAAGTCACAGATGAAACCAGCGAAGTCGGGGTATTGGACGGAGGCTCGATAATCCTTGCCTCGGCCGACGGCCAGCAAAAGCTTGACACGGGCCAGAGCATGCTGCTGGCCCAGGCAGGTGACAACCCTGAATCCGACCGCCAGACCCCTCCGCCCGCAGGATGGTGGTCAAGTCTTTCTATCGCCGAAAAAAACGGGGTTGTGGCCATAGGCGCCATAGGCATCGGCGGAACAGCCTATGCCATATCATACGATGACGACGAGGATGCAAGCCCCTCGGCTCCTTAACAGTTCTGTTCCGCGAAAATGAAGCCGGCAAAAACTCTTATCTCCATAGCCGCGGCAATTCTTATTGCCGCGGCTACCACCGGATGCGCCAGGAATGGACCCGAACCGCAGAGCCTTCAAAGAGCCGCCTATGATGCGGAGCAGTCCAAAATCACCGAGGAATTCAACAAGCAGGTATTTTCAAAAGCTGACATGTTCTATTCCAGGGCGGAACAGGTACTCGGGCCCGGCGACCTTATCGAGGTCAAGGTTTTTGAGGACGAAAAACTAAACGCGGAAGTGCGCATAAGCTCAAGGGGCTGGATCTCGCTTCCCCTGCTCGGCGAGGTTGAAATAGGCGGCCTGACCGCCTCCGGGGCCGAGACTCATATAGAGGAGCGCTACGAGGAAACCTATATAAAGAACCCCCATGTCAGCATCTTTGTAAAGGAGCACTACAGCCAGCGCGTTACCGTTGTCGGTGAAGTGGAAAACCCCGGCACGTACGACAGCCACACCCGCCAACGCCTGCTCGATGCCATAGCCCTTGCCGGAGGACTGACCCAAGACGCCGGCCGCATAGCCCAGATCAGAAAGCTTGAAAGCGCTCCCGGCGACAAGTCTCCCCAAACCTACATGGTTGACCTTGACAAGCTGGTAAACAAGGGCCAAACAGAGCTCAATATCCAGATCAACGCCGGGGACGTGATTTTTATACCCAAGGCCGGCTCATTCTTTGTGGACGGCGCGGTGCGCAGGCCCGGAAAATACCGTATACAGGACGTTGTAACCATAAACGAGGCCCTCCTCGCAGCCGGCGGAATGGCGCCGTATGCCGATGACGACGAGTTGATTTTGCTGCGCAGAAAGGAATCAGGCCAAAGGGAGGAAATCAGGCTTCAATTGGACGAAAAAGGCAGGGTCCCGGACAAAATAGCGGTTCAGGACGGTGACATTATACTCGTGGAATCCAGTTTCTGGGGCAAGCTATTTCACGGCGCGGGCATCACCCTCGGCGTACCCGGCGCCGGGGTTACATTCCGCGATCCAGCCCGGTAGGGTCGTTCCTATCTTCGTATTATCATATCCGCAACAATTGCGACAAAGATCAGTCCAGCCACAACCGCTGCCATCAAGTAAATAGTTCCGCGAACCTGGCCGGCCGGAAAATCGTCTTGCCCGCGGCCGCCCTGATAGCCGGGGGCAGTTTCTTCGGTCCATGGCAAATGCATTTCATGTCTTCTGCTTTGGTCATACTGGCGCCTTCTTGCCGGATCCGAGAGCACCTCGTAGGCCTCGTGAACAGCCATAAAACGCTCCCTCCCGCCTCCGGCGGCATACGGATGGGTCTGCCTGGCCAGGCGGCAAAAGGCTTTTTTCACCTCGCTATCCCCGGCGCCCGCTGAAACCTTAAGGGTTCTGTAATAATCGGCCTGTAGTCCCGCCTGGACATCGCGTGCGTCAGCCAGCCCCAGCACCCCGGCCACCGGCGCAAGCCGCCTTTTTATATCCTCCACGCAATATCCCCGGAGCCGCGCTTCTGTCTCCAGTTTTCTTCTCAGTCCGGCAAGCCTCCCTGCCCTGTTTTGCTCCGCCTTTGCCAGGGCCGCGCAGCACCTCATTTAAAACCTGCTCTCGGCCACCCGCTGAATCAGTTCAGGCGTACTGCCCGCCTCCCTGACAATCCGCAAAAAACCCCCCAGCACCTCCCTTTGCCGCCGCTTTTCCCTTCTTTTGTTTATATCCAACCAACCCATAACCCATAACTCATAACCCATTACCCATTACCCATCAACTTCTTCCTGCCTTTTTCCTTACCGTACTCATAATTATACGCCCTGTAATACTTGTAATAAGACCGGTATCCGTATCTCTGATGAAGATTGATCTTGTTTACAATGCAGCCCAGCACGGTGCCCTGCACGTTGCCCATGGACCGTTTGAAATGGCGCAGGCCGTCGCGTGTTGCCTCGCCCATGCCGCATACAAGAATTATACCTCCCACTTGCCGGGAAAGCACCAAAACGTCCGCAAACCCGTGATGCGGAGGGGCGTCTATCACTATCCTGTCGAAATCTTCACCACTCTTTTTCATCAGCTCTGCAAAACGCTCCGATGCTAGCAGTTCCACCGGATTGGGCGGTATCGGCCCGGATGGTATGTAATAAAGGTTTTCCACGTCAGTGGCGCTTATAATATTATCATTTACCACGCCTGCAAGATAGCTTGACAGTCCGTGGCCGTTATTTGAAGCTTCCGCCGGAAAGATCTTGTGCAGCCTGGGTTTTCTTAAGTCCGCGTCGATCAGCAGCACCCTTTCGCCCGCACCCGCAAAAGCCTGGGCCATGTTCGAGGAGATCGTTGTCTTGCCCTCGCCCGGAACAGTACTGGTAAGCGCTATGCATTTTGCAGTGGAGCCGGAGCCTGAAAGCTGTATCGAGACCCTGCTTGTTCTTAACGCCTCCGACATTGCGGCCCGCGGATCGTTTTGAAAAACCTTTTCCAGTGGATATTCACCGGATTCTTTTTCCAGGGGGATCACGCCCAG
>JAIPDS010000083.1 GCA_021737565.1 Desulfobacteraceae bacterium | reverse complement strand
GTATCCGTGGCTATTTGTCAACTTGCCGTAAACAAGGGGTCAGATCGAGCCAGGCCCTGGAACTTTTGTTTAGTGGAAAGGAACCATGCTTCCTCTTAAAAAAGTAATGCTTGTTGGATATTACGCTGAATAGTTACAATTCGGCAAGGTTGTGGATATCGCAGCAGATAGTAAGAAACTGATAATCCGGTTCTGTCCGCGACAGCAGGAACATGACATCGTAATAATCACGTCCTTTGCCTCTGTTGAGCATGGCGGCAATCTTCATGGCACAAAGTACCGCTTCGGACGGAACCGGAAACGGGAAGAAAAAACCGCAACCCCTGATGAATTCCATGACGGGTTCATAGGGTGTCTGCTGATCCTGGGATTCGATTTTCATCAGGAAACGCGCCTCCCGATGGCCGGAAATGCCCAGGTTAAACAGAAGCTCCGGAAAATAAAGACTGCGTCGAAACGCCTTCAACCGGCTCTTTTCTCGCTCTCTGGCCTCAACGTTAAATCCGCTGCGCTGCAGGAAGGCAAGAACATCATCGGACATCCGGATGAACTCTTTTTCGGTAAGGTTTTTGCAGTCAAAATCCAGGTCTTCGGAAAAACGATCAATGCCCTTGGCCAGCCGCAGGTTTGTGCCTCCGATAAAGGTCATTTTGCGGATGTGCTCTGTAGTGGAAAGATAGTCCAGGGCTAATAACTGTACATATTCTTTGAGAATGTGCTTTTGAAAGACTGCATTCTCAGCCATTGAGCCCGGATAGTAATTTTTGATCTGCTCCATTGTGATCATAAGTTATACACCTTTTCAAGTAACTGCATGCGCTTTTCAAGACGTGCACATCGGAAGCGTTTTCCCATTGACCGCCATGTCTGCCGGTCCCAGTTCTCACGCAGTATATCCCGATCGAGCCGGAGCTCGGCAAGCTCGGACTCCGTATTATAGAAAGGATAAAGATACAGCAGATCCAGCAGCGCTTTTTCCCTGGTCGCATAAGGGGTTGCCCGACCGTCTGCAACAGGACGGCGGAAATAGCCGAACATCAAATCTCTCTTGACGCTTTTATAGGTGTACTCACCGAAGTCGTTTGTAAACGAGGCGGTTTTCAGTGATGTCACGCTGGTTATCTGGACCACGGATTCGGGAATCAATCCATAAAATGCGAGTGCCGAGTGCAAACTGATATAAGAAGGGCTGTAGATTTTGCCGGCGATATATTCGGCAAAATCCGGCTTAACTTTGTATTCGGGAAAGGCGTACCATCCACGCCTCAGATGCACGAGGTACTCCTTTTTCGTCCAGCGGACCAAATTATTACGATCAAATCCCGGCCGCCATGCACATACCTGATGAATGTTGAAACAGCCGAGATCAAACATCTTGTTTTTAAATTCAACCCAGTTCATAATCTGTTTCCATTGTGCAGCAAATATGCTGATTTTTAGAAATACAACAAACAATCGGAAATGTCAAACAGGATTCGCAATTGACTTCACCCCCTTCAACGAAAAACAAAAAACAAGGAACTTGCTGCCACTAATGCAAAAATAAAAGAGCTCCGAAGTGAAAATATTCAACTTGCTTGATACAGCCCCTGTTGTTTCTTCTTACCAAATTATTGATTTTAAAGCATGGAAATCTCACTGGAAGAGATTTTGAAATATATCGAAAAAAAGCTCAAATAACCTTGAACCTTGAACTTTGAACCTTGAACCATGAAAATTTCCCGCTTTGAAGACATCGAAGCTTGGAAAGAAGCCAGACTGCTGGTAAAAAATTTGGAGTTAAGGATTGATTAGGGATGGTTTGACTGTTTTTGTTGTTGCAACGGCCCCGCTGGTGTTTGGGGCGGTGCAGCCGGTGGTGTGGGGTGTTTATGCGGCGGTGATGGTATGCGGATTTTTGGTGCTGTGGTGGAAAAGGGAGGTTGATTTCGGGTTTTTAAAGAGCCCCTGGGTCGCTTTGACTGCAGGGGCTTTTTTGGTGTTTACGCTGGTGCAGGTTGTGCCGCTGCCGGGGTGGTGCTGGAGGCAGTAAGCCCGGTGCGGTTTGGAGTGCTGGAGGAAAGTGCGGAGCTGCTGGGAAAGGATGCAGGGGCTGAGGCTTTTGCCTATTTGTGGAGTAATGCCCTGGCATGGTGGGTGTTTTTGGTGGGGGTGCTGCTTTTTGCAAGGGTGTTTTGGGGGTATGCGGCAAGAAGCAGGAATTTGATTATTATTGCCGGGGTGATGATGGAGGTTGCCCTGTTTGAGGCGCAATACGGGCTTGTGCAGGCGCTGATTCCAACGCTTGGGGTTTTGTGGGCAGACACAGGGGCCTACCTGGGGGATGCCAGGGGCACTTATATCAACAGGAATCATTTTGCCGGTTTGATTGAGATGGTATGGCCTGTTGGGTTGGGGCTGGTGCTGGCCCTGGGGCGGATCTGGGGCGGTGATGTTTATGCCGGGGGCGGGTATAGGAGACGGCTTAAGAATTTTCTGGCCTCGGATAAGGTGGGGGTGCAGCTTTTTTTATGGGCTGTGCCGGTTTTCATGCTGCTGTGGCTTCTTTTTTCAAAGTCAAGGGCAGGGATTACGGGCGCTTTTATAGGGTTTGTCTCTTTTGTGGTTTTAACGCACGCGGGGGGAAGAAGGTTTTCGTGGCCTGCGTGGGCGGCCATGCTTGCGGGGCTGGGGTTTTTGCTGTTTTACGGAAATGTGATCGGGTTTGAGGAGATTGTGGGGCGGTTTTTGATGATTGATGCGCATGCGGGCTCCAGGGTGGATATCTGGAGGGATACCCTGGTGATGATAGGTGATCATCCCGCAGGGGTAGGGCTTAGAAATTACGAGGCTGTGATGCCTGTATATAATGCGCACGGGCCTCTGGGGATCAAGTTTACGCATGCGCATAATTATTATCTGCAGATTCTGGCAGAGGCGGGATGGCCGGGGTTTTTATTTATCGTGGGCGGTTTTTTTGTTTTCTGGGGGTGTGTGTCGGAAGGATATGGAAGTACGGGCCTGAGATGGATGCGATGCGGTTTTTTATCGGGGTTGGGGCTTGTGCAGGGTTGATATCAATTGCGTTTCACAGTGTTTTTGATTTTAATCTGCAGATTCCGGCAAATCTTTTGTATTTTGTGATTCTTATCAGCGTTCAAAGTTCAAAGTTCAACGTTCAAAGTGAGAGAGGGGGGACGTTCTTAACTTTTTAACTTATTGCGCCTGAAATGTGATTAAGATAATTCCTTTAGCCTCTCGGCGATCCATACTTTGATAATCGATTGTCTGGGCACACCGAGTCTTTTGGCCTCTTTGTCCAGGCTGTGGAGCATCCATTCGGGAAAATCCACGTTAACTCTTTTTGTCTCCTGGCCAGGGCGGCGGGTTTTCGTGAGATCCAGGTGTTTGGTTATATTTTCGCCTTTATCGAATTTTTTATCCAGATCTTCAGCTTTCATAAATTTCGATCTCCTCTTTTCTTGATCTTCTTGCTGAAATAATTCTGACATTTGTTTGCCTGCAGGTAACAATGACAGACCAATGAATTTTGGAAACTTTACCGATCAGCAAGAATCGGTTTTCATCAATTGTTTTGGCGGGGATTTCTACCCGATCGGGGTCTTCCCATAAAGCCTGAGCCTCAATGAAGTCAATTCCGTGCTTTTGTTTATTTGCATGGCTTTTTTTTCATCAAATTCAAATTCCATGGTATAAAAAATATATTATTATTATACCGGATGTCAATAGATAATGAGTCTTAAGTGGTGATTAAGAGTGAGGGGGGGGACGTTCTTAACTTTTTAACTTATCGCGCCTGAAATGATTATTAAAGCTTCTCGATGCTCAAAGCCGCGTTTAAGGTTCAAGGTTCAAGGTTCAAGGTTGTGGAGGGTAAGTTTTAAATGATTAAGTGGGTAGATGGCAGTATTATACAAGCAGGTTAATAGAGGAAGCCGAAAAGCCAGAGCGGAATTTTAGCCTTAAAGCCGGTCTCTATTTCATCGGCTGCAATAAAGGCGTTGTCAACACCCTTTATTTGTGCGGCTGTTTTGTTTTTCCCGCCGATTTCAAAAGTGAACGCTTCTTTGACCAGAAAATCTCCGTTGTACGCGCTTCGAAGTATATGCCGGGCTTCGGCAGGCCAAAGGGCGTAAGCATTGCGTATCTGGGTGACAAAAAATGTTTCTCTAAGCGTGCCGGTATGGATTTGTTCTTCTGTGAGGGCACAGGCCAGGTTCGGGTTTTCCAGGTAAATCTTATCCGGCTTGGAAATGATTTTGTACCCGCCTTTTGCGCCTCTGATAAGGTTCAGCAGCCTTGCCTGATGAAGGCTTTCAAGGTATTCATAGACTTTGGGCCTGGAAATCTCGGTGCTGGCCGACAGTTTTTGAATATTGACCTGCGACGGGGCGCTAAGGGCAAGAAATGAAAGCAGTTTCTTCAGTTTCACGATTTGGCGCAGATCTATGCGCCTGGCCTGGGGCAGATCCGTTTCCAGGACATGGTTGATGACATTGCCCAGCTTTATTGAATAAACATCTTTTCCTTCCAGGAAAAACGGATAATACCCATAATGCAGATAATTTCTGAAATGTTCCAGCGGTTGGACCCTGTTGTTGATCTCCCGGGTGTGTGAAGCGTGATCCTGGAGAACATTTTCCAGTGTAAGAGCCGGAAAAGACTCGCCAAGTTCAAAAAGCAGAAATTCCCGGAAGGAAAGGCCGTGCAGGCAGTACATTACGGCTCTTCGACTCAGGTCGGCATCCTGCTCCTGCATTTGCAGCACGCTTGATCCGGAAAAGATGATCTGCAGCTCCGGGCAGGAGTCATACAGGGTTTTGATATGGCCTGCCCAATTCGGGTATTTGTGGACTTCATCCAGCACAAGGACGCGTCCGCCATATGCGTGGAAATTTCGGCCGAAGTCATACAGGGAGAAAGTCTGGAAGCGCGGGTGATCTACGGAGACGTAAAGCGCCTTTTCTCCGCCGGATTCGGATTCCAGCAGGCGCTGAAGCATAATGGTGGTTTTGCCTGTGCCTCTTGCGCCCAGAATACCAAGGCACCTGGCTGACCAGTCGATTTTTGCATAAAGACATCTTTTTGTTGTCGGCAGGTTCCGAAGCCTTGCCTCCTGTTCGGCAAACCAATATTGCATTTCCATAAGGATCTCCGGCATGAGTGTTAAATTCAATTAACATTATCTTTGATAAAATGTCAAGTTGAATTTACATAAGAGCTTTAAGTGCGTTAAGTTCATTAAGTTTTAGGTGGTTAAGAATATATAAGGAGGGTCGGCAAGGGTTTTGATTCGGGATGGAGCGGTTGTTTTTGTTGTTGCAACGGTGCCGCTGGTGTTCAGGGCAGTGCAGCCGGTGTCGGGAATGATTCGGATTCAGTTTAATCAGGCTTTGATACACTTGAGAAACTGTGCTGCCGTAATAATTCGGATTTGCTCATAAGTTTTTAAAGACAACAGGTGGTGATCCCCGGAAATGATATGACGTGCCCCGGCCATTTGACCGCAGTAAATGAAAAGGTTATCAGAGGGATTTCTGGTTCCAGCGCTCCCACTGGGAGAGAATGTCGGGCCGGTCCAGAAGATTTGCCAGATCCTGAATTCGGGGTTCAAGATAGTTGTAGTCAAGGGTTTCTTTCCGGAACCTGAGGATACCCTGCACGTCTTCAAGGTCCCGGGGGCGGTCTGATATGATTTTGAGCAGGATTAAATCCTCGGGAGTACAGAAGTTTACGGCTGTATTTCCGATTTCCACTTTTAGGGATCTTTCGATTGCCTGTCGCTCAAATGGCAGCGCCCCGAAAATGAGGTCGATGCGTTGATTCTGGTGGTCCTTCAAAGGCAGGACCCGCGTATCCCTGATGAATTCAAACGGTTTGTCGACCAGCAGGGTATATGATCCTTTTAGCAGGGAAATGAGATTTTTGATTTCACTGTCGGAGACCCAGAGCGTTATATCGATGTCCAGGGTGGCCCTTGGCTGGCCCCATTTTGCATTGGCGAGTCCTCCAATGACCATGTATTCGATTCTGTGCTTCTCAAAGAGTGCGGCGATATCGCCGAGGGCATTTTCGAGCAGCTTTATTTCAGGCATGCCAAGGCCTTGTGCATTTTAATAATACCTTGTGTATCCACCGGCCGCTGTCTGGCGGCTTCCGGAACCAGCTCGTATAACTCGAATACCACGGCCAGGCTCTGGTTGTCCGGCATCTTGTCAGCGCGGTTGGCTTCCCATTTGTTAAAGCGCCGAAGTGCATCGATATGTTTTTGGATCTTGGTTTTATCGGCTTTTGTCCGGGGATTGGAGGGGCTTTTCTGTTTCATAGTTATAAAGTAAAGTAGACGGAGTGGAATGTCAATGGGTTAAGCGCGTTTGCTAAGTTTTAAGTGGTTGTGCGGCCGGGCAAGGTCGTACATTCAATACGAAGGGTGTTTCGATTTGGATCAGGCCCTGGATAAAGGCGAAATGTTTATCATTATATCCAGTTTTCGATTGACAAACCCGGGACCCTTTTGAATTCGCTGACATTGTTGGTGACCAATACGGCATTTAAGTGTCTGGCATGAGCTGCTATAAGCAGATCATTGGCCCCTATGATGCGTCCCTGTGTCTCAAGTGAGGCCCTGATTTCACCGTATGCAATTGCAGCCTGGCCGGGCCAGTCCAAAACGGTGCAAACAGAGCAGAAATCATACAGAGCCTGTTCATTGCGCTTCCTCTGAGCGCTTTTACATACCCCGTAGGAAAGTTCTGCCAGAACAATGCTCGAGATGCCGATTTTCTCCGGGGCAATGTTGACTATTTTGGCTTTGATGCCCGGATGCCCTTTCATGATGGTGATGCAGACATTGGTGTCCAGCATATAGTCCGTCATAACTCTTCCCCGGCTTCGAGGGGCAGGTCATTGATATCTTCCGGGAAGTCCTCGCTCAGGTGGCGGGCAGAGGCAAAATAATTCTCCCAGGTCTCGGGTCGCGGTGTCAGAATGAGACTTGCGCCCTGTTTTCGTATTATGACCTCCCTGGCCTTTATTTCGAACTCCCTTGGCAAGCGCACAGCCTGGTTCCGGCCATTGCGAAAAAGCCTGGCAATTCGAAATCTGTCGCCCTTATTGTTTTGTGCGGCGGTGGTATTCATAAAAACCTCCGAATGTTAATTGATATATGCCATTAGCATATGTCAACTTGATTTTCATGTCAATAATGTTTTTTATTGGTTAGGATAGAGGCCAATCTTTTGATTCGTTTTCAGGTTAATAAAGGTGAACGCCTCATTGACCAGAAAATCACCTCTATCCGCGCTCCGAAGTGTATGCCGGGCGACAGCTTTTGAATATTAACCCGCGACGGGGCGCTAAGGGCAAGAAATGAAAGCAGTTTTTTCAGTTTCCCGATTTGACGCAGATCTATGTGCCTGGAGAGTGTGATCAAGTAAATGATTGATCTGCACAGCCATATATTACCCGGCATTGATGACGGGGCGGCAACGCTGGAGCAAAGCGTTGAAATGGGTGAGTTGTATGCAGGGGCCGGGTTTTCGCGGGTGGTGGCGACCCCGCATTTTGTTCCCGGTACTGCATGGATGCCGGGAAAAGATATTGTCGAGTGGGGCGTGGAAGAGTTAAACGAGGTATTTGAGCAAAAGGGCATTGGGGTGAAGGTTTTTGCCGGCATGGAGATAGCCATGGACGGGGCGATTGCCGGGCTGTTTGAACAAGGGCGGCTTTGCGGGCTTGCCGGGACTTCTTACGTGATGGTGGAGGCGCCCTTCCAGCAGATGCCCGTCGGGTGGGAGCAGGTATTTACCGAGCTTTCGGCAAAAGGCTGCAGGGTGATACTGGCCCATCCTGAAAGGTGTGCCCAATTCAAGCAATACCCGGTGCTTTTTGATGATATCATTTCCCTGGGGGTCTATGTTCAGGCAAATTATGATTCGTTTCTGGGCGGATACGGAAGGCCGGTGGAGGAGACGGCCTTGTGGTTGCTGGAAAAAGGATATGTGCACTGCCTGGCGACAGATAGTCATGATACGGTATACAGGCACCCGGGCAGGGTAAAAAAAGCCCTGGAGGTGATCGGAAAGACAGTGGGCAAGGAGGCAGCAGAGATTATGGCGAGGATAAACCCGGAGCGGGTGCTGGCAGACAGGAATCTGAAGGTGCCCGGGCCTGGGAGTCAAGGGGCCGGGAAGAAGAAGTGGTGGAAGTTTTTTTAGAGTTCAATGTTCAAAGTTCAAAGTTCAAGGTTCAAAAAAGATGCCTTCCGATTTTAAACGTTGAACGTTGAACATTGAACGTTGAACTTTCAAAGTTGAACAAGGAAAATGTGGTGATGTGGTTAAGTAAAATCCTGAAAAAAGCATTGGTGAGTTTGGTGCTGGCTGCCGCAGTGGTGTGGGCGGTGCAATGGGCGATGCTTCACCGTGTGGTTGAAAACCAGGATTACGGCGGCCGGGGGCAGGCAGAGGCCTTTAAAAACTTTGCGCCTGCCCAGTATGATTTCGGGATTAAAGCCTGGTATGAAAACCGGCCAAAGGATGCGCGGAGGTTTTTTGCCAGGGCCGTCTCCATTAACCCGCTATATGTGGATGCTTGGCTGAGGCTTGCAGAGGTGTCCCAGGCCGGGGGTAAAGAAGAGAGCGCCAGGCAGATACTTTTGTTTACCAACCGGCTGGCCGGAGACGTGGTAAGATGGAAGTGGAAGCAGTTGCTCATGGCCAGGCAGCTCGGCATGGAAGAGATGTTCGTGGAAAATGTCAATTTTGTAATCCCTTTTTACAAGCTAAGGGACCAGGCCCTGGATCTTTTGGACATGCATTATGAGGGGCAGGCCGGAAAAGCGCTTGAAAAGCTCGAGCCCGCAAACCTGCCTGATTACCTTAACTGGCTGATAAGAAGGCAGAGGGTTGAAGACAGCCTGAAAACCTGGGGCAAAATGACCGAAAATATCCATATTGACCGGAAACTCTATGAGAGGTATGTTAGATTTCTCTTCAGGCAGAAAAAAATCGGCGAGGCGGTTCGCATCCGGTACCAGTATACCGGGCTAAAAGACGAGATGGCCAATCCGGGTTTTGAAAAGCCGCTGTCCGGCAATGTTTTCGGATGGCATGCAAGGTCCGGCGATACCTGGAATATAAGGCGGGATAGGTATGGGTGCAGCGAGGGCAGATATTGTCTGAGAGTCGATTTTTCAGGCAGGGAAAACATAAATTTTTACCATGTTAGGCAATACGTGCCCGTGGAGCCGGGCAGAACCTATAATTTGTCCTTCCTGTGGAAAAGCAGGAACCTGATCACGGACAAGCTGCCGTTTGTCGAGATCAGGGGGGCCGGCTGTAAAAACAGTTACTGGAAAACGCCCATGATACCGAGCAATACGGACTGGCGGGAGCAAAGCATCGGGTTTAAGCCTGCAGAGGACTGCAGGGCGGTAATGATAAGGATGCGGCGGCATAAAAGTAACAGGTTTGACAGTGATATTGACGGGACGGTCTGGATGGATGACTTTAAGATGGAAAAAGTCAATTAAGTTCATTTTAATCTCGGAGAAGTTTTTGGATGGCAAAGAATAAGGAAAATGAGGGTTTCCCGGTCGAGGGCGGCGGAGGCGGGCTGCCCGCTGCCGAGTACAGGGAAGGAATCCCCGATACAGAGGAAGAAATCCATCTGCGCGACTACATCGACGTAGTCCTCAGGCGCAAGTGGCTGGTTGTAGGTGTTCTTTTCCTTACCTTTGTCTCCACGCTCATATTCAGCCTGGCCGCGGAAAAACTCTACAAGGCCTCCGGCACAATTGAGGTCACCCCCGGAGGAGAAAGGGTGACCAAGTTCGAGGAGGTGGTGGAGCAGAGGATAAGGACCGAGGAATTTTTAAACACACAGGTGAACCTGCTAAAGAGCAAGGCCCTGGCAGAACGGGTGATAAACGAGCTGGACCTGGGGGAGCATCCTGTTATCAAGGGCGAAGAAGACCAGGGGCCGGGCCTGGTCGGCCGGGTAAAGGACTTTATTAAGTTACTTATACCTGAAGGCGAAGAAAAGCAAGGGCTTGAAGGCATGCCCATGGACGAGATCATGGAAGAAAGAAAGGTGATGAATTTTTTCAGGGAAAACCTTGAAGTCTCGCCCAGCAGGGATTCCATGATCATAAATGTTGCCTTTATTTCGCCTGACCGGGAACTGTCCAGGGTGGTTACAAACGAGGTCATGGAGCAGTATGTTGACTGGAAGATGGACCAGAAGGTGGAGTCCTCGGCAAAGGCCCGCCAATACCTGATGAAGCAGATAGACAGGGCAAAGATCAACCTGGAAAAGGCCGAGGAGCAGCAGCACGAATTTGCCAGAAAAGCCGGGATCGTATCCCTGGATTCAAAATTAAACAGCACCTACAGGCAGATAGAGGAGACAAACGAGGCCCTGGCAAAGGCGGAGTCGAACTGGTCCGCAGGGAGACCAAGTACCAGCAGGCTGTAGAAGACGGCCCGGAAAACCTGCCCGAGGTGTTAAACAGCGAGTTGATAAAGGATCTCAAGGCCCAGCGGGCCGAGCTGCGCTCGGAATACGAAAACCTGGTGGAAACTTTCCACGAGGAATATCCTGACGTGCTCAAGATCAAAAGCAGGATGAACAGCATAGAAGAGCGCATACAGGAAGAGACTGAAAGGATATTTAAGTCCATAGAGCACGAGTATCTTGCGGCAAAAGCCCGGGTTAAGACCCTTGGGCAGCGCATGGAGCGCTACCAGGAGCGCGCCATGGAGTTAAACGAAAGGGCCACCCAGTACAATATAATGGCCCGGGAGGTGGAAACCAACAAGGCTATCTATCAGAGCCTGCTGGAGCGGGCCAAGGAGATCGAGTCCATGGCCGGGGTTTCGCCTTCGAGTATACAGCTTGTGGATCGGGCGTTTTTGCCGATTTTTCCCGCAAAGCCGGATGTGAGGAGGAACCTTTTGCTGGCAATTGTGCTGGGGCTGATGCTCGGGGTGGGCATGGCGTTTTTAATAGAGTATTTTGCAGATACTATAACCAATTCCGACCAGATAACAGAAAGATTCCAGATTCCGAT
>JAIPDS010000082.1 GCA_021737565.1 Desulfobacteraceae bacterium | reverse complement strand
ACAAAAAGAGCTTGAAGATCAGCTTCAGCAGGCCCAGAAAATGGAGTCCATCGGCACCCTGGCAGGCGGAATTGCACATGATTTCAACAATATTTTATTCCCGATAATAGGCTATACAGAACTTGCAATGCAGGATCTGCCCGAAGAAAGCCAGGCCCGCCAGAACCTGGAAAAGGTTATGAAATCCGCCGATCGCGCCAAATCCCTGGTGCAGCAGATCTTAAACTTCAGCCGCCAGAGCGCAAACGAGCCTGCAGAACCTGTCTATATCCAGCCGGTAATAAAGGAAACCCTTAAACTGCTTAAAAACACGATCCCTTCCTCCATTGAAATCAAATCAAGAATCCGGCAAGATACCGGGAAAACCGTTGTCAACCTGGCAAGGATTCATCAGGTAATAATGAATCTGTGCACAAACGCCTACCATGCCATGGAAAACATCGATGCCGGACGGCTGGAGGTAGACCTCAGGCAGGTTGAAATCACCGAAGAAACTTCGCCCGGATACCGCAACCTCACCCCTGGTCAGTATTTATGCGTTACAGTCTCTGATACCGGTTGCGGCATCACCCCTGAGATCATAGACAAGATCTTTGAGCCTTATTTTACAACCAAGGAACAGGAGAAGGGTACAGGCCTCGGACTTTCCGTAAGCTACGGCATCGTAAAGAACGCAGGCGGTACTATCAGGGCTGAGAGCACACCCGGGAAAGGCAGCACCTTTTCAGTGTTCCTTCCCGTGGCAGAAGAAGCAGCCAAAGTAATACGACCCGGCGGGTATCACGGCTCCATGCCTACCGGCACCGGCCGCATCCTGGTGGTGGATGACGAGCAGCAGCTTGTAGAACTTGAAAAGCAAATGCTTGAAAGTCTTGGCTATGAAGTCATACCGCGCACCAGCGGCGTTGAGGCCGAAGAAGCCTTCCGCCACCTGCCCGAGCGTTTTGATCTGCTGGTAACGGATCAGACCATGCCGAATAAAAGCGGGCTTGAGCTGATAAAAGCAATCCGTGAAATCCGGCCGGATCTTCCCGCAATCCTGTGTACAGGCTACAGTGAGCGGATCAGGCGGGAAAAAGCCAGAGCTCTTGGCATAGAAGCGGTCCTGTTAAAACCCATAAACAAAAGCGATCTGGCTGTGGCTGTAAGTAACGCTCTTAAAAAAACAAATAAACAAGCTAAACCAGAAAAATAAGACGCCTTTATGATACTTGAAAACGTTCGCATACCCGATCAGGTCCCGGTGCTGGTGGTTGACGACGAGGCACCGATTACCGAAATGATTTACCAGGCATTAAGCAAGGCCGGTTATAAATGTTATACGGCTGAAAACGGCGAGCAGGCCATGGAGATAATAGAGAGCACGCCGATAGATGTCGTAATTACCGATATCCGGATGCCGGGCATGAGCGGGGTTGAGCTTCTGGAAAAGGTGAAGGCGGAACATAACTGCGATGTAATGGTCATGACCGGATTTACAGAAAACTATAATTATGAATCAATTGTTACAGCCGGTGCCAGCGATTTCATTCAGAAGCCCATCAGCTTCAGGGAGCTTATGATCAGGCTCAAAAGGGTGCTTCGGATGCGCTATCTTTTAATCGAGCGCGAGCAAATAAACCATCAGCTTGAAGAATCCGTAAACGAACTGGAAAAAGCCCTCAGAGAGATTGAAAAGGCTCACGAGGAGCTTGATTACGCATACCTTGATACAATAAACCGGCTTGTAAGCGCTGCTGAATACAAGGACGAGGAAACAGGCGATCATATAGTGCGCATGAGCAGGTACTGTACCATGATTGCCGAAAAAATTGGACTTTCAGAAGAAATGGTCAAGCTAATCCGCTATGCCTCGCCAATGCATGATATCGGCAAGATCGGGATCCCGGACAATATACTTCTAAAGCCGGGCCGGCTTACAGAAGATGAATTCGAGACGATTAAGACCCATACAACAATAGGCGCATCCATACTCGCGGATTCAAAGGCGGAGGTGTTGAAGGTAGCCCATGAAATAGCCCTGTGCCATCATGAAAAATGGAACGGCAAGGGCTATCCCCATGGGTTTAAGAAAGAAGAAACCCCTGTGAGCGGCAGGATAGTCGGGATTGCCGATACCTTTGACGCCCTTACCTCCAGGCGGCCTTACAAGGACCCCTATCCAATGAAGGTGGCCCTTGAAATAATCCGCTCAGAGCGCGGGATAAGCTTTGACCCCAGGGTGGTCGATGCTTTCATGGACAACATAGACGGCATAAAGCAGATCAAGGACGAGGTGGACGAAATCCCCAGGGTTTCCCTTACAGACTTTAAATGGAGCGAGCGCGACAAGGCGGAAAAAATAGACCGCAGAATAAGCCTTAAACTTTAAAAAATGCGATAGCGCCTGCAAAAAAAAATCATAAAAACAGTGGTCAGCAAGGAGGCACGATGAAATCATACCGAAAAGAACTGTCTTTTAACGTGCCAACACGCAGGGCTTTTATCAACATCACCCCGCAGGTTGAAGAATGCCTGGCAGAAAGCGGCATCGAGGAAGGCATTGCACTTATAAACCCGATGCACATTACAGCCTCGGTATTTATAAATGACGATGAATCCGGCCTGCATCAGGACTATGACGAGTGGCTGGAAAGACTTGCCCCCCACGAGCCGGTTTCCCAATACCGCCACAATGTGGGAGAAGACAATGCCGATGCCCATATGAAAAGACAGGTAATGGGCAGGGAGGCAGTAGTTGCCGTAACCGGCGGCAAACTGGACTTCGGAACCTGGGAAAGAATTTTTTACGGAGAATTTGACGGCCGAAGGCGCAAGCGCGTGCTTGTCAAAATTATTGGCGAGTAAGACAGACAACAAAAGCAGCAATCAATCCCGGTTTATTTCCCACTGGCGCCAGGCAGGGATCATGGGAAAATACAGCCCCAGGCGAACGGAGCGGGGGTCTGCTTTTTCCATAAGGCGTGCGTAGCGCTCCATCTGAAGGCTGTAGCGCTGCTGCTCCCTGTCAAGAAACTCCTCAAGGCCTCCTCCGGCATGGATGCCGGTTTTGTAGTCAATAACCCATCGAATTCCGTTGCGGTCCACAAAGGTACAGTCAATCACAGCGTCTACAAGTCGGTTTTCTAAAAATCCGCTTACAGCGTATTCGCAGGCCCCGCCACTTCTTGAAGACAATATCCACCTGCCGGTTTCATCTGAGACGGCATTTAAAAGGGCCTGCAAGGCCTGGGAAACAGCGGCATCCAGATCTGCCCCGGAAATTCCGGCTCTGCAAAGATCCTCGCGCAAAAACCCGGTTTTCTCTTTTATCCCGGTAAAATCCCAGTTTTCAAGGCCGTCCTCGCATATAACGCGCAGCCACCTGTGAACCACTGTTCCCACGCGCCGAAGGGTTAATCCCGCCCAGTCAAACCTGGGCAGATAGCCGCCGGCAAAGGTGCGGCTTACTTCCTTAACTTCTGTTTCCGCGTAAGCCGCCACATCCGCAGGCGGACTGCAAATGCTAAAATCGGCCGGAAGCCTTCTTAGCCGGGGGGCCAATCTGCCTGATCTTACTGTTTCATCCCCGGCGGGAAAAGGATTTTCTTCTGCCGCTTTTTCAAATACTTCCGCCACTGCGGGCCATAAAACCCCGAGCATGGACCTGGAATCAGGGGTACGCAGCCGGCCTGATGATGGGTCATGAGCAACGTTTCCAAGCAGGTGAAGCTCTTTTTTCGCCCTGGTAGCTGCCACGTATAAAAGCCGGCCGGTCTCGTAAAAGGTTTTTCTCTGCCTGAGCCTGTAGATATAATTGTATATTGGATCCCGCTCCGCCCCGGCCTCGGAAATAGGCGCCATTAAAAGCGACTCATCGGCCGGCGCGTCAGCCAGCTCTTGCCACAGCAAAAGCGCGGGATCAGGGGTGCGGGGCGCCTTTCCAAGGCCCGGGATCACAACTGTATCAAACTCCAGGCCCTTTGCCTTGTGTATGGTCATTACCTGGAGGCGCGGGTCAGCCCCGGGATCAGGCGCGGCAAACAGCGCAAACACCCCCTGTTCAAACCCGATGATATCCGATATCGGCTCAGAGCCTGCATAAGCCTCAAGGTAATCCAGGTATACCGGCACATCGGCAAGTTCGGCTGAATCAGAGGCTGCTGCAGGCCCGCCCAGAGATAGCCATGCGCCTTCAACAAGCCTGCGCAGGCTGCGCCTGCCGCGCTGGCGCACCGCGGCGTCCAGCACCTGCCTTGTCCTAAGCAGACGCGTGCGGCCGTCTCTGCTTAGTGCTGATACAACCTCCTGATCGTAAATCAGGGTATAAACGGATGATTTTTGATCCGCCCCGGCAATCACGTACAGGTCCTTAAGGGTAAGCCCGCACCAGGGAGCCCGCAGTATCCCCAGCCAGGCTGCCCGGTCTGCGGGATGGCACAGGGCCCTTGTAAGGGACAGAAGATCGCGCACCATGGGACGTTCTTTTAGGGAATCTATTTCCACTGCTGAAAATCTGAGCCCTGCCTCCCGGAGCCTCGGAACAACAGCCTTTAAATGAGGCCGGCTGCGCACAAGCACGGCAACCGTTTCTTCAGGATAATTCTCCAGGGCCTGTTTCACGCACTCAACTGCCAGATCCGCCTCCTGCCGGTCATCTGTGTTGATTAAAGGATGGACCTGCGCGCCCTTTCTCCCGGTGTCATCTATCACAGGCTCGGCTGACATATACGGCACGGCCCCGGTATCAACATCACCGCTTTGCGGCAAAACCTTTGAAAAAACCCGGTTTACCCATTTGACAATACCGGGATCTGATCTGAAATTGCTTCTCAATACAATCGGCTCCAGGGGCACATGCTCATCAAGCCCGTCTTCCCAGGCTTTTAAAAAAAGACCCACTTCCGCCTCTCTGAAACCGTATATCGACTGCATGGGATCGCCCACGGCAAAAAAACTGCGGCCGTCTCCCGAAGTCCATCCTGCTGTTAGGCCGCGCATGAGTTCAAACTGGCTTATGCTGGTGTCCTGGAATTCATCCATCAAAATATGCGTGATCCTGTAATCAAGGGTCAAAGCAAGATCTGTGGGGTCATCCGGTTCGCCCAGGGCGCTTTTCGCCCTGATGGCAATTTCTGCAAAATCAACCCTGCCGGCCTGCTCAAATACCGTCCGAAGATGGGCTGCAGCCAGTTTCAAAACGCTGAAAAGCGATTCGAGCACCTCCCACTGCGTTTCGGTATATTCAGGCGGTGGCAGGCGTCGGGCTTCATCAAGGGCCCGGGCCAGTTCCGGACTTTCTGCAAGTCTGTGCACAAGCTCTTTAAACTTAGCTTTTTTATGCTCCAAAAACGCCTTTTCCCCCGGATCACCTACAGCCGAGCCGGGAGGAGGAAATCCGTGGCTCTTGTTTACCGCCTTTCTCCATGCCCCGTCTTTTGTTAAAAAAAGCTCGGCAAGTCCCTGCCAGGCGGCAAGATCCTCCGGGGCTGTCCCGGGAAGATCCGCCACCCCGGCACCTTTTGCAACAAGCGAATCCGGGGCTTCGCTTTCAAGGTTTTCGGCTGCAAACCTGTATAATTCAACTGTATCCAACAAACAGTCATCAGGGAATCTTTGTCTTAAAGATAAAAGCGTCCTGGTTATAACACCCCTGATCGCGTCTTCCAGGCTTTTACGCAGCTTTCTTATATCACCTGAATGAACCACGTGGCGCAGCCATTGATCCCGTTTTGGCAGCATGAGGGCGATAAGCTCCTCTATCGCTGACAGACGGTTGTCCAGATGGACAACCAGGGCTTCGACCGGGCCGGACAGACCCCCGGCTCCTTCCAGTTCGGCCACTGTATTGCGCGCCGCCCTTGCATACAACAATTCAGGCTGGTCGGCAATCCGCACCGGCGAGCCAAACCCCGAGAGCACCGGCATCTGCCGGGCAAGACCGGCACACAGTGCATCTATTGTCATAATCCGCATCCTTGAGGGATATTTTTCTATCCGCCAGCCCTCGGAAACGTTTTTCTGCCTTGCCTTTCTTGCAAGCTCCCAGGTTACGCGTTCATGGGCTTTTTCCGGTGCAGTAGTGTCATCTGCCGCCCGAAAAAGCGCCTCAAGCACCCGGTTTCTCATCTCCGCGGCCGCCTTGCGGGTAAATGTTATGGCAAGGATCTCCTCAGGATGCGCAACCCCTGAAAGCAGGCCCAGATAGCGCTGAATTAACAGTTCGGTTTTGCCGGATCCGGCCGGAGCCTGAACAATAAAAGATCTTTCAGGATCAAGGGCGAGCTTTCGCTCTGATGAGTCAATGATCTGCTTCATTCTCAGCCTCCCGGCCGGCCCCGGCTTGTCCTGAAGCCTCCCATATTCTGCATATCGGGGAAAGATCGCAGTATCGGCAGGCCTTGTTCTCCGAGAAAGGCAAAACAGCAGCAAGCCCCGCCTTTATCTCCCCGGCAAGGTCGCATAATTTCATTTCCCAGTAATCAAGAATCCCGGCAATGCTTTCAAAATCCCCGGCAATTTTTCTGTCATCCATGACCCCCTTGCATCCGGGAACAATTCCGTCAGTGCAGGCAATTCCGATATAGCCGGCCTGATTTTTTTTAATCCGGCCGAAAAACACCCCGGCAAGCTCGTCTTTTCCCACGGCCATGCTGTAGAGAGGAAGCTGCGGCTCTGTGAGACGATCGGCAAACCAGTCCCCAGGTGAGACATCCCCGGTTTTGTAGTCGATTATTACAAGCCGGCCGTCATCCAGCCGGTCGATCCGGTCTGCCGAGGCTGAAATCCGTATTCCGGCTATGTCGAGATTTATCCTGCTTTCAGTTGCTTCAACAGAAAAAGAAGCGCGCCCGGTTTCGGCCGTGATCCATTCCCTTATAAGACTCTGCAGGCGCAGGGTTTCAATTCGCCTGAACCTCTCGGTAAATGTCTGGGGCATTTGCCCGGCCATTTTGGAAACAGCCGTCTCCACCGCTTCTTTTATCCGGTCTTCGAGCTGATCCGGGCTCAGTTTCTCAAAAGCGCTGCTTTTACCAAGGCCCTGCCAGAAAATTTCCAGCGCCCGGTGTACCAGTGTCCCTCTTTGCCAGGGCTTTAAACCCGGCTCCGGGGCTTCGGGCATACAGGCCCCAAGACGGTATCTGGCATAGGCCTGAAAAGGGCACAGTGCCTGGGACTTAAAAAGCCCGGTTCCGCCTTCCATATCCGTTTCCTGTGTTACTTGCACACCCCTGATATCATCAATTTCTTGCGTATCCGCGCAGGAGGCGATCTGATGCCAGTAGCTCTCGGTCTCCCGCGGCAAAATCCAGCCGGTATCATGCTGTGTTAAATGATCTATCAGGGGACTTGGAAGCCGGATGCTTTCCCCGTCTGTTCTGCCGTAACTGCATATCACCTCGTCGGCTGATTCAAGCAGGCGCTCTGTTATCTTTGCCGCACGGGAAAGCTCCCTTTCGGGACTGCAGCGCGGGAGCCCATGGCTGCGCTGAATTGCCACGGGGATAAACGGATTGGGCCTTGCCGGGGGAGGCCATTGCTCATGATGAAGCCCCATTATCCACAGAGCGTCGAATTTCTCTCCGGCACATTCAAGAAATCCGGAAATGCGCACCCCGGCATCGGGCTGCTCGGGCTGAAAAGGCTTATCTGAGAGCCTGCGGGAAAGAAGGCCGAGCGCACCTCTAAAAGATACCCTGCCTGTAAAAGAGCCAAGACCTGAAAACGACTCCAGTACGTTCTGCCATGCTGAAACCGTCTGATATTCAGCAGACGACACGCCTCTTTCCCCGGGCCAGCCCGCATGTTCAAGAATTTCAGAAAATTCTTCCATCCATTTGTCAGGCTCCTGTTCCTGCGGCATGCTTTGGGCGAAGGCGCGGAGTTTTTCCAGGATTCCCTGGAGTATCCGCAGCTCAAAGCCGTCCCGGGCCGGGGCACTCATGTGCGCGGCTTCGGCTGCCACCCCGGCCAGAGTGAAATAAAGATCGCCTTTTCCCCTTATTTTAGCATCCAGCGCAGCCCTGGGTACATATTCGCTTTCCGCCCCGCCAATAAACGGCAGGCGCAGTATACGGCTCCATTCCAGCACGTCCGCCCCCTGCCGGCCGACAAGATCCAGAATCGCTTTTGCGGCCAAAATAACAGGATACTGCAAAAGCGGCGGCGCGGCTGAGATCTGAAACATGTATTTTTCAGGATCGCTTCTAAAAAACACGTCAGAAGGGTGAAACACGTCGGCAAATACTCTACGCACGGTCTCGCGCTCCTCTGCCAGCCGCGGGGAGACCACTCCTATGACGGCCCGGGGATTTTCTTCAATCCGCTGCCTGGCCCACAAGGCGGCCGCCCTTATTTCAGAAGAATCATCTTCAAAGCAAACCTTGCAGGAAAAGGCCTTTTTTTGCGGCCGGGCTGCGGCAAAAACACAGGCGCCGGCATCCCTGGCGGCTAAAATCAGCTCCCGAAGCGCGGGGCTGTATTCATCAAATCCTGCCAGTATAAGTTCTCCGGGCGGCCGGACAATACCGCGGCTTACTTTTTCCGCAAGAAACAACGGCATGCCGGCTGCATCAATATATCCGTTATCCCTGCAGTATTCTTTAAAACACGCCGCCCACCCGGCAAAGGCTGCAGGATCCTGCGCCGACCACTCTATGCCTTCCCCTGCCGCCACCTTCCATTGCCTGCACAGGCCCCAGGCTTCCCGGGCCATGCGCGCGCTTTCAGATACGCCCAGAAACTCGCTGCCTGCATCGGATTCAGAAATAACGTGCTCCCACACAAGGGTCTCCCGGAAATCGTCCATCAGTTGCGGCACGGACTCCACGGGTTCCCCGGCGGAGCGGGAAAACCTATGGTACTCCCTGAAAAATCTTGAAAGCCAAGCGCTCAACGGAAGAATGTCCGGAGTCCGCCAGGCCTGGTCGCCTGCCGAGATCCGATATTCGGCATATTGTACTGCCATGCTGCGCGAAAGCCTCCTGGTGGCTGTGGCAACCACCGCTCCTTGCGCCAGTTTGTCGAAACACTCATTAAGGGATATTTCTGGAAGATTGAAGTTCATAAACCAACCGGGATTAGCCTGTTACGGAATTATTGTTGACCTGCATGCAATGTTGCGGTTAATGTTATTATTTTTTCAGACAGGGTAACTGCTATACCGAGCATGTGGAAACAGATAATTTTAAGTATAATAGAAAAGAAACAAATTAAAATCAATGGCTGATAAAAAAGAGCAGCATTCAGGAAAGGACCTGGTCGCTGACTGGGAGCGGCTTGCAAAGGTGTTTATCCGTCCCGAGGACGATGCCTCCAGAGCCACCCTTATCAAGTACATGGAGCGCATCCTGTTCGGCCTGCACGATTTTTTGAAAACCCACGTCGGCATAACCGAGGCAAAGAGCCTTCGCGAGCTTTCAGAAAGCTACATGCGCACGGATATAAACGAGGACCCCGAAAAAAAGCTGGCAAACGTAATAACCTGCCTTATAAATGAAACAGCACCGCATGCGGTAAACGTGGCCTCGCCCTATTTTGTGGGGCATATGACTTCGGCGATACCGTTTTTCATGGTGCACTTAAAAACAATAGTAAGCGCCCTGAATCAGAACCCGGTCAAGCTTGAGACTTCCAAGGTGGTCTCCATAATTGAAAAACAGGTGCTTGCCAAGATCCACCGCATGGTCTACGGCCTGGATGAGGACTTTTACCTTAAGCATGTCCAGAACACCGAGACCACCCTGGGCGTCTTCACCGAGGGCGGGACCACCGCCAATCTTACCGCACTGTGGATGGCAAGAAATGCAAAATTTGCACCTAAAAACGGTTTCCGCGGCATTGAGCACGAAGGAGTGCCGGCGGCCTACCGGGCCCACGGGGTTAACAGATGCGTTATCCTGGCCTCCAGGCTGGTGCACTATTCTTTAAGAAAAGCGGCCGGCATCCTTGGCATTGGAAACGACAACGTTATACCGGTGGATATAGACGATGCCTGCAAAATGAAAATGGATGCCTTTGAGCAGACCATTGAAAAAATCAGATCACAGTCTCCCGGAACCTGTATTCTTGCCGCAGTAGGAATTGCCGGGGCCACAGAGACCGGAACCGTGGACCCGCTGGGTGAAATGGCCGATATATGCTTCAGGCACGGGATTCATTTCCATGTTGATGCTGCCTGGGGCGGGCCCACCCTTCTTTCGAAAAAATACAAACACCTGCTTGCCGGTATTGAAAAAAGCGACTCAGTGACCATAGACGGCCACAAGCAGTTCTACATGCCCATGAGCTGCGGGATGGTCTATTTCCGGAATCCGTACATAATGGACGTAGTCGCATATCATGCAAATTATGTAAACCGCCGCGGTTCTGTTGACCTGGGGATAAAGTCTCTTTCCGGCTCCAGGGAGACGAACTCTCTTATACTCGATTCCGCCTTAAAAATCATGGGCAGCAACGGTTACGCCCTGCTAATAGATCACGGCATCGAAACAGCGCATGCCTTTGCAGAAGAAATAAGGCGGCGCCCGGACTTTGAACTGGTCACCGCGCCGTTGTTAAATATACTTACCTACCGGTACTGCCCGGAAAAAACCCGGGAAGATCTCGCAGGAGCCGGCCGGGAGAAAAGGTGCCGCATCAACTCGGATCTGAATAAGATAAACAGGGACCTGCAGAGAACACAGCGGGAGGCGGGCAACAGCTTTGTCTCCCGCACCACGCTTCAGTCCGCACCCGGATGTCCGGAAAGCACTGTGGTGCTTCGCGCAGTTATAATGAACCCCATGACAGACATGAAAATACTGCGCGAAATACTCGATGAGCAGCAAAGCATTGCAGAGCGTCTTTTAAGCACCGGGGCGGATTGATTTTTTGCAGGCCCTCATGCAATGCTCCCTCAAAGACAGCCCCGCCTTGTCCGCATGGACATCGCCTCAGGTATCGAAATTTACCCCGTAACGAAAATACGGAGGCTTAATTTTGATTGACTCGTAAAAAGCAGTTTATCCCGCCAGGGTGGTATTTTTGCAACAAAGAAAATCCGTAAGCATCTTGGCTGATCGGCGGCGCGAAAAAGGAGTTTCCTCGCTCCAGGAGCCTCTGCGAGCCTCAATTTCCGCTCGGAAACCCACTTTTCCGCACCGCCGTCAGGGCAAC
>JAIPDS010000081.1 GCA_021737565.1 Desulfobacteraceae bacterium | reverse complement strand
AGCGACGATTTCAAGCGGATCTACGGCTCGGATGTCAATTATATCGCCTTTTACTCGCCCTCGAAAAACATCGTGTTTTATTACGCGGGCAAAGCAAGCCTTCAGGTCGTCGCCCACGAAATCGGCCACGTGGTGGCCGAGCACTATTTCCAGGTTTCCCCCCCGGCCAGGATCCACGAAGTCATGGCACAGTACGCCGAAAAGCACATCACCGATTAAGCCGCTCAAGACGCCTTTGTGCACTCCTGCTGTCCGGATCTGCAATCAGGGCGGCTTCGTACTTTTCCTTTGCCTTGTATAAAATTCCCTGTTTTCTATACAGGTCTCCAAGCCTGATCTTAATGCCCGCATCACCGGGCAGAAGCTTTTCGGCCCGCAGCATGACGTCCATTGCCTTGTCTGTCATGCCCCTGTCCGTGTAGAAGCGATAAATCCGGTACAGGGACCATTTTTTAAACTGCCCGCCCTTTTCCATCAGGCCAAGAGCCTGTTGGTAAGCTTTTTCCGCCGCATCCGCCTTTCCTATGCTGTTTAGAAACTTTGCGTATTCGGCCAGGGCCCCGGGGGTATCAGGAACGGCCGCAGCCATTTCTGCAGCCTCAAAGCCTGCGGCAGACAGCGTTGCAAACACCTTGCCGGTTACGCGGGTGTCGAGCGACACCGCTTTTTTAAGACAATCAAGGCCCTTTTCATCCCTTTCCATGGCCACAAGCAGCGCGCCGCACTCCAATGCGTTTTCGGGGCTGACAGGATCGTAGCGAACGCTTAGCCCGAGCATTTCCGCAGCCTCCTGCCTCTGCCCGGCCTGGGCGAGAAAAAGGCCGTAGCGCTTGTAATAAAGTGCCTTTGCAGGGTTTAGAAAAACGGCGCGCAAAAAATCTTCTTTTGCCTCTGCCCGGCGGCCGAGCAGCCAGGCCGCATCCGCGGCCTTAAAAGCATACTTTGCATTCAGAAAATCGAATGCCGACGCATAGCCCGCAATTTCCCTTACGCTTTCCTGGTCTTCTGCCGGAGAATCCAGCCGCATTTCATAGTCTTCAATATTAGAATAATAAAAATCACCCACCAGAAAAGACAGGTTGAAAAATAGCGCCACTGTCAGCAAAAATGTGCCAGCAGCCACGGCACCACCCTTTAGCCCGCCGGCAAAGCTGCGGGTTTTAAGCATTGTTTTGTTCCCGGAGAGCTGAACCCTGGTATTTGCGGCAGATACTGCAAGGCCGAGCAGAAAGAAAAACCACAGCCCGTTTGCACCTATCTGGAGGTTAAAGTCTGAGAAGCTGTGAAAAAGCAGAGCAATCACCCCGGTAACAGCGCCTGTGTAAATATATATGCAATAGGCGTCCCTTCTGCGGGAAAAAGCACGGAAAGTTTTGTAAAACACCGTACCTATAAATCCTGCAACAAGCAGAAAGGCGATTATACCGCCCTGGGCCGCAAGCTCGATATAATCGTTGTGGGCATGGTTGACAAAAGATTTTTCATCCACGCTCTGATAATGGCGGTAAACGTCGGCAAATGTGCCGAACCCGGCCCCGACGGCCGGATAGTCGCTTACAATACCGCTGCTGTCTTTCCAGTAATCAAACCGCGAGTTCTCAATGGTGCCTTGCTCGTTTTTTAACTGCGCAAAACGTTCAAACACTGCATCCCACCCGAACCAGGAAACTGAAAGACAGATCAGGATCACCACCAGGGCGGTCAAAACAGTGCCTCCCCGGGTAATGCGTCTTCGCGAGATCAGAAACAGGAAAAAGAAAAACGCCAGGCACGTGCTTATGATCCCGCCGCGCGACATGCTCAGAAAGATGGAGGTGCCGATCAAAAGGGCGGCCGCCCCTATGAGAATATGGATGTTGGCCTTTTCCTGGCCCAGAATTTCGATGATGCTCCTGATAAATGAAGATCTGCCGAGCTTTGGCCGGTAAAAGAAAAACAGGGCCAGCGCGACCGGAAATATCATCTCCATGAGTCCGGCATAGTGATTGTGGCAGATATAAGGGCCGACAATCATGGAGTTTTCAGGCACGTGCCTGACCCACATGGCCATGTCTTCCGTGAGATAAAGCTGCAGAATGGATGAAAAAGCCAGGGCCGCCCCGAATACCGTTACCGCGATCACGGTTTTTTTCAGCATGTCCTTATAGCTCAAAATCTGGACTGTCAGTACGTAGAAGGCCGCATAAGAGGCGTATCTTAAAAAAGCCTCCACCGTTGCCCGCGGATGGACAGAAAGGGTCATCCAGAAATCGCCGCCGCGTGCAAAAGCGGCATTCTGCTGGATTTCAAATGCCGCAGGCGAAATAAGCTGCACCAAGGGCGATGGAAGCGGCACCGCCTGGATCAGGATAAACAGCAGAAAAAGAGCAAGAAAGACGAGTCCCGGGACTTCGCATATCCCGGTTCCGTTTCTTGCGGCATGGATAAAATAGAGAAGAAGCGCCGCTGCAGCAGCGGTCTCCATCACGGCATAGGACCACGGCTCAACGGTCCCGAAGGCCAGGGGAGCAAAAATCAGTATAAAAAAAAACAGGCGCCTGGAAAACTTTTCAGCCACTGTCAGAGGAGTAATAGTAATCGCTGTAGTTATAATAATATCCGCTCTTTTTGACATCAAAGCGGTTTAACACTATCCCGGAAATTTTTGCAGATACATCCCGCAGCTTTTTAATGCCTTTATCAAGTACTTCATACCTGGTCTCGCCCGCCATGGCCAGCAGAATCACCCCGTCTGCGCTCCGGCTCAGTATCATCGGGTCTGCAACCCCAAGCGGGGGGGAGTCCAGTATAATCACGTCGTATTTCTGCCGGGATTTTTTCAGCAGAATGCCGAGTTTATCAGATGAGAGAAGCTCGGATGGATTCGGCGGCACAGGCCCGGAGGCCATGATATCCAGGTTTGGCAACGCGTCCCTGTTTAGCAGATTTTCGGTTACATTGCCAGCGAGATAAGCGCTCAGCCCGGAACCTTTATCAATGTGGAAGTACTCGTTTATCTGCGGCCGACGCATGTCGCCGTCTATAAGCAGGACTCTGAGCCCCGTGCGGGCCATGGAAATGGCCAGGCACGAAGCGACCGTGGATTTGCCCTCTTTTGCGCCCATACTCGTTACCAGCAGCACCTTTGGCGGGCTGTCTGCTGCAGAAAGCAGTATGGAGGTCCGCAAATTCTTGAAATTCTCCGAAATATTGGAGGATTCATGCTCGAGCACGTTGTCCACGATGGAGGTTTTCCTGTCTTTGAACCTGTCAATGATGCCGATAACAGGAACATCGAACCGGTCCTCTATGTCTTCCGGGGATTTTGCGGTATTGTCCAGGTATTCAAAGAAAAAGGCCAGGCCCACGCCCCCGAAAATTCCCAGGATCAGGCCGAGCAGAACATTTCTTTTTTTGCCTTGGGGAACCGGCATCTGAGGCATTTTCGCCTCTTCGATCACCCATACGTTTACAAGCTGGGCCTTTTCGGTCAGCCCCTTTTCTTCCATCCGCTTGATCAGGGCGTCGTAGAGGTACTTGTTGGTATCCACCCTTCGTTTTAAAATATCGAGCTGAATCGATTTTTCATTGAGCCGGGCCGCATCAAACTTGGTCTGCTCGAGCATCTCTTTAAATTTTTCTTCCTGCGATTTTGCCAGAAGATATTCGTTTTTAATACTTTCAACAGCATTGCGGACCTCTCTTTTTTTCACTTCCTTTAACCGGGAAAGCTCGTTTCGGGCTGCAATCATTTTCGGGTGCTTTTCACCGTACTTTTTGGACAGCTCGGAAAGATTCTGTTCCGCCTCCAGGATTTCCTTGTTAATGGAGCTCACGGAGTCTTCTTTTGTGATCGCGGGAAGACTTTCCAGTTCCCTGGGGCTCTTGCCTTTTACCTGGTTGTATACCGCCTCGAGTTCCCTTCGCCTGGTCTGCGCTCTTGTCAGCTTCTCGGAAATCTCACCCAGCCGATCGGGCAGAATTGCCAGGCGGTCCTCAATGGTGACTATATTGTGTTTCTTTTTGTACTCGTGGAGTGCCTGCTCGGATTCTTCCAGCTTTTTGCGCTGCTGTTCAGCCTTTTTCTTCATCCAGTCTATGCTGTAGTTTGACATCTGCATGCGCATGTCAAGCAACTGGTCAATATAGGCCTCTGCCACGGAGTTGGCTATTTTTTGGGCAAGCACCGGGTTGGGGCAGGTATAGCTTATGGTAACAACCCTGGTTTCTTCGGCAGGAGCAACTGTTATGCCCTGGCGCACGATCGACTCCATTATCTCTGCCCTGGTTGGCGGGGCGCCCGCCTGACCGTCTCCCTCCTGACCGGCCCCGGAAAAATCCGTTTCATCCTTTCCGGACAGAAGGGCATCAATGCCTATAATTTTCTTAAAAGACGAGTATGCGCCTGACACCCAGCCTTTTACGGCTTGTGCCAATGAAGGCTCTTCCTTTTGTCCTTCAGGAAAATAGACCTCAAACATCCGGTCCGCGCCGATTTTCTCCATCACTTTTTCGGCAACGCCCTGGCTCTTGATAATCTGGGTCTGGGTCTGGAGAAACGTCGGGTCGTAGCCGGTATATCCTTCATAGCGGTGGCCGGTCAGCGAATAGCTGACGTTTTTTTCGATCACCGCCCTGGTGGATGCTTGGTACATGGGCCTTGAAATGCTGGTGTAGGTGGCAATCACAGTTACAAGGACGGTCACGGCAAAAAAGGTGATTACCGTACTCTTGCGCCTTTTGACCACCTGCAGATAATCGCGTAAATGTATCTCTCTTTCTTCCATAAGCTAAAAAAAGCTCTCCGGGACCACTATCACGTCCCCGGCCATGATTTTCTCATCCATGCTCACGTTTTCGAGCACTTCCTTTTCCCCGTCGACTTCTCTTATGATTTTAACCTTGCTCTTCTGGGCGATATCCGTAAAGCCTTCGGCCTTTGCAATGGCCTTGATCACGGTCATGCCCGGCTCGAGCTTGTAGGCGTCCGGCTTGGACACCTCGCCGGTAACGTAGAAGGTATCAGCCCTGGATATATAGATATTGTCGCCGTCTTTTATGGGAATATTAAGAGAGGTGTCGCCTTCCTTTATCAGGCGGTCAAGATCAATGATGATTCTGTCTTTGCCCTCTTTTGAGGGATTTCGCCTTTTTACGGTTGCCTTGCCGCCCGCATTCTCTGTCAGCCCCCCGGCCTTGGACAAAAACTCAAGAAAGGTTATCGGACCCCTTAGCTCGTACTGGCCCGGCTTGTTGATCTGCCCGAGAATAATGGCGTTCTTGCTGCGGTATTCCTCTATAAACACGTCCACCTGGGGACTGACAAGGTATCCGTCGGCAAACATGTCCTCGAGCTTCTGAGCCACCCGCGGCACCGTCAGATCCTTCACATCCACTTCGCCTAGCAGCGGCACTCTTATGCTACCGTCGGCACTGACGCGCACAGTGGTTGATAAATCGGGATTTTCGTAGACATTGACCTTTAAAACGTCGCCGTCACCCACAGTATATTCGAGGGCATCGGCAAAGGAGGTATGAACTCCGCTCAAAAACAGGCCAAGTGCAAAAAATAGAAAAAGCAGTCTCAGGTTCATATTTGCACTACTATAGAGCCAACTCTATGGAGAGGTAAATTGTATTATTTTCAAACTCAAACATGTCAAAATTCGACTCTCTCTTGGAAAAATAATAGCCCAGGTCAATTTCCAGCCAGTCCCTGGGTTCAAAGATCAGTTCCGGGCCCACGCGGAACGTATCATCTTCGCGTTCCTTTGTAACACCGTTTAATGTAAGATCCCCCTGGTAGTCATCATTGTAGTAAAGGGCCTGGACAGCCAGGGACCATTTTGGTGTAAACCGCTGCATCAGGGCAAAATTGACCCCGGTGGTCAAAACGGTGTATGAAGTCGCCATCGAGGATTCCGTGTATCTGTGATAGGCCGTAAGTGAGGCTTCACGCTTGGGATTGAAATTGTGCTGCACCTGAACCTCGGCGGAAAACCCGCTCTCATCGCCGAGGCTTGAGCTGTCGAATTTTTTTTCCATGTAGCCGGCCTTTACCCTGCCCCTGCTCTTTGCCGTGATCTCCCAGTCAACACCTGCGTAATACCTGTGCTCCTTGCTGTCAAAATAATCGAATTCATCATACTTGATATCGGAAAATGCATACTCGCCAAAAACAGAGGTCTTTGGCAGGATCCTGTAAAAAATATAGGCGGCAACACTGTTGTCAGTGCGGTTTCTGAACTCGTTTGCCCTGTCCTGGTATTCCAGCCAGTAATTGGACAAATCGAGCCTTAACTTCAACCTGTCAGAGGGGCTGTATGTAAGCAAAACATTTGCCAGGTTGTCATAATACTCGTCGAGTCTTTCAGCGGCATTGTTGTTTATTATATGCTCGTTGTTAAACAGGTCGATTACGTCAAGGGAAAGCCCCATGTCAAAGTTGTACTGAAACAGTCCTTCGGCCCGGTGAGATACGTGATCGTGTTCAGAGTTGTTCGCATAATCCACGAACTTGGGAGAATAGAGAAAATAGCTCTGCATGCGCCTGTTGCTCTGGGGTTTGATCCGGCTGACCTGCAGACCGCCCGGCGAAGTAGGCGAGGTTGCAATCTCCAGGAGCTGCTCCCTGTTGGCCGGCACCGCGACCCATATGCCGGGTGCCGCGCTCGTTATAAAATCATCTTCCTTGCCCCTGCGGGTGTAATAGAGATTGTCTGTATACTTGCCCTCCAGAAATAAGAAGGGATGGAAGTAGCCGCCTTCCCTACCGAAAATATCGGCCCCGATCTCACGTCCCTCGGGTTCCTGATCAGTCTGGCCGGTGGGAGCATCCCCGGTCTGACCTGTTGGGACATCCCGGGTTTCTTCACTGCCGCCGGAAGTATCAGCAGCCTGCACATAAGGACAGATTAAAAACACTGCAAAAAAAACCGCCAGAATAAACCGGATAATGCTTTTTCCCGTCATTTTTCACACCCTCCGCTGGGCTCTGTGGCCGAAATAACTGCAAAAACCCTCCTTTGGCCGTTCAGGTCCAAAGGAGGGGGGATTACCGCAAACTTACGATAATATTGATACGGTTTCTACGGCGCTGATACGGACACCGGGGGAACCGGGTCCGGCGGCTCAGGCTGGGGAGGCGCCTCAGGCGCTGCCGGGGTATAAGGCAGGCCAGGTTGTAAACACTGGCACTGCGCTACTTCATCCCGGGTATAGACCTTGCTTCCGTCAGGCGCAGTCGCATCAGCCGCTGCCTTGGCAATGACCGCCTCATCTACGCCCTGCTCGGTGCTGCACATGCAGATTTCATCGAGCTTGACCTTGTCGCCGAAACTGTAAATATTTACCAGAACCAGGTAAGGATTATAATCCATGCCCATGGCGATTTTCATGATCTGGCAGCCCGGCCCTCCCTGGTTAAGCGCTTTTTTAATGGCGTCTTCAAGGACCTTCTCCTCGGAGGGCGTATAGCCGAGGCCTTCTTCCTCCTCGCCGGATACGGCGGCATTTCTGGCCTCTGTCAGCGTCCGGATAAACTCCTGCTCCCAGTCCTGGGCTGCAGCCGCCATGCTGTTTGCCGCAAAACCGAAAACAAAGACCAGTACTAAAACCATCAGCCCTGATAAATATTTTCTCATCACCCACGCCCCTTTCCCCGAACCTGAAATGCATCAAATCCGGGATGCAATGCTGTTTAATGCATCAAATCAGGCAACATTATTATTTGTCTCGGGGCTGCTGTATTCAGCCTCGATTTTTTTCAGCTCTTCAAGTATTTCAGGCGGATTCTCGCCTTTTTTCTTTCCATAGGGCTTAAACGCGATTCCTGTCTGAAACCTGTAGCTCGGCTCAGGGTTTTTACCCGCCCACCTTACCACGGCCATTGCCTCCAGGGTCTGACCTGCCTCGGGAATGTCGATTTTTACGACGATCTCGCGGCCTATCTTTAATCTGTGCTGGCATAAAAACTTTGCACCGCCTCGGCTCAGATCAACTACCGGGTAACTGTCCTCGGAGTACTTTCCCCGTCCCAGCAGGCCGGGCTTTTTTTTATAGGAAAGCGTCGTTCCCGGAACATGAAATCTTATGCAGCTTCTTTTTTTCAACAACCACTTCTCCCGGAGGAAAGACACTCGGCAAATGGCATTGTTACTCTTTATTTACCCTTATCGTCAACAGTTTTTTTTGCTTAATATAGTACCATTGTTTGCCATATTTTTACATATGGTTTATAGGAATGTCTATGAAAAATTATAACACAACAAGGGAAAAACTGAAATACGCCCTGCAGCTCAACCGCACCCTGGCCTTTGTCTGGCGGGCCTCGCCGGCTGCCGCCGTGCTCTCCGGGATCCTGGTATTTATCCAGGGGCTCTTTCCCCTGGCAGTTTTGTACCTGATCAAGCTAATAGTGGACGAAGCAGACAAGGCCATTTCATCTCCCGGCACCGGAAACGTGGCCTGGATTCTGACCCTGGTGGCAATCGCGGCCGGCATCAGCCTGCTGCGTACCGTGTGCCAGCATGCCGCAGACCTGGCCAACGAAACCCTTTCCATGAAGGTTTCCGATCACATCTATGACCGGCTTCACCGCAAATCCCTTGACCTGGACCTGGAATTCTACGAAAATCCTGAATATTTCGACACCCTGCACCGCGCCCAGATGGAAGGCCCGCACCGGCCGGCAAAAATCGTCAACAGCCTGGTCAATATAGGCAGAGACGCTGTTTCGCTGACAGCTGTAGGCGGCCTGCTGCTCTATTTTCACTGGGCGGTGCCTCTGATCCTGTTAGCCGCCGTCATACCGGGAGTTCTGGTAAAAGTCAAGTTTTCAAAGGAAATGTATAAATGGCAGATAGACAGGACCGGAACCCAGCGGGAGGCCTCTTATCTGAACTGGCTGATTACAGGCTATATCCACGCTAAGGAGCTCCGGCTCTTTGACCTGGGGGAATTTTTCAGCAGGCGCTTTTCCGGCCTGCGGACGCTTATTAGGGATGAATCGCTGCAGATAAGCAAAAGAAAGTGCATTGCGGGCATACTGGCCCAGCTTGTCTCTGTTGCCGCCATGTTCGGCACGCTCGGATTTGTCGTGTTCAGGGCAGTACTCGGCATGATAACCATAGGGGACCTGGTAATGTATTACCAGGCCATCCAGCGCGGGCTCGGGTTTTTCCAGAACCTGTTAAACGGCGTTTCCGGCCTTTACGAAGACAACCTTTTCATCTCGTATTTCTACGAGTTCATGGATGTGGAGGAAAAAATCAAGGATCCGCCAGCGCCTGCCAGAATGCCGGCCAGGATAAAAAGCGGCTTCTCGGTTGAAAACGTGGACTTCACCTACCCGCTGGCCGGAAGAAAAACCCTGGAGAACATCAATTTCACCATCGAACCCGGCGAAATCATAGCCCTGGTGGGCGAAAACGGGGCCGGCAAGTCCACCCTGGCAAAGCTGCTGTGCCGCCTCTATGATCCACAGGCGGGAAGCATTGCAATTGACGGAACCGATATCCGCAATTTCCGGTTAAACGACCTTAGAAAAAAAATCGGGGTGATGTTCCAGGATTATGCAAGGTACCATTTCACAGCCCGCAAAAACATCTGGCTGGGAAACATAGAGGTCGACGCCGACAGTGAGAAAATCCGTGATTCGGCCCGCAAAGCAGACGCCCACGAGTTCATAGAAAAGCTTCCCGAAGGCTACGACACCACCCTGGGAAAGATGTTTGAAAACGGAATGGAATTAAGCGTTGGCCAGTGGCAGAAAATCGCCCTTGCCAGGGCTTTTATGAGGGACTCGGAACTTGTCATCCTAGACGAGCCCGCAAGCTCCATGGACGCAGACAGCGAGTACGAGGTCTTTAAAAACTTCAGAAAGCTGCTTTCCGGCAGAAGCGCGGTCCTTGTCAGCCACCGCTTCTCCACCGTCAAGATGGCAGACAAGGTAATCGTCCTGGAAAACGGACGCATCTGCGAGCAGGGCTCCCACCGGCGCCTCCTTGAAAAAAACGGCGCCTACGCCCGCTGGTTTGAAAAACAGAGCATGGTCGCCGGCGGCAAGGCCATATTTCCCCTATAAAAACAACTCCCTCCCCTTCCCCAGCCCCGGGGACAGATTTCAATCTGTCCCCCAAAACCCATACATCCATCTTCCGATTAACAACTCGCAACCGGCTTTACCAGCAGAGAAGAATACGTTCTTATTTTTGATATTGATATTTTTCATACCATTGGTTATACTTTTGAAAAACAGGGAAGGAGGTTTAAAAACATGACAAATTTAAAGACCGCCATATCGATTGATAAATCAACATTTAAACAAATGGATGCGCTCGCAAAAAAATTAAACACCTCAAGAAGCCGTTTGTTTACCATCGCGGCGCGGCAATTTATAGAACAAAACAAAAATATCGAACTGCTCAAAGCCCTTAACGAGGCATACGACGATGCGCCCGAAACAGAACCGATTGTGGAGCAGATGCGCAGGAAACACCGCAGAATGGTGAAAGATCAATGGTAATCCGGCAAGGTGATATTTTCTGGATCCAGCTCGATGAACCCGATGGATCTGAACCCGGCTACCGCCACCCGCATGTGGTAATTCAAAACAACCTCTTCAACCAAAGCCGGATCAACACGGTAGTGGTCTGTTCCCTTACCTCCAACTTAAAACGTGCCGCAGCCCCGGGAAATGTGGTGTTAAAAAAAGGAGAAGCCAATTTACCCAAAAAATGCGTGGTCAACATCTCTCAGATATTCACTGTAAACAAAACGGATCTGTCGGAAAAAATCGGAAAAATTTCCAAAGAAAAGCTCTCCCAGGTATTGGACGGTATAAAACTGCTTACAGAACCGCGTGAGGTGGAGTAAATCCCTCAGGAAGTACTGTCAAAACAACACCGATGCCCTGCCAGTAACCGGCCGGGGGGCTTCCCGGACCGCCGGGCCTATCATCGCTTTTACAGGGGGTTATCTTTTCATTATAAAGACAATTCAGGCTGCCTCGCCGCTTTTCAGCTTTTTGCATTGCCCTGGCAGGCGCCTTGCCCTGTTTTATTTACGCATGTCCAACTGTCATTAGGGCCCGTCCAGCCTCCCTTATTGCTTTTACATATTGTGGACCCCGAAAATGAGACAGTATGTTAAGGTAGAATAAAAATAGCCAAAGGGGGTCCCAATGAAAAGAAAAAAATTCAGCAAAGAGTTCAAGGCGAAAGTGGCTGTTGAAGCCATCAAGGGGCAGCGGCCGGT
>JAIPDS010000011.1 GCA_021737565.1 Desulfobacteraceae bacterium | reverse complement strand
ATGATAAGCTTGTAAACATAGAACCCTTGATGTCAATTGTTAAAAAGGATTGGGCTGTGTTTTTGGGGCAGGAAGTAACGTCTGAGGAACGGAAGAATTTGCAGAAGCATGAACGAACCGGGCGTCCGCTGGGGGATGTAAAATTTATAGAGCGACTGAAAAAAAAGTTTAATGTTGTGTTAAAGCCCGGCAAGCTAGGCCCAAAGCCCAAGGCCGGCGATCAGGGTTAGGTTTTTGAATTTAGTAAGGTGCCCCTCGATTGGTGTCCCCCCGATTCACTGTGATTTTCCAAATTGATATCATGTTTTTTGCCGAATTATTTATCGTAAAAATGAGTCTATTTTCGACGTTTTGCCGAATTGCTAAAAATTAGTGTTGCCTAACAATATTATTTTAATAATATATATGTTAGGCAATAATCAAATGCGTGCATGAGCTATATTAAATACATCATTGGGGAAGAACACTGGCGGCTGAGAGCGTTCATCCGAAAATACAGCGGCAAGATCGCATCGTTGTTCCGAGGGGGCACTCTCGATCAAAAAACGGAATAACAACGATTATCTCTATCTTGACTGCCACCGGCACGGGAAGGTGATATTTGATTATATCGGCCCGGACCGGTTGACCGGTTCGGATAAGGCCCGTAAGATCATGGAACAGGTAAAGTTCAGGAAGGATGAAGAGAAAAAAACTGCGGCAGGTCAAATGGTATTTGAAAGAGATCGAAAAGGGAATCCATGGAATAAAAATCTGAGCTTCTCGCGTCCGTGCTGAGAACCTTGCCGGCAAAATGCATTTTGGATGGCCTTTAATAAGCCCGTCTATACCTTAGGACCGCTGCATCCCTTTTATTTAACCGGTTTTTTATGGACAGGGTTGACAGATGTTGCCCAACAATATTATTATAATTGCATATATGTTAGGCAATACCTAGGGGGGTGTATGAGCTATATTAAAAACATCATTGGTGAAGAATACAGCCGGCTAAGAGCGCTCAGTCGAAAATACAGTGACAAGATCGCGTCGTTGCCCCGGGGGACGGTCTCGATTAAAAAACGGCATAACAGCGACTATCTTTATCTTGCCTGCCGCCGGGACGGGAAAGTGAAATTTGATTATATCGGTCCGGTTGGTTCGGATAAGGCTCGTCAGGTCATGGAACAGGTGAAGGCCAGAAAGGATTATGAAGAAAAACTGCGGCAGATCAAATCGGATTTAAAAGAGATCGAAAAGGTGATCCATGGAAGAAAAATATGAGCTTCTATCGTCTGTCCTGAAAGCCCTGCAGACAGAAGGCATTTTGGACGGTCTGGTCATTGTCGGTAGCTGGTGTCAGTATTATTACCGGATCCTGTTTGACAACGCCCATGAAATCCCGCTTTTGCGGACGCTGGATATTGATTTTCTTGTGCCGAATCCGGCCCGGTTCAAAAGCCGGGTGGATGTGCCGGAATTGTTGAACCTGCTGGGCTTTGACAGTGATTTTGACTACAGCACCGGCCTGGTCAAATACGTGCATCCGGATCTTGAGATCCAGTTTTTGACTCCGGCGTTGGGGCGGGCAAAGGAGACGCCTTATGAAATAAAAAAGCTCAACATCAACGCCGAGGGCCTGACGTATATGAAAATGCTTCAGGATTATACGTTTGCCATGACCCACAACGATGTGGCGATTCGGCTGCCGGAACCGGAAGCCTACATCCTGCATAAAATTCTCATCAGCCTCAAGCGCAAAGACGCGGCCAAAAAGGAAAATGATCTGATGGCCGCCAAAAGCATCGGCGAGCTATGCCTGGAGTACGAAGCCCGCCGACAACGGCTGGAAACCATCTACGCCGACCTGCCAAAGAAATGGCAACGAACCGTATCCGGCGTCTTGGAGCCGCTCTCTTCTGAACTTTATTCTTTTTTAACCGCCACAAACAGGTTGATTTAAAAGGCAAATTGTCATAGTCAAATTCAGGGGACAGTTTACCGAATTCGTGGTGGAACTGGGGTCGGACCTTGAATTGTGAATTAACGGAAGAGCCGATATTGTTGTGTATGTGGGTGTCGGTTTTTCGGGCATTTAGCGGAACGGGTCAGTTATAGATGCCCGAGAAACTCCCTCCACCAGGCGCGCTGCGGAAAACGGTCAATTTTTATGCCAGGTTCCGGGACTTTTTTGGCCACGCCCCCAAAAAGCGCTCACCCATTCCGCCGGCCTACTCGCCTAAACACTCGACAGCCTGTAGGTTCTTGGTCTCCGGGCCGCTTGCCCCATTTTTTGCATTGTCCGCAAAAAGGCCGCCGGCGTGGGATTTATCGAATTTTTAATTTCAAAAATGATTTCTCTCCTGCAGCCGACGGTCCTGGAGCGCTGGACTGATCTGAATTTTATCGGCCTTATTTTTCAGGCGACCTTTATCTCAATTTGTTTTCCCAGGGCATTGGCAAATTTTTCTAACGTGGAGAGCTTAATATCTTCGGCATGGTTTTCTATGCGGGAAATCGCCGACTTTTTAGTGTTCAGCTTACTGGCCAGTTCTTCCTGCGTAAGACCGGCCTCCTCACGGGCCATTTTCAGCATCACACCGATTTTAAACTGCTCATATCCGGAATCAAATCCCTTGGCAAAGGCTTTATCACGGGACTTTCTCTTTTGGATATATCTTTGGACATCACTCATTTTTGTTTCCTCCGTAAATAATCCCTCTTTCGTTCTTCGGCAATTTTGCTGGCCTGTTTTGGTGTTTTTTGTGTCTTTTTTTGAAACGCGTGGGATAAGACTATGATATCCTTGCCGTCAAAAAATCCAAGAAACCGAAAAATATCGGATCCTGATGTAACTCTTACTTCCCAAAGAAAATCCTCAATCGGACTTTGCCCGGAAGGTGTGTGATAGAAGCGGATTGTCTTCATAATCATGAATGTTAACATGTGTGTTAACATTGTCAAGTGAATAAAAAGATGCAGGAACAATGATATCTCTGGGGAAGGGATAAGTATGATTACGACGGCCAGCCCGTATAACGGCTATATCCGCACGGCCGTCAACGGCAGAGATGGGAATTCCGGGGGCAGTTTACCGAATTCATGTAAGCTGTCCGTGGCCGTGCCGCCCGTGTTTGGCGGGAAATTTTAAGAAAAATTAAAATTTTATGGGCGTGCTTTTTTAAAATGGTTGCCTGGGAGGCGGAAAACAGGTTATGAATTAAACTTTGACCAAAGATCTGGATACGTGAAGCGGCAATTTGATTAATGTTTAAAGAAATGGATTGGTTATGCAGTTATTATCCTCCACCCTGTCTCTTACCAGGTACCTGGTCCAGGGAAAGCCGGCCGGGCCGATCATGGATACTGTCCGCGAGGGGCTTAAAAACCAGGTAATCCGGGAGATAGACAATGAACCGGCGGCAAAGAGCATCGGCTGGACAGAATCGTCTATGCCCTTTGCACCTGATTTTGAAAAGGCGCAGTTCATGTTCGGCACTTACATGGTATTTTCCCTCCGCATAGACAAAAAGTCAGTGCCCGCCAAGATAATAAACAAGCATGTAACAATGGCGGCTGCCAAAAGGCTGGCTGAAACAGAGCAGAAGCAGCTTTCCAAAACCGAAAAACAGCAGATCAAGGACGAGGTTACAGACCGGCTCTATACCCGGGTGCCTGCCTCGCCCAATGTCTACGACCTGGTATGGGACTGCGAGGCTGGAGCCCTGTGGTTTTTTTCAAATCTAAAGGAGGCAAACGAGGAGCTTGAAACATTGTTTTCAAAGTCCTTCAGGCTTTCTCTGATAAGAATGTTTCCCTATACAGAGGCCGATCTTGCCTGCGGGCTTACAGATGAGCAGCGCGATACCCTGAAAAAGGCCGGCCCCGCGGCTTTTAACATGGGAGGCGCCCATGCTTGATGTATCTGTTGCCTATAATCGTTACAAGTTTCTTGGCCACGAGTTTTTAACCTGGCTGTGGTACATGATAGACACCAACCCGGAAGCCCTGAAAAAGGCAGACCCGGAAATGGAGTCACTTACCATCGGCAACAGGATCGTGCTTGAAAACCGCAGGCACAACAGGGATGAGACAATTACCATCAGGGGTGACGGCGCCGGCCTTGAGGAGGGAGTCATCGCGCTTACCAAGGGGGCCAAGGTTACCGAGATGCACCTTGTTTTCAGGGCGGGCGGTCTTGAATGGCGCTTTAATACAAAAGGGGAAAGCCTGAGCGCAAGCAGCCTTAAAACCCCGCAGACCGCAAAGATGGAAACGAGCGAAGACCTGGAGGGCGCGGTTCTGGAAAAAATCTATCTCACCGAGAGGGTGGTCAATTTGTTGCATAATCTGTATGCACAGTTTATAAAAGAGCGCGTGTCATTGGACTGGGAGAAAAAAACAATATATCGAATAAGTGCATGGGTTCGGGGGGATCAGCGCGGCGATGGTTAAAAGACAAGGTCTGCTGCAAGGATGCGCAAGCCGATTAAGATAAGAACAATGCCGCCTGCAATCTCCATTCGCGGTCCGAGTTTTTTGCCGAAGAATGTGCCCAGCCGGATGCCTGCAAGTGACATGGCCGAAGTTACCAATCCTATAATTACAGCTGGATACCAGATGGCGACTTCCATCATGGCCAGGGAAAATCCAACTGCCAGGGCGTCTATGCTGGTGGCAACCGATAGCATCACAAGGGTAAGGCCCCGGGACGGATCCCTTGAAACGGTTTCAGATTCGGGTGCGAGGCCGCTTTTTATCATGCGGAAGCCGACCAGTAAAAGAAGGGCAAAGGCAACCCAGTGATCAACCGCTGAAATCAGAGGGGCGATGTGAGAGCCTGCATACCACCCAATAACGGGCATCATGAACTGAAACAGGCCGAAATGGAAAGACAGCCGGAATACGGCTCTTTTGGGAAGTTGGCCGGCCGTGCCGGCTGCCACGGATACTGCAAATGCGTCCATGGCAAGTGATACGGCTATGAGTATGATTTCTGAGGGATTCATATGCTTAGATCAAATATCAATATGTATGATAAATATCAACAACTAAGGTTTTGTAAAAGTCCAGCTCTCAACTATGATATGAAAGGAGATTTTGAATGAAAGACGTGGTGATTGTATCCGCCTGCCGGACACCCATAGGCACTTTTGGCGGTACACTTAAAACCCTTAATGGCGCGCATCTTGCCTCTGTCACCATGAAAGAGGCTGTAAAACGCGCGGGCCTAGAGCCGGGCATGATAGATGACGTGCGCTACGGCTGTTGCATGGAGCCGGCTGACGCACTAAATGTTACCCGGGTGGCGTGGCTGCTTGCCGGCTTTCCGGATTCAGTGACATCGGTTACAATTAACCGGGTCTGCATATCTGGCATGGAAGCGGTGCTCTCAGCAATGGCGATGATCCAGGCCGGGATGGCGGATATAATTCTGGCCGGAGGTGTTGAGCACATGTCAGGGGTTCCCTATGTTGTGGAGGAGGCACGATGGGGATGCCGCTTACAGGACCAGACATTTAAGGACGCCCTGATCCACGGACTGCACTGCGGCTCCCACATTATCCCGCATCCCGAGGACGGGCCTGTAAACGCGGATGAGCCGCCGCTTTCCTATTTTAAGGGCAAGCCCTACATAATGGGTCATACCGCGGAATTTGTGGCCCAGCATTACGGGATTACGCGCGCGGAAATGGACGAGGTTGCACTTCGCAGCCACAACAATGCTGAACGGGCAAACCGGGACGGCTCGTTTGAAGATGAAACAGTTCCCGTCTCCGTGCCACAGCGCAAGAAGGATCCCATACTGTTTGAGCATGACGAGCATTTCCGCCCCGGGCTTAAAATGGAGGATCTGGAAAAGCTGCCTCCTGCATTCGTGCCCAAGACCGGCAAGGTTACTGCGGGAAATTCAAGCGGAATAAACGACGGGTCTGCGGCCATGGTTATCATGAGCGCGGATAAGGCAAAGCAACTTGGGCTCTCCCCGCTTGCAAGGATCAGGGCAGCCGGCAGGGGCGCCTGCCATCCTTCTGTAATGGGGCTGTCCCCGGTCCCTGCAGTAAAGGATCTTCTGGGCAAAAGCGGGATGAAGATAGAGGATTTCGAACTGATCGAGTTAAACGAGGCCTTTGCAGCCCAGTACCTGGGCTGTGAAAAGGAACTCGGCTTAAACCGGGGGATTACAAATATAAACGGCTCCGGTATAGGCCTTGGTCATCCGGTAGGAGCAACCGGGGCCAGGCTCATGGTAACCCTTATATATGCGCTTCGAAAGCAGGGCAAGAACCTCGGTCTTGCAACCCTGTGCGGCGGCGGAGGGGTTTCCATGGCGACTGCAGTGGAGACTATGTGACTCATGGAATTGTGATGGCGCCGTAAAAAGTCCAATATCTGCGTTACGCGCAATTTCTCAGAATTTCACGTACAGCTAAGTACGCTGCATTCTTCGAAATTGCGCAAGCCTTGATCTTGAACTTTTTACGACGCCATCTAAAATCAGACTTTTTACGAGTGCATCTGAAATTCGAATATCAAAATTCGAAGCAAGTCCGGTTTCGGATTTCGTGTTTTGACTTTTAACCCGGGGATTCCATCAGACTTTTTACGATATCGAGAACAGGCGGCTTCAGGGGACGCCACCTGGGTTGAAGGGCCCGGCCCTCGTTCCAGGTAAAATCAACGGCCACGTATTGCTCCGGTATTTCGTGTTCGTTTTGCTTGCCGTAGAGCACCCTGGGATAGTATTCCACGTAAAGCATCCTCTGGGGATCGATGTCAAAGTCGCGGGTTACGCAGGTGGCGATATGACCCGAGCAGCTGCGCACAGACATTTTGCTGTCAGCTACGTCGGATACCACTACAACCATGGGCCTGAGGATGGTTACCGGCCTGTCTGCGCTTTTTCTCCGGTCAAAGATCCGGAGCCGGCACTTGCCGCTTGCCAGGCGCAGTCTGCCTCCCCATCCCTCCCAAGTATATATGTCGTCATGAATCAGCATTCCTTGTTATTGTATCCCGGTTTGCTGATAAATAAAAGTGATTTTAACGACTTGTAATATGAAAATAAGGATGGCCGACTGAGATGACAAACCGGGAAAACCACGCCGAAGGTGTAACCGCCCTTGAGGTCGGCGGCAAGCGTATAATACTGGTGGCAACCGCGCACGTGTCAAAACAGAGCGCGGAACTGGCCGAATCCGTTATAAAAGAAGAAGAGCCTGATACCGTGTGCGTGGAGCTTTGCACCTCGCGCCATCAGTCCATCCGCAACAGCGACCGGTGGCGGCAGATGGACATAGTAAAGGTTATAAAGGAAAAAAAGGCGTTTCTGCTGCTTGCCAACATGATGCTGACCTCGTTTCAAAAGCGCATAGGCGAAAAACTAGGGGTGCGTCCGGGAGAAGAGATGATACGCGCTCTGGATGCAGCAGAGGACGCAGGGGCGGAAATTTGCCTGGCAGACAGGGACATTGCCGTAACGCTTTCACGCACCTGGAGGAGCACCGGACTGTGGAACAAGATAAAGCTGTTTTTCCAGATGATTTTGTCCATGGGCGGCATAGAGGATATAGACGAGCAGACGGTCGAGGATATGAAAAAAGAGGATATTCTCCAGAGCCTGCTCTCAGAGCTTGAAAAGTCCCATCCTTCCATCCGCAGGATTCTGATAGACGAACGCGACAGGTACATGGCCCATAAGATCCGCAACGCACACGGAGAAAAGATAGTGGCGGTGGTGGGCGCAGGGCATGTGCCGGGGATAAAAAAGTATCTGTACGAAGAAATCGACCACGTATCCCTGGAAACAGTGCCGCCCCGGGGCAAGGGGCTTTACGTGTTTAAGTGGCTGCTTCCTGCAATTATAATTCTGGTGATTGCAGCAGGGTTCTATTACGGAGGTGCACAGGCCGGCAAATCCATGATTTTTTGGTGGCTGGCGGTAAATGCCGTGTTTGCCGGCTTGGGGGCGGCAGCGGCCTTTGCCCATCCGGCGACCATAGTTGCCGCCCTGGCGGCAGCTCCACTGACATCGCTTAATCCCTTGATTGCCGCAGGATGGGTGGCCGGACTTGTGGAGGCCTGGGTGAGAAAGCCCAGGGTGGCGGACCTGGAAGATCTCCCCACGGATATACTGTCTGTAAAGGGTTTCTGGCGGAACAAGGTGACAAGAATTTTGCTTATAGTGGTTTTTGCCAATATCGGAAGTTCCGTGGGCACTTTTGTGGCTCTGCCGCTCATGGTAAGGATAATGGGAATATAAAGGGAAAAGCCGGATTTCGAGTATTGAAATGCGAAACAGGAGTGGGGCTTATTCCTGAATTATTTTTACCACCCGGCGCTGGTAAATTTTCCGGCTGGGCAGGGTGTGGGTCATTTTGACCACACGCAGCCGGTTATCGGCAAACATCTGAATACATTCGGGGTAAAGTTTCCATTCCTCGGCCAGCCCCTTGTTTTTTACATCTTCTATGGTATCTGTTTCCTGTATGGCAAAGCAGCGCTGGCCGATAATAGGGCCGGAGTCCTCTCCGTAGTCTATGAAATGAACCGTGCACCCCCCGACCTTGCAACCGTAGCGGAAGGTGTCTCCGTATCCGTCCGTGCCGGCAAACAAGGGCAGAAGCGCGGGATGGATGTTCATAATCCTTGGTCTGGCGGGATCGGTGTTTATACGGTCTATGAAATACGGTGAAAGATTGCGCATGAACCCGGCAAGCACCAGCAGGTCAAAGGAAAAAGATTGTATCTGTTTTAGCAGATCGACCTCTGCAATGGCCCGGGTGCGAAGAAATGTTTCAACCTTTGCCGGATCGGTGGCTTTTGCGAAAAAGGACTGTTTACTGCGGATTTCATCGAGGCTGAAATCCCGGGGGAGTTTTTGCGGATCCGGGTTATTGCGGTAGTCTTTTATGATACGCCTGTAATTAGTCACAAACGTAGGAATGTTTCTGCGCTCCGCCCTTTTAAGGCCTGCCGCCTCCGGGTTGTCAGATCCCGTAAATACCACCTGTCCGCTGATGTCCCCGGTCTCGCAGGCTTTTAAAATCGCCTCCAGGTTGGTCCCCGAGCCGCTTATCAGTGCGCCGATTCTGATAAAAGATTTCATGGCACGCTCTTTATGTTTTGTTTTTCAGCAAAAGTCCTGCATTTATGCAGATAAAGCAAAATATGCTTTTTGTAAAGTCTTAGGGTATTAACCGGGTGCGCAGAACATTTGCCTATTATTGGACAAAGTGATAATTAAAGGCCCGGACCTGAAAAGATAAGATACAAGGAGACTGCCTGCATGAAAGAAATGGACCGGCTTGTGCACATAATGGAGACCCTGCGCGCCCCGGGGGGATGTCCGTGGGATGCGAAGCAGGATCACAAAAGCCTGCTGCCCTCGCTGATAGAAGAGACATACGAGCTTGCCGAAGCCATTGATAAAACGGACCCTGAGGCCATGGAAGAAGAGCTTGGAGATGTTTTGCTCCAGGTAGTCTTCCACAGCATTATTGCAAAGGAGGAAGGGGACTTTACCATATCCGGCGTGATCCGCAGACTTGCGGATAAGCTCGTCTACCGGCATCCGCACGTGTTCGGGGACGCGCAAGTTAAAGATTCCTCAGAGGTGACGGTTAACTGGGACCGGTTGAAAAACGGGGAAAAGGGCAAAAAGGAGCGCCGGTCAATCGCGGACGGCATTCCCGCAAGCCTTCCTGCCCTGCTTTATGCTTTAAAGCTCCAGACCAGGGCCCAGAGGGCCGGATTTGACTGGAGCGAGCCATCGCAGGTAATTGAAAAGATACGCGAGGAAACAGACGAGCTTGAAGCAGCCCTGTCATCCGGAGATCCCGAGGCCGCGGCTGACGAAATAGGAGATCTTGTTTTTTCCGCCGTGAACCTGGCCCGGAAAACAGGAGTTGACCCAGAGGCGGCGGTGCGCCGCGTAAACCGGCGGTTTGCCGAAAGATTTGCCGCTATCGAGGATGCCGCCCGCAGACGCGGCATATCGCCTGCTGAAATGTCCATGGAGGAAAAAGAAAGAATCTGGCAGAAGGCCAAGTAAAAAACGGCCTTTTCCGTACCTTTCCAACCAACAATTGCGATCTGTGCACGATTTCCCCGCATCTTTCCGAAAGCGGCAGGCAGCTCCGGATTGATCTCAAGCCCATGACAACGGTTGAAGAGGTTGAGGGTGAGGCCGGGGATTTCAGGGTAACCCTGAAAACCGCGCCCCGCTATATAGATGCGGACAAGTGTACCGCAGAAAAGTCCAGGATGAGCAGGCTTATAAATCTTTTGTCAGAAAAGAGAAGCCCTGGATCTGCGCGAACTGGCCTCTGAACAAACCGCGTTTTACAGGGAAAAGGCTGCCGGAGCATCGATCTCACTGGATTTTGACGAGGACAGTGATAGTGTAGAGGTGATGGGTAACCGCACAAATCTGGGAGAGGTGATCGCAAATCTTGTCTCAAAAGCAATCCGATACACGCCCGAAGGCGGGAAGGTCAGGGTTTTAGTGGGCGGGGACGGCGACCTTATCCGCATGGAAAGCCGGCCGTGCGAAGGCACGGGGCTTCTTAAAAGCAGTAAAATAAGTTTGCAAAATTCAACATCGGAGGAAACGCTATGTTTAAAATCGTGGGGCGCGAATCCATGGCCGGTGATACGGTCATTTTAAACGAAATCGAGGCGCCGCGGATTGCATCCAAGGCAAAGCCCGGGCAGTTCGTGATATTAAAGGCAAATGAGACAGGCGAGCGCATTCCGCTTACCATCTCGGACCTTGATGCTAACAAGGGGACCATTACTGTGATTTACATGGTTGTGGGCAAGTCCACCGCGCTTTTTAAGACCCTGGGGGTGGGGGATGCTTATCAGGACGTAATCGGCCCCCTGGGCAAACCTACTGATATCGAAAAGGTGGGCAGGGTCGTGTGCGTGGGCGGCGGGACCGGCATTGCAGTGCTGTTTCCGATCACCAGGGGATTTAAGGAAACCGGCAACGAGGTCATCAGCATCATAGGCGCCAGAACCAAGGACCTTTTAATCCTTGAGGATAAAATGCGTTCTGTATCAGACGAGCTTCATGTATGCACGGATGACGGCTCCTATGGCCGCAAGGGTTTTGTTACCGAGGTTTTAAAGGAGGTTCTTGAGAAAAACAAGGCTGACCTGGCGGTGGCAATCGGCCCTGTGCCCATGATGAAGTTCGTGTCGAAGATGACCTACGATTATAACGTGAAAACACTGGTAAGCCTGAATCCCATAATGATCGACGGAACCGGAATGTGCGGTTGCTGCAGGGTTTCGGCAGGGGGCGAGACAAAGTTCGCCTGTGTTGACGGCCCGGAGTTTGACGGGCACAAAGTTGATTATGACAATCTCATGGATCGGCTGCGTGCCTATGAACAGCAGGAAAAACAGGCTTACGATGAGTTTTGTGAATCAGAGGCTTTGTAAAATCATGGGACTGCCGCTTTGGGATCGAGTATGGAGGATAAAATGACTGAAAAACAGGCAAAGAAGAAAAAAATACCGCGCCAGCCAATGTCCGAGCGGGCTCCGGAGGTCAGGAAGCTCAATTTTGATGAGGTTCCGCTTGGATATAGCGCGGGGACTGCAATGGCGGAAGCTCAGCGCTGTCTTCAATGCAAAAAGCCGTCCTGCGTGACCGGTTGCCCGGTTCAGGTGGATATTCCCGGTTTTGTCAGACAGATAGCAGACGGTGATTATTCAGGGGCAATCCAGACCATATGGACAAGAAACAGTCTTCCTGCAATTTGCGGGAGGGTATGCCCACAGGAAATTCAGTGTGAAGGCGAATGCATACTGGGCAAAAAGGATGAGCCCCTTGCCATAGGCAACCTGGAGCGGTTTGCCGCGGATTATGCAATGGAGCATGGCGGGGGAGAGCTCCCGGAGAAGGCTGCTCCGACAGGCAAAAAGGTGGCGATCGTGGGTTCAGGTCCTTCGGGACTGACGGTTGCAGGAGACCTGCTGTTAAAAGGCCATGACGTAACCCTTCTGGAGGCCTTTCACAAGACCGGTGGTGTGCTGGTTTACGGCATACCCGAATTCAGGCTTCCAAAGGACATTGTCGCCTCGGAGGTGGCAGCCCTTGAAAAATTGGGTTTACGCATAGAGGTAAACAGGGTGGTGGGCCGCACCGTAAGCCTCGACGAGCTTTTTGAGGAAGGCTATGATGCAATTTATATCGGTGTTGGGGCCGGGCTCCCCAGGTTTTTGAACATAGCCGGCGAAAACTTTATAGGTGTTTTCTCTGCCAATGAGTATTTGACAAGAGCCAACCTGATGAAGGCTTATCTTTTCCCGAAATATGACACCCCTATTATAAAGGGAAAGAATGTCGCCGTTATCGGCGCCGGCAACGTTGCCATGGATTCGGCCCGCACAGCCATGCGGCTGGGGGCGGAGCGCGTGCGGATCGTCTACCGGCGCTCCAGGGAAGAGATGCCCGCCAGGGCGGCTGAAATTCATCACGCAGAGGAAGAGGGGATAGAATTTCATCTTCTGACCAATCCGATCCGTTTTATCGGAGATGAAAACGGCCGGCTGGCTAAAATGGAGTGCCAGCAGATGGAGCTTGGCGAACCCGATGAATCCGGCCGCAGGCGGCCGGTCCCCATAGAAGGCTCGGAGTTTATAATGGATTGCGACCTGGCGGTGGTCGCAGTGGGCGCGGGTGCGAATCCGCTGCTTACGGCTTCTGATCCGGAAATAAAGCTGAATTCCAGGGGATATATTGCCGCTGATCCGAAGACCGGCAAAACCACCAAAAAGGGGGTGTGGGCCGGAGGCGATATCGTAACAGGACAGGCCACGGTTATTCTTGCCATGGGAGCCGGAAGAACAGCCGCTGACTCCATACACGACTACCTGACCATAGGGTGGTAGGAGCCGGGCAGCCCGGGGGATTATAATTTTCCCCGGGCCTCGGCCCGGATTTTTCAGTTTGCCATGGAGGCATCGATCATTGACATGATCTGGCCTTCCCCGAAGCCCTTTAGTTCAATAGCCCCTGAGCGGCAGGATGCCACGCATAACCCGCAGCCCTTGCAGAGTGCGGACTCTATTTCGGCCTTGCCTGTTTTTTCGCTGAAACGGGGGGCCGAATAAGGGCAGATGGATACGCAGACCCCGCAGCTTGCACACAGTGAAGGATTTACCTGGGCAACGGTGCCGCTTACCGGAATTGATTTTGCCGAAAGAAGTGTTACAGCCCTGGCTGCAGCAGCCTGGGCCTGGGCGATTGACTCATCCAGGGGTTTCGGGGCATGAGCAAGGCCGCACAAAAAGACCCCGTCTGTTGCAAAATCCACCGGTCTCAGCTTCATATGGGCTTCCACGTAAAAGCCGTCGTCGTTCTGGGTAACCTTGAAGAATCTTGCCAGCGGATCGTCTTTTTCGCGGACTATTGCAGAGGCGAGCACCACCAGGTCGGGATTGATTGTCATTTGCCGCCTTAACACAAAATCCGTGAAACTGACCTTAAGATCACCGTTTTCTTTGTCTACATCCAGGCCCTTGTCAAAGTCATATTTTATAAATTTTATGCCTTCGGCCCGTGCCTGCCGGTAGAGGTCTTCTCTTAAGCCGTAGGGGCGCATGTCCCTGTAGATTATAAATACATCGGTTTCAGGCTTAAGCCTTTTGAATTCGAGTGCGCTTTTGATGGACTGGGTGCAGCAAAGCTTGGAACAATATGGTCTTTCGGGTATTCTTGAGCCGACGCATTGTATGAATACAGCGGAGTTGACTTTTTTAAGGGATTCATCCTTTTCGACAAAGCGCTTCTGAAGCTCAAGACCCGTTATCACGCGGCTGTCATCGCCGTAAAGGTACAGTCCCTCGGGTTTGTATTCAGAGGCCCCTGAGGCTATGACCGCAACTCCGTGCTCAAGGGTTTCTTCCCGCCCGTTTTTTTCAATGGTTGTTTTGAAATCACCCACAAATCCGTCCACGTTTTTTATGTCCGAATTCAGATGCACCGTGATATTTTGGGTGTCTTCAATTTTCTCCGCCGTTTGGGATACAAATTTCTGGACATCTTCCCCCCTCCAGGTTTTATGTACGAACCTGGCATTTCCGCCCAGGGCGTCTTCGCGCTCCACAAGATCGACTTCATAGCCCTGGAGCGCGAGGTTTTCCGCCGCAGTCATCCCCCCAACCCCGCCTCCGATAACCATTGCCCGCTGGTGTATCTGAAGTATCGGCTCTTTTAAAGGCTCAATGCCGGCGGCTTTTGCAACCGACATCTTTATAAGATCCTTGGCCTTTTCAGTAGCTTTTTCAGGGTTTTGCTTGTGAACCCAGGAGCATTGGTTACGGATGTTGACCATTTCAAACAGATACTTGTTTATGCCGGCGTTCTGGAGGGTTTCCTGGAAAAGAGGCTCATGGGTTTTGGGGGTGCATGCGGCCACCACGATACGGTTTAAGTCTTGCTCCTGGATAACCTTTGCCATTTTGTCCTGTGTATCCTGGGCGCAGCTGAACATGTTCTGCTCTGCATAGGCAACAAAGGGAAGGTCCTTTACAAATTCAACCACCTCGGGCACGTTTACGACACCCGCGATATTGGTGCCGCAGCAGCAGACAAACACTCCTATGCGGGGCGGGTCCCCTGCCACGTTTTTTTCTTCAGGCAGCTGTTTCTTTTTGGTCTGGCTCCAACGGGAGTCTGACAGCCTGGAGCCGACCACGCCGGCAGCGGCGCTGGAATCAATTACAGAAGAAGGAATATCCTTGGGTGCCTGAAATGCTCCGCAAACGTAAATTCCCGGCACCGAAGAGGTCACCGGTGCAAAGCTGCCGGTCTCGGCAAAGCTGTAGTGATTCAGTTCAATACCCAGTTTTTTCCCAAGTTCCGCGCTCTGCCGGGTTGTCCCCAGGCCGGCGGAAAGCACCACCATGTCGAATTCTTCTTCGCACCTTTTGCCGGATTCATCAATGTATCTGATAAGGTGTTTTCCTGTCTCTTCGACAGGCGGTATTCCCGTGACTTTGCTTTTGATAAACCGGACTCCCAATTCATCCTTTGCCCGGTTGTAGTATTTTTCAAAGTCTTTTCCGTTGGTGCGGATGTCAATGTAGAATACAGCGGTATCCAGCCCGGACTTGCTGTGCTCCTTTGCAAGCATCGCTTCTTTTACCGCGTAAGTGCAGCATACAGCAGAGCAGTATCCCCTGGCTCCTATGTGCTCATCCCTGGAGCCTATGCACTGGAGCCATGCAATTTTTTCCGGCTCTTTTTTATCCGACGGCCTTACAAGGTGTCCCCCGTAAGGCCCGGAGGCCGAAAGGATCCTTTCAAACTCCAGGCTGGTTACGATGTTGGAATACTTGTTGTAGCCGAAAGTGTCGTGAACAGACGGATCAAAGGTCTCGCTTCCCTGGGAGAGTACCACCGCCCCGACGTTAAGGGTTATATCTTTTTTTTCATCCTCGTAGTTGATCGCTCCCGTGGGGCACTTTTTTTCGCATATCCCGCACTTGCCCTTGGTGAGCTTTATGCAGTTCACCGGGTCTATGACATATTTAAGCGGCACCGCCTGGGCGTACTGCACATAAACAGCCTTGCGTTTGGAAAGGCCTCCGTCGTATTCGTTGGGGACCTTTTTCGGGCATTTTTCAGCACACAGCCCGCAGGCTATGCACTTGTCCATATCCACGTAGCGGGGATGCTGTGTTATGCTGACCTCGAAATCGCCCTCTTGGCCGGAGATACTGTTTACCTCTGAGAGGGTCAGGAGTTCTATGTTGATGTGCCGGCCGACCTCGACCAGTTTGGGCGAGATAATTCACATGGCACAATCATTGGTCGGAAATGTTTTGTCCAGCCGGGACATCATCCCGCCGATAGAACTTGACCTTTCAACAAGGTAGACGTAGTAGCCGGAATCCGCCAGGTCCAGCGATGCCTGCATTCCGGTGATGCCTCCTCCCACAACCAGCACAGCGCCATTGCTTTTCTGTGGCATTATCTACTCCTTGCTTAAATAGGATTTTATCCTGGTTATATCGAGCCTGTTTGATTCCAGTCCAAGTGCGTGCGGATCAATATTCATTGAAAGCCCCAGAAGCTGGGGAAAAACAATAGAGGCCAGGGGCTTGGAGCCGGGATTTTCTGCAGCAATCATCTCCTGCCCCGTATCGAACTGAATCTGGCAATAGGGACAGGATGTACAGAAAAAGTCGGCTTCCGCTTTTACGGCCTCCTTTACTTTCCTGGTCAAAAGATCCGCTGACAGTTTATCATTTATTCCCGTAAGAGGGGCGCCGCAGCATTCAAGCTTATTGGTCCAGTCAACGCTTGCCGCACCTGTTGCGCCGACAAGGCTGTCAAAAATCGAGGGATTTACCGGATCGTCGAATTCCGTGACATTGCCGGGTCTGAGCGCGTGGCATCCATACTGCACAGCCAGGTTAAGCTCATTATAGGTTTGGGAAAGGTGCTTTTTAAGATTTTCAATACCTATTTCATGATAAAGTACGGAAAGATAATGGCGGATTCGGGTTTTGCCCTCGTAGGAAAAGCCCGTTTCCCCGAGTTTTTCCCTGATCTCATCCTGCATCTGTCCCTGTTCGGCCATGGTATGTTCGGCGTTTTTAAGGGCCCCGAAGCAGCAGTTGCACAGTACCATCATGTCAAGGCCGGCTTGTTCGGAAAGGGCCAGGTTTTTTACAGAGGAAAGCAGAAACGCTTTTTTATCCACGTTTCGCATTGGGTATCCGCAGCAGTTAAACTGTCTTATATCCTCCTGCTCCACTCCCAGCTCCCTGAAGACCGCCCGGGCTGCTGTCTCGTACTGCGGTAGCCTGGCGGGTATCTGGCAGCCGATAAATAAACTGTAGCGCATCATGATTATTTTAAACCTCCGGCCTGATAGTCGTTTTCAACAACCTCTTTATCCATGTTTTTAACGGCCATGTATTTGAGTTCATACAGGATATCCGTGACTTTTACCTTCTGGGGGCAATGCTCCTGGCACTGATAACAGGTCAGGCAATCCCAGAGCATCTTCGCTCCCAGGGCAGTTTCGGTAAGACCCAGTCCCAGGCACGACATTATCTGGTGGGGCAGAAGCCCGAGTTCTTCCCCTGGGTTTTCATAGTTTCCGACCACCGGGCATACTGTTGTGCAGTTCTGGCAGCCGAAACAGTAGGAAAACGTGGTTTCTAAGATAAGCGAACTTTCTTTTTGTGACCCGGAAATGTTGAGATCTATGGGGCGGCCTGATTCAAGAAGCGGCTTAAATTTTTTGGAAACCGCGTTTTCGGCCTTTTCCAGCGGAATGAAATAAGTTTCTTCAGGGACTTGCCCGCGTCTCAGGCCCCTTGCAAATGAAAGCTGGGACAGGATTAACGGCTCAACAGGCCCCTGCCCGAGAAGTTTTTCTCTTGCATTGAACCAGAGCTGCCTGAGATTGATTCCCGAGGGGCAGACAACCGTGCATCTGTCGCAGTTGGTGCACAGATAAATGCCTTCCAGAATGGCCCGGGTTTCGGATTCATCAAGATTTTTACCTGCGGCCAGGGCCTTTAGCGGAGCTATTTTTTCCGAGGGCAGAATATAGGAATTTCCTTTTGCTTCATAGCCCATCATCGCAGAGCAGTAAAGGCTGCAGGTGCAGCAGTGGGTGCAGGCGTCAAGCTCCATGACCTGGCGGGTGGCGATGTTTTCAGGTTTTGATTTCTCCTCGTCCATTACTGCATTTGCCAGCAGGCTTGCGGGGGTTGAAAAAATATGAAGCATTTTGCTGAACGGCAGGTATGCGAGCCCGGCAAAACAGGAAATAAAATGGAGATACCAAAATATTGTAACAAATCCGGCCCTGTCAAGGGGCGCGGCAACGGGGCTTATTATTTTCGCAACTGAAAAGCTTGCAAATGCCGATTTTGCAGGGGAGTGGCAGTAGGCACAATAGCTTTGGTGCAGCATTTCGCCCTGTTCAAGCATGTCTTTTTCAAACGGCGGGTTGACTTCTTTAGAGACAAGGCCGTTTTCGCTTGCCCAGTAAGCTTCCAGTGCCCGGGCTTGTTCTCCCTGAAGACCGGCGTAGTTATTCACCATGTTTGAAAATTCGGTTTTTGAGGTAATTTTCAGGCCTTCAAGGAAAAATCCTGAAAGTATGATAACCGCGACCATGATGATTGCATATTTATCCATGCCGGTTGTTACAAGCCGGGGGATTTTGAGTATAAAACGCCTGACACACGCAATTACGACCCCTGCAAGAACTATTACCCCGAACAAGTCCCTCAGAAAAAAGTAAGGGTTTAAGGTGGGCTCGTAGCCGCTGAAAAGTGAAGCAGTGATGATCTGTCCCAGGGCGTGCATTAAAAGAAGCAGGATAAATCCCCAGAAGATAAGCATATGCATGGCCCATCGGGAGATGCTTTCCTTAAGGATTTTTCTTTGCAGCAGTATGTCCAGGCAAAAGACCTCTATGAGCTTTATAACCTTGAAGCTGAAAATTGCCGATACAATACCTGCCAGTGCAGAGAAGAGCCTTTTTGACGGGCTGTAATGCCCGGAAGTTAGTCCTGTTTCCCGGGTGAACCAGGTGCCTGCTTTATATCCAAGCCCCAGAACAAATATTGTCAAAGAGGCATACAGTAAGACCGTGAAAACCATGCCGAATCCTCCGCTGTTAATCTCAGTATCCGGTTAATCAGAATAATCAGAAAAATTTATTGTTCAAATTTATATTTTTTAGAGTATTTGCCCAAACAGATCAAGCGAAAACAAAAAATCCGCATGTAAAGCGATTACAGCAAAGAGGGGATCGGCAGCTTGATTTGTTCCCGCCGGCGAGGCAATAGGTTGTGATTTATGTCCCGGGCTTACCGGTTAAATCAGTAGCATCTTCTTTACTGCTGACAACGCCGGAATACGGATTTCTTCGGCAACCCGGACCTCTGCTGAAAGATTCTTCAGGCTTGCTTCAATATCGGCCAGGGTGATTTTTTTCATGTCTTGGCAGTACATATGCTCAGAGGCCGGGTGAAAGGTTTTTGCCGGATTGGCCTTTTCAAGGGCGTAAATCAGGCCGGTTTCAGTGCCCACTATAAATTCGTCGGATTCCGATTTTCCGGCATATTCAAGCATGCCGGAAGTACTTGTCACAATATCTGCCATGGCAGTAATTTCAGGTCTGCATTCCGGGTGCGCCATAAATAAAGCCTCTGGATACCGCTTTTTTGCTCTGCTTACCGTATCCGGGTCAAGCCTGTCGTGGTAAGGGCAGAATCCGTCCCAGAAATGGACCTTTTTGCCGGTATGGCCTGCGGTATAAGCAGCAAGATTACGGTCCGGGACCATCAGGACCTCGTTGGCATCCAGGCTTTGCACCACTTTTACCGCGTTTGCCGAGGTGCAGCATATCGTTGACATGGCCTTTACGGCGGCGCTTGAGTTTACATAGGTTACAACAGGTATTTCGGGCATGGATTTGATTTTTTCTTCAAGCGCCTCCGTGGTAACCATGTCTGCCATGGGGCATCCCGCATCCGTGCGGGGCAGCAGTATGGTTTTTTCCGGGCACAGGATGGAGGCTGTTTCAGCCATAAAATGCACTCCGCAGAAAACAATTATTTCAGCATCAGTGTCTGCGGCCTTTATGCTCAGCTCCAGGGAGTCTCCGCACATATCTGCTATATCCTGGATTTCCGGGGGCTGGTAGTTGTGTGCAAGGATCAGGGCGTTTTTTTGCCGCACCAGTATTCTGATTTTATCTGAAACATCCCGGTTCATGGGCTACTCCTCCATTCTTAATACATCGGAGCCGGAAGGTATGGAAAATTCAAAAAGACCGTTTTTCATGTCCGGGTCAAATTCCTGGTTTTTAAAAAAGATGCGTGTAATATCCCCGTATATGTTTTCGCTGTCCACCTGTTTTATATCCATTGTGTCCCTGTTTATTTCGATATAGACCGCGGCAAGCTCCTGCTGTTTTTCCCGGGGAACAAGTTTCATCCTGCAGCGCTCACTGCCGCAGTTCTCGAGGCTTACTTCAAATATTTCCTTTAAGAGTTCGAACTCGGCCAAAAAACTTGCACCCTTGCCGTTTCCGAAATAGTTTGCAGCATCACCCACAACAACCTGCCTGTCCTCCGGCCGGTAAATCCAGAGGGTTTCGCCGTCAGTTACTATCACGTGTTTTTCAGGCTCCCGGTATTCCCAGCGCATTTTGCCCGGATGTTTGAACCAGGCTTTGCCAAGGGCTTCATCCTTAATATCCATGGCCTCAAGGGTGGATTCCTGCCTGAAGTCCACCGAAAAGTTTCTGCCTGAATACCGCTCCTCCAGTCTCTTAAGCAGCCGGTCTGCTGAAGGGGAATTATCCATGCCTGAACCGGCCGCTTCCTGCTGCCGGGCCATGGGCGTGCCTGGGCAGAATATCAGTAATGCCGCAAACAGGCAGAACAGGGTTGTAATACGCATGTTTTGATCCTTTTTCCGGATGTTTTGCATTTGTTATTTCAGATTCACACGCAAGGAAATAGAAAACCGCGGAAAATGTCAACCGCATTCTTAAAGCAAGGTTCCGGGTGTTTAAGTTTACCGCACAGTCTCTGCAAAAATTCAACCCGGCTCCTCTGAAAATTTCCTCAGGGCCGCCCGACCAAATCCCTGCATGCTTGAAGATTTATTTTCTGGCTCTTTTGAATCCTTTAGCATTAAAACATAAGCGTTCGCATTTTCGCTATGGGTAAACTTCTATGCCGCAGGCGGCTTCCATGCGGACAAGGCGGGGCTGTCTTTGAGGGAGCATTGCATGAGGGCCGGTTAAGCAGATGCCGGCGTGCGGAGCCAAAGCGGCCGGCGCTGTTTGAGCGCACGACAGTGCACGAGTTCGCCGGACGCGGCGAAGCACGCCGGGCAGATGCCAGGCCCGAATGCAGCGAACGAAAAGACTGCCCCGCCGCGTCCCGCATCCTGACAACCTCTCTGAGGCTTTCCCAGGTATTTAAGCATCAGTTTAAAATCCGGTGAACACCCGGTGCCAACCTGAGAGGTGTTCACCGGGAATCGCCGAAAATTCAGTGTTTTGCTTGACATCGGAATTGTTGTTTTGATATTTAGAATTTTTTGTAACTGCAAATTTTGGCATATCGCGGAAATCACAATCTTTCAGTTATATTTCTGTGTTGCAGGTTGTGACCGGTTTTTACCCGTATTGGTTTTAACTTATATAGCAGGAGGTAATCATGCAAAGAAGAATCACACAGGTAGGCGTTATAGGTTCAGGTATCATGGGAGGCGGAATAGCCGCCCTGCTTGCCAGCGCCGGTATCAGGACCCTGCTCCTGGACATCGTTCCCTTTGATCTGTCCGAGGAGGAAAAAAAGGATCCCAGGGCAAGAAACCGCATTGTGGAAAAGGGATTTCAGAATGCAATAAATTCAAAACCGCCGCTTTTCATGGATAAGAAAAACGATCCCAGGCTTATTACAACAGGCAATCTTGAAGACGACATTGACAAGCTTGCCGACTGCGACTGGATCGTGGAAGTGGTGGTGGAAAAACTGGAAATCAAGCAGGATCTTTTTAAAAAGGTGGACAAGGTCAGAAAGAAGGGCACGGTAGTCAGCTCCAACACTTCCGGAATCCCGCTTAAGGATATGTCCGAGGGGTTGAGCGACGACATGAAGCAGCATTTCCTCGGCACCCACTTTTTCAATCCCGTCCGCTACATGCACCTGCTTGAAATCATCCCCGGGCCTGACACCAAAAAGGATGTGCTCGAGTTCATGGCGGATTTCTGCGAAAAATATCTGGGCAAGGGGGTTGTCTGGGCAAAGGACACACCGAATTTCGTCGGCAACCGCATCGGCATCCAGGGAATGGGAAAGGCCATGAATGCAATGCTTGAGCACGGCCTTGCAATTCCCGAGGTAGATGCGATTTTCGGCCAGCAGATGGGGCGGCCCAAGACAGCCACATTTAAGACAGCAGACCTGGTGGGCCTGGATACCATGTATCACGTGGCAAAAAACTGCTACGACATGTGTCCGAACGACGAAATGCGCGATACAATGGATCTGCCGGGATTTGTGACCAAAATGGTCGAAAACAACATGCTCGGCAACAAGACCGGGGGCGGATTCTATAAAAAGGAGCGCGATGAAAAGGGAAAGAGCGTCCGCAAGGTAATCAATCCCGAGACGCTTGAATACGAGGAATACGGCAAGGCGGATTTCCCTTGCCTGAAAGAGGCCAAGAAGAAAAGCTCTCTTTCAGAAAAAGTCCGCGCCATAGTATACGGCGATGACAAGGGAGCAAAGTTCGCCTGGGACGTGATCGCAGACAGCCTGATTTATGCAGCAAACAGAATTCCCGAGATTTCCGATACCATCGTTGATATAGACAATGCAATGAAGTGGGGCTACAACTTTGAAATGGGCCCGTTTGAGGTCTGGGACGCAATCGGGGTGGAGCAATCCGTTGAAAAGATGGAAAAAGAAGGCCGGCAGGTTCCTGAAAAGATAAAGAAGTTTCTCGGGGCCGGAAATGAGACTTTCTACAAGATTGAAGGCGGGAGAAAGTATTTTTACGATTTTGACTCCGGTTCCTACAAGCCCGTGCCCGTGAGCGAAAAGCAGATAAGCCTTTATAACCTGCGCCAGGAAAACAAGGTGGTAAAATCCGTGCCCTCATGTTCCCTTATAGACCTGGGCGACGGGGTTTTTGATATCGAGTTTCATACAAAGATGAATGCCTTAAACCGTGAAATGGTCGAGTTCATGCTCGAAGCCCACGAATATGTGCGCGAAAACGGAGTTGGAGTCGTGGTCGGCAACCAGGCATCCGGGATGCCCGCTCCTTTTTCAGCGGGAGCCGATCTGGCTTATATGCTGGGGCTTGCAAAAGATGGCAAGTTCTCCGAGATCGAGGATTTCGTAAAAACCGGCCAAGAAAGTATCATGACCTCCAAGTATGCCCCCTACCCGGTGGTTGCGGCCCCCTTCGGCCTGGCCCTGGGCGGCGGTGCAGAGGCCTGCCTGGCAGCAGATCGGGTGGTGGCAAATGCCGACCTGTTTATGGGCCTGGTTGAAATCGGAGCAGGCCTGCTACCGGGCGGATGCGGAATGATGCATCTGTGGCAGAACTATATAAAGTATAAACCCCAGGTTGCAACTATAACGGATTATGCGGGCTTTTTCGTCCAGGCTTTCATGCATGTGGCCCAGGCAAAGGTTTCGAATTCCGCGGCGGAAGCCAGAAACAGCGGCTTTCTGCGGCCGGCCGACAGGATCGTTTTTAACAGGGACCTTTTGATCGGCGAGGCCAAGAAGGAAGTCCTCAAGATGGTGGATGACTGCTACGTGCCGCCGCGCAAGGAGAAATTTCCGGTGTTCGGCCGCGAGGCCCAGGGAATGGTCTGGGCGGAGATGCTTAGCATGAAAGTGGGCGGTTTCATTACTCCTCACATGGAAACTATATCCAAGAGAGCTTGTTATTGCATGGCAGGCGGCGACGTGCCGCAGGGGACCCAGGTCAGCGAGGAGTACCTGATGAAGCTGGAGCGCGAAGCCTTTGTGGACCTCTGGAGAACAGAGGAGACCCAGAAAATGGCCGAGCATATGATGAATACAGGCAAGCCCTTGTTCCTGTAGTAGAGTAAACAACAACCGAAAGTTAGGAGGATATAAAGATGAGAGAAGCATATATTGTCACATCACTCCGTACTCCGGGCTGCCGCAGGCGCAAAGGTGCATTTGCCCAGACCCGGCCTGAAGACCTGCTCAAGACCGCGATGAGTGAAGTGGTGGAAAGGACACAGGGCGTTGAAAAAAAGGATGTTGAAGATATCCTGGTCGGATGCGCGTTTCCGGAAGGAGAGCAGGGGATGAACATCGGCCGGGTTATTGCCCAGATGTGCGGTTTTCCCGATACAACCTGCGGTGCGACCGTTAACCGGTTCTGCTCCTCGGGTCTGGAAGCAATTGCGCTTCAGGCCATGCGGATCAAGTCCGGCATGTGCGATGTGGCCATCGGCGGGGGGTTAGAGTCCATGACTATCGTTCCCATGGGCGGAAACATTCTGCGCCCCCATCCGGTGATGGCAAAGGAAAATCCGGATGTTTACATATCCATGGGTGCCACTGCCGAAAACGTGGCCACCCGTTATAACATAACCAGGCAAATGCAGGACGAGTTCGGTTATCATTCCCAGATGAAGGCTGCCAACGCCAAGCAGAACGGCCTTTACAAGGAGCTTGTTCCCACCCCGGCATCCAGGTTTGTGGAGAAAAACGGTGAGTGGGTGGAGGAAACCTTTGTCCAGGATTTTGACGACGGGATCAGGGAAAACACCACCATGGAGGGGCTGGCCAAACTGCGCCCGGCCTTTGCAGCAAACGGATCCGTCACTGCGGGCAACTCTTCGCAGACTACCGACGGTGCGGCGGCCACGCTTATCATGAGCGAGGAGGCTGTAAAGAAGTATGATGTAAAACCCATTGCAAGGCTTGTAGCCTATACCGTGGCCGGGGTAAGGGCCGATGAAATGGGAGTGGGGCCGGCATACGCCATACCGAAGCTCCTTGAGATGGCAGGCAAAAAGGTTGAGGAAATCGGTCTTTTCGAGGTGAACGAGGCCTTTGCATCCCAGGCCATTTATTGCCTTCAGCAGCTCGGCATGTATGAGGACAAGAGCCTGTGGACCTCTGACAGTGACAAGCGGATTGTCAACGTAAACGGCGGAGCAATTGCCCTGGGCCATCCCCTGGGATGCACCGGCGCCAAACTGTGCGCCCAGCTTATGACAGAGATGCAGGAACGCGGCGTGAAATACGGCGTGGAATCAATGTGTATAGGCGGAGGCATGGGCGCTGCCGCGATGTTTGAGCTGGTGGAATAATGCTGCGCTGCATGGAAGGATTATAACTAGTTAAAAAGGCGCCGGGAATTTGCCCGGCGCCTTTTTGGTAATCCCGAAATCGGATTTTTTTAATTATTTGTTTTTCTTTTCAAACTCCTTCATAAAGGAAACCAGTTTTTCAACCGCCTCCACCGTGACTGCATTATAGATAGAGGCGCGGCATCCGCCGATTGATCTGTGCCCTTTAAGCCCCCCGAGACCGTTTTGGGCGGTTTCTTCCACGAATTTCTTCTCCAGGTCCTCATTCGGAAGCCTGAAGGTGACGTTCATAAGCGATCGGCTGTCCTTGTCTGCGGTCCCTTCGTAAAAGTCGCTTTCATCAATTGCGGAATAAAGGATATCCGCCTTTTTCCGGTTTATTTTCTCCATTTCCGAAAGTCCGCCCACTGTTTCCTCCAGCCATTTAAGCACAAGCTGGACTGTATATACTGCAAAGCATGGAGGGGTATTATACATTGAATTTTTTTCAACATGGGTCCTGTAGTCGAGCATGGTCGGCAGTCCGTCCGGGATAAGCTTCAGCATGTCGTCTCGTACGATGACCATACACACTCCTGCCGGGCCGATGTTTTTCTGCGCGCCCGCGTAAATCAGGCCGAATTTCGACATATCAATGGGTTTGCACATAAAATCCGAGGACATGTCAGCCACCATGGGGACATTTCCGGTATCCGGAAATTTGTCCCACTGGGTGCCCTTGATGGTGTTGTTTGAGGTTATATGAACGTAGGTCGCATCCGGGGTAAACGAGAACTCCTTTGGGATGTAGGAGAAGTTCCTGTCTTCCGAGGAGGCGGCCACGTTGTAGTTTTTCTTCTGGATATTTGCTTCCTTGATGGCCTTTGTGGACCATGTGCCGGTGTTGATGTAGTCGGCTGTGCGGCCCTGGGAAAGAAAGTTCATGGGCACCATGGCAAACTGAAGGCTCGCCCCGCCCTGCAAAAAGAGCACGTGGTAGTCGTCTCCGATACCAAGCAGTCTTTTCGTGCGTGCAACCGCGTCGTTTATGATGTTGTCGAAATCCTTTGACCGGTGGCTGATTTCCAGGATGGACATGCAGCAGTTCTGGAAATCCACCACATTTGCCTGGAGCTCCCTTAGAACCGGTTCCGGCAGTGCGGCGGGTCCGGGATTGAAGTTGCAGATTCGATTTTCAGCCATACTTGTTCTCCTTTTGTTTTTGGATTAAATGCCGGAAAGCATCTATAAATTTTTAAATATCTCATGAAATTGTTAAAATGTCAATATTTTTGACGGGATTTTCCAAAGAAGGCGGTTTCTTATCCAGGATTATTGACAATATGGAATGTTTCACATAAAAGGGAAGACTCGGGCCGGACCGAAAGGTTCTGACCCGGGGTCGGTTTTTGATCTGCCCGGCGAAAACCGGGTCTTAAGTTTTTGCACGAATACAAAAAAACGCCAGACGGTATTGTTTTATATCGGAGCAGAATATGATGGAAATACTTACATATCCTTCGGCGGGGGCGGAAAAAAGGATCGGGAAAATACTCGACAGGGCCCTGGATTATGCGGTTTCGGATTATGAAAAAGTTTCGGCCATTGTCGAAGATGTCCAGACCAGGGGAGATGATGCGCTTATTGAATATACAAGGCGTTTTGACGCTCCTGAAATGAGGCCGGACCTGATCCGGGCAACAGACGAAGAAATAGAGAAGGCTTCAAGCAGCGTAAAGTCCGAATTTTTAACCGCACTGAACCGGGCTGCATCGCAGATAGAGGCTTTTCACCGCAGGCAGGTTCGCAATTCCTGGATCAGCACCGACCGGCAGGGTGTTGTGCTCGGCCAGCTTGTAAATCCTGTAGATGCGGCAGGAATATACGTGCCCGGCGCAAAGGGCGGAACCACCCCGCTGGTATCCTCCGTGCTGATGGGCGCAATCCCGGCTGCAATTGCGGGTGTATCCAGGCTGGTAATGGTAACGCCGCCGATGGAGGATTGTTCTGTAAATCCACATCTTCTGGCAGCCGCACGCGCGGCCGGTATAAGCGAGGTATATAAAGTGGGGGGTGCCTGGGCCATTGCCGCACTGGCCTATGGAACCCAAATCATACCGTCCGTGGACGTGATTGCGGGGCCGGGAAATATTTATGTTGCCCTGGCAAAAAAGATCGTTTCCGGGAAAGTGGGTATTGACATGATCGCAGGGCCCAGCGAAATCCTTGTGATTGCAGATGAGACCGCGGATCCGGCCTGTATAGCGGCGGATCTTTTGTCCCAGGCCGAGCACGATGTGTTGTCTTCGGCCGTACTGATTTCAGTCTCGCATGCCCTTGCCGAAAAAGTGCGAAAAGAGCTCGAATCCCAGCTTTCAAACCTGACGCGCAGGGAGATCGCGCAGAGTTCATTGGCGGAATACGGGGGTGTTTTTACGGTTCCTGACATGGAAACCGCACTGGCCCTTGCAAACAGGATCGCTCCCGAGCATCTTGAGCTGCAGGTAGAAGATCCGTTTGCATGGCTGTCTCTGGTAAGAAATGCGGGGGCCGTTTTTCTGGGCGGCTACAGCCCGGAGCCGGTCGGAGACTATGTGGCAGGTCCCAATCATGTGCTTCCAACCGGGGGCACGGCCAGGTTTTCGTCTGCGCTTTCTGTGGACTGCTTTGTAAAGCAGACTTCTGTTGTATATTATTCAAAAGAGGCGTTCCTGAATGAATCGGCCGATATTATCCGCCTGGCTGAAACCGAAGGTTTGTCCGCGCATGCGGAATCTGTTAAAAAGCGTCTTTTGAAGTCTTGACAGTGTGGGAAACAGGTTGTATTTTATAATTTTGAGAAATGTCTCATAAAAAGGAGGAAAATGGGCAGGCCTCATAAAAAAAGAAACGTGGCATACAATCCGAATGTCAGCTATTTCAAGCCCCGCGGCATTCCGATGAAGGAGCTTTCCGAATCGTGCCTTACAGTGGACGAATGCGAGGCGATCCGGCTGGCCGATTACGAAGGTCTCTCCCACGAGGCCGCGGGTGAAATGATGGGTGTTTCCAGGGCCACCTTCGGCAGGATCATAGAGCAGGCCCGCAGGGTTGTTGCAGACGCCCTGATAAACGGCAAGGCCATCCGCATAGAAGGGGGCGAGTATCAGTTCGTGGAAGCAGAGCGCAGGTTTGCCTGCAAAGTATGCCGTCATCAGTGGGTTGAGCCCTGCGGAACCGGAAGGCCCGAAAATTGCCCCGAATGTGGAAAACCGGAAGTGGGAAGACTCGGGGTCAGGGACGGAAGGCCCTGTTAAAGGACATTTGCCGGGTTTTTCAGGGCTTTTTTAGATCCAGCAATATAAATTGATATAAGGAGTTTGTGGCGATGACAGATTGTCAGCAGGGAGGGTGCAGTGCGCAAAGCGCCCAGCAGAAACAGCAACAGCAGGAGGAACATGAGAAATCGTTAAAGGAGACCCTCGGCAGGATCAAGCATAAATTTCTGGTTATGAGCGGCAAGGGAGGTGTCGGAAAAACCAGCGTATCAGTGAACCTTGCCCTGGCTCTTGCCGAAAAAGGCTACAAAGTGGGGATAATGGACGTGGACGTGCACGGCCCCGATGTCCCCAGAATGCTTGGACTGACCGGTCTTCTGACAGGCGACGGGAAAAAACTTTCCCCAATGAAGTATTCAGACAACCTGGCCGCAATATCGATAGAGGGGCTGATGCCGGACAAGGACTCGGCCGTTATCTGGAGGGGACCGCTTAAGCATTCGGCAATAACCCAGTTCGTCTCTGACGTGGACTGGGGGACTCTTGATTTTCTGATCGTGGACTCGCCGCCGGGTACAGGTGATGAGCCAATGAGCGTGGCGCAGACAGTTGAAGGGGCGCAGGCCATTATAGTTACAACCCCGCAGGAGGTGGCCCTTTCCGACGTGCGCAAGTCAATTAATTTCTGCAACAAGGTCCAAATGCCGGTATTCGGCTTGATAGAAAATATGAGCGGCTATAAATGCCCTCATTGCGGGCAGAGCATTGATCTTTTCGGAACCGGCGGCGGAGAGAAAACCGCGGAGCAGTTCGGCCTGACCTTTCTGGGACGTATCCCCTTTGATCCCGACCTGGTAAAGGCGGGGGATTCAGGGCAGTCTTATATGAAGGCCTATGCGGATACGCCCGCTACAAAGGCATTTGAAAAAATAGTGGACCGGTTGGCCGAACTGCTAAACCGGTAAGAATGATTTTATTCCGCCCGGCCCAGTTCGTTTAATACCAGCGTGATGGGCCGGGCGTCCTCGCTTTGTCCCGAATAGCGTATCGGCCCGGGGCGGCGGTAGTGGTCACGGCCCGGATGGGCGGCAAGCCATTGTCCGCGCATGGCGGAGAAAACCCGGAATGCCGGGGACTCAATGTCAACAAGGGCCTTTTCCAGTACTAGGGAAAGCTTTCCTTTTCGTTCCTCAAGGTGCATCAGGGGAGCTATGGGTATGCCTATGGGCTCCCATTGCTCAAAAGTTTTTTCAAGGTTTTTGATAGCCGCCATCTGGCCGGTTGAGCCGCCGGCAATCAGAGAAAAGACCGTGCGGCCCAGGTTGTAGGTATAAGTGCAGTCAAACCATGTAGGGTCGTTTCCCCTTCCGTCATATCCGTAGAAATGATTCTGGGTCTTGAATTTGGGAACAGAAGCCTTGTATATTTTTTCAACCGCGCCGGGCACATCATCCTCATTGTCTATGACGCCTTCCTTAACAAGGGTCTGTTTTAGTGTTTTTACCGAAACCACAGACTCGTTAACCAGAAGAAAAGGCTCATCGCTGTTAAAGTTCTTAAAAAGTGCCGGCCCGTAAATTTCCGGGTCCAGGCCGCTGTTTTCCATGGTGCGCAGATACCATTTCCGTTCAATGCCGACCTTGTATGTTCCCCTTTCTTCGAGGATCTTTAGATAATCCTTTACCAGCCCCATTATAACCTTGTCTGTTTCCACCTGAGAGAACTGGAAATTGCCGTGGCTGTCGCGCTCGGTTAAAAGCCCCTCCTGGAAAAAAGGCGGCAGCACGTTAAACAGGTCGTCATCCCTGGTATTCCATACCGAGAATGTGTGGTTCTCCCTTGCCATCCTGGCCATTCGCCGCAGGTAGTCCAGCTTTTCGTCCAAAGTGGGGAAATTCGAATGAAAATCCGTGTCATGGGTTTCATTGTAGTCAGCTATAATGGTATTTAGCTTTATTATAAAAACCTGGATTTCATTTATAAATTCAAGCAGGCCTTCGGGCATTACGATTACGCCGTAGTTTTTTCCCGCAGCCGCCCGCCTGACAATGCCGTCGCAGATAAGGCGGGAGACATGCCTTAAGGTCATGCCGTAGGCGGTATAATCAACCGAGCCTTGTTGTTCGGCTTTATTTATTCGTTCTTCATCAATGAAATCGGCAATTTCTTCGCCTATCAGTGTGATGTTGGGATGCACCTGCAGGGCGGTTTCCAGGGCGAGGTGGCTTGCCACCCGGCCCATGACTTTGCATACATGCCAGTATTTGACATCAGAGCTGCAGTCCGCGCACAGGTTGCTGATGTTGTGTGAAAACGCTCTGGCTGCCGTGTGAAAACCGAAGGATACGGCACAGAGCAGTTCATTGTTTTTATCCCTTACCTGTATGTCACCGTCAATGGTTTTGGGAACACCTATGACCTGAATTCCGTCGTTGTAGAGCTCCTGGGCCAGAAAGGCGGCATTCGTATTGGAATCATCGCCCCCGACTATTATCAGGGCATCCAGGTTAAGGCTCCTGCAGGTTTTTCTCGCACGTTGCATTTTCTCCGGGGTGTCTATCTTGGTGCGGCCCGTTCCTATCATGGTAAAGCCGCCCAGGTTTCTGAAGGCGTTGACTTTTTCCCGGCTAATCTCGATGCAGTTGTTTTCAAGTATGCCCTCGGGGCCCAGCAGAAAACCAAAGAGCCTGCTGTCGGGATTTGTTTTGCCAAGGGCGTCAAACAGGCCGGCAATTACATTGTGCCCGCCGGGCGCGGGCCCTCCTGAAAACACGATTCCGACGTTTAATCTCCGGTTCCACGGTTTTTCGGAATCAGTCGGTTCAGGGCCGCCCTTAATGCCCTGGACGGGATTGTTTATTATATCAGGTAGTTTTTCCCGTGCAGAGGGGTGAATCTGAAATATATGCTCCGGTTTTGCTTTAAGACGGGTGTATGATGATTCAAACACCTTGCAAAGGGGCGGGACAAATTCAAGCCGCTCGGTAAGTGCCGAATTAATGCAGTCAGTGGCTTTTTTTACTTCCGGGTGCTTTAGGAAAGAGTCGGTAAGAGACGCGTTTTCATCACTCATATTAATTTTTCCCCATGCAGCCTCAAGTGAGAACCATTTCAGGGCATACTCCGGGCCTGTATCGATCCCTGAAAACATGCCGTAAATGCAGTCAGTATATACACAGACACCTGTGTGTCAAGCAAATCGTTTTTATAAACTGCCCCGGCGAATCCGCACACTTTCTTTTAATTTCCGGGCACTTTTTGGGGCCAAAAATTTGAAACAGTTAGTTATCGAGGTTATTTTTGTATTGAATTAATAGAGGCGCCATTTTGCATCAGGATTGGTTTGTACTGGTTAACCGCGGCCGGAAAAATTCCGGCCGGGCTTGTTAAAAAGGAGAAACAGAAATGGGAGAGAACCTTGAGGAGTATTTTGAGCAGACAGAGGGAACAGGGGTGCTGGCCACCTCGGGCGCGGACGGACGTGTGAATGCGGCCGTATATGCAAGGCCTCATATACTGGATGACGGATCAGCGGCCATGGTTATGAGAAACCGGCTTACCCGGAAGAACCTTCTGGAAAATCCATGCGCGACTTATCTGTTTGTCGAGCAGGGGCCTGGTTACAAAGGATGCAGGCTGTATCTGACAAAGACAGGCGAGGATACCGATTCCGACCGTATTCGGGGATTAAGGAGGCGGTGTCCCACAACAGATACGGATCCGGATAATACGGATCTATATTTGGTTATGTTCAGGATTGATAAGGTTCTGCCCCTTGTGGGCCCGGGAAAACAGGAAAGATAAAAGAAAGGGACAAAATAATGAAAAATTGGAGATGTACTGTTTGCAATTATATTCACGAAGGTGAGCAACCCCCGGAGAAATGTCCGGTTTGCGGAGCCGATAAGAGCAAGTTCGTTGAAGTTTCAGATGAGGAGGCAAGGCAAATCCAGGAGGCAAAGAGCAAAAAGCAGCTTGAAAGGGAAAGAAAAGCCCTGGAAAAACACCGGAACGAAGCCGGAAACAGTCAGGCAGGTCCGGATGGTTATTCCGGCAGTTCAGGAGTCGGGGCGTCAAAATTGATGGATTTTATAAATAAGCAGATGGTAAGGAACCATGCTCATCCGGTATCCGTTCACATCCCCAACGGAGTTTTGCCGGTTTCGGTGCTCTTTGTGCTGCTTGCCATCGTGTTTTCAGCCGAGACAATGGCGAGCGCGGCATTTTACAACAGCATAGTGGTGTTGCTTTCCATGCCCTTGGTCATTTATTCAGGATATAACGCCTGGCAGCGCAAGTACGGGGGAGTCCTTTCTACCATTTTTATTGTAAAAATTATTGCAGCGGCAACGGTTGCTGTTACCTGCCTGCTGGTGGTGATATGGCACATTTTTGACCCGGATATGCTGGTTGAGGCCGGCACCGGCAGCAGGGCCGGTTTTTTCCTGCTTAATCTGGTCATGCTTGCGGCAGCGGTTATTGCAGGATTTATAGGCGGGAAACTGGTGTTTAAGGATTAGGGGTTAGGGCCCTGGTTGCCCTGGTCTTATATTATTCCGGCAGCCAGGGCTCTATTTTTTCCGGGTTTTTGTTGATCCATTCAACTGCGGTTTCATAAGGTTTTCCGCTTTGCCGGATCATGGCCATGACTTCGTGTATATCCCCCAATTCCCAGTAAAAGTTGTCCAGAAATTCATAGAGTTCGGGCTTTTCGGTTTTCAGATTTTTTCTGACTATTGTATGGATCGCCTCTGATCCCCCGAAGACGTTCTTCGGGTCCTTGAGATACTTCAAGTCCCATGTGGCGAATTTCCAGTGAGGAGTCCAGCCGGTGACAACCACCCATTCTCCTTTATCGATTTTGCTGCCCAAAACCGAGGTCATAACTGCACCGCTGCCGGCGACGAGTTCCATGTTTTCAAGTCCGTAGGCATCCATCGCCTCCCTGGTTGCCAGCATAATTCCGGCACCCGGATCAATTCCGATTATTTTGTTGTCAAATTTTTCAGAATGCTGCCTTAGCTGCTCAATGGAGTTGATCTCTACATATTTCGGAACAACTAAGCCCACCTTTGTACCCCCCAGATTGGGGCCAAGATCAACTACATTGTCGCCCGCCTTTGCGTAATATACTCTGTGCAGGCTCGGCAGCCATGCACACACGAATCCGTCGGCATTTCCGGAGGCTGTTGTCTGCCATAGGGCGGGTGCGCTCACAGGCCTGAGGTTGCATTCATAGTCCAGTTTTTCCTCAAGAACAGCCTTTATCATATTTGATGCTGCTGTTGCGCAAGACCATTGCGCGTAAACCAATTCTGCTTTTTTATCCCCTGCATGCAGAGAGCAGGCAAAGAAAAAGACAGCAACAAAAAACGTGCAAATTGGGAGTAAATGGTTTTTGCGAGTCATAATCCGAGTCCGGCCTTTTGCCATCCTCCATACCCTGTGTATGTACAAAGGTTTTTTAACAGATGTGCAAAAGAGCCCTCCGGAAGATTAAAGTACGATTCCGGAGGGCCTGTTTTAGGAAGTTAAAGGTTTTTGTTTATTAATGTGCGCCTTATTTGGCGGCCGCCTTGGCGGCATTAAGCCAGGCATTCCACTTGTCCTGGTTGGCCTCGATCCATTCGTCAACGTGTCTTTCAATGTCTTTCTGCTTGTCCTCGCCCTCAAACATCCTGACATTTTGTGAAGCGATCTCAGGCAGAGGTACAGACATTAATGAAAACATGGTCTCTATTGCAGGATTGTTTCCGATGAACTTTTTGTTTGCTACCACGCGGATATCGTTTGCCACATAACCCATTTTGCAGGGGTCGGTCACGGTACCGGTCAGCCCTTTGGCCACCATGTGTTCCTCAAATCCCTTTTGATCTTCTGTGGGTATAATTTCGGGCACGTTGATCCACATTACGTCCTCGCCCGGCTTGAGCTTGTATACTGTCCAGTTAGGAGTCCAGGTGTAGAACAAAATGGGCTCCCCCTCATTGTAACGGGCCAGTGCATCCGCCATTCCGGCACTGTATCCGGCCTTGATCAGGTTTATGTGATCATGCAGGTCATAGGCATCCATATGAAATGCGATCTTTTTTTCACAGCCCCAGCCCGGCGGGCATGCCACCATGTCGGCCTTGCCGTCGCCGTTTGCGTCAAATGCTTCCTTGACCTCCGGCCGTTTGAAGTCTTCCAGGGATTTGATGTCGTATTTTTCCACGTGCTCCTTGGACACCAGATAACCCTGAACGGCCCCCTTGTTGACCACTGTGCCGGCCATTACAATGTCCTTTTTCCAGTTTTTCGGCAGAAACTCGCCGTGCAGAGGAAACCAGCCATTGGCCCAGAAATCCAGATCCCCTGCGGCAAGAGACCTGTAGAAGATCGGCGCGGCAAGTTTTTTCGCATCTTTTACTTCATAACCCAGCTCTTCGCAGGCCCTTGAATAAAGGGCTTCCAGGAAAAAGCCGGTGGTCCAGGTAGCCGCCGCCGGTTGAATGGTTTTACCCTTACCCGGAAGATCCTCGGCAGGCGATGTTCCGGGGAAAGCCATCAGACACGCCGCCATAAGAGTGACTGCAAGTGCGGTTTTTTTAAGTAAAGACATCATAGGAATCCTCCTTTTCTTTTCCGATTTTTAATGTTTGTTTTTTGGTTTAAAAAAATACTACTCCTGTTTTTTCCCAGTCCCAAGGGCCTGAGTTATCCTGTCAAGCACCATGGCCATCAGCACGATTCCAAGTCCGCCGATTCCGGCAAGCCCGACCTGAAGACTGTTTAACCCTTCAAAGACCGGTACCCCGAGGCCGCCTGCTCCAATCAGGGAAGCTATCACCACCATGGAGAGCGAAAGCATTATGGTCTGGTTCAGGCCGGCCATAATAGTGGGCATGGCGAGCGGGACCTGTACTTTCCAGAGTACCTGGCGTTTGGTGGCGCCGAAGGAATAGGTGGCCTCGATAAGTTCCGGGTGTACCTGCCGGATGCCCAGATTGGTCAGTCTTATGATCGGCGGCATTGAGAAAATTATTGTTGCAATAACCCCGGCAACCGTACCTATGGAAAACAGCATTACAACAGGCACCAGGTATACAAAGGCAGGAGTGGTCTGCATGGCATCGAGTATCGGTCTTACAAATGATTCCACCCGGTCGCTTCGCGAGGAGACTATGCCCACCGGCACCCCTATTAAAACATCTACGAAAACAGCCGATATCACCATTGCCAGGGTGGTCATGGTTTCATCCCACAGTCCGGTAAAACCTATAAACGTCATGCCGATGAGACTGAAAACCCCGATTTTCCATCCTGCCGCCTTCCAGCCCGCGAGAAGAAAGATCAGCAGAATGATTTCCGGGGGCATCCATAGCAAAAACTCATTAAGACCGTTTAACATCCATGCAATCGGCATTTTTACAGCCTGAAACTGGGGCCTGAAGTTGCCCACCAGCAAGTCCACGGCATATGCAATCCAGTCGTCAAGGGGGACGGCATATTTGAATATGTCAAGCATTATGCCTCCTCAGGGGTGGCTTCGGATTCCGCCTCATTTACAGGTTCCGCCTCCGCCTCCCGGCTTAGTGTTTTTAAGAACAGGTGTCTGGATATGGTTCCGATAAACTTGTTGTTTTCATCTATGACCGGAACCGGGCATTCATAGGAAGTCAGCTTTGGCAGCAGCTCCTGAAGGGTGGCCTCCTTGTTTACCGGATCTATGTTATCGAGAAAAGCCGGAGTGATATCCTGGGAGTTCACTGCTTCGTCTTCAAGTACCGCATTGATGCTTTCCAGGGATACAACTCCCACGTATTCACGATTTTTGCGGACAATATATGCATGCTCCCGGTCGTATTCATTCAGACGCTGGCGCATAGCCCGGAACCCGGCTTTGTGCATGGGGAAAGTGACCTGGGTGGTTGTGGCAATATCGCCTGCAGTGTAAACATTTGTCGGATCAACGCCCCTGAAAAAGGCCTTGACGTATTCATCGGCCGGGTTTCGCAGAATTTCTTCAGGAGTGCCTATCTGTACGATCCGTCCGCTTTCCATCATGGCGATTCTGTCTCCAATACGCATGGCCTCGTCAAGATCGTGCGAGATAAAAACCACGGTTCTGCTGCTGCCTTCCTGAAGTTTTAGCAGTTCGTCCTGCATTTCCGTGCGAATCAAGGGGTCAAGTGCGGAAAAAGCCTCATCCATGAGCATGATATCAGGATCCACCGCAAGGCCCCTGGCCAGCCCCACCCGCTGTTTCATGCCGCCGGAAAGAGACTCCGGATAGCTGTTTGCCACGTGTTTTAAGCCCACCTGTTCCAGGGCATTAATTGCCCTTTCCTTTCGCTTTTTTTCCGGTATGGCCATGATTTCAAGTCCGAATGCCGCGTTTTCAAGAACCGTTTGATGAGGCATCAGGGCAAATGACTGAAACACCATGCTCATGTATTTTCTTCGCATTTCAACCAGTTCCCTGGTATCCATCTCGGTTATGTCCTGGCCTTCCACTATGATCTTGCCGGCGGTGGGTTCAATTAATCGGTTCAGCAGCCTTACCAAAGTTGATTTGCCGGAGCCTGACAGGCCCATTATCACGAAGATTTCTCCGGCGTAGACCTCAAAATTCGCGTCCTGAACCCCAATGGTCAGGCCGGTTTCTTCGTAAATTTCATCTTTTTTCTTTCCCTGTTCTATGAGTTTGTAGGCCGGCTTTGGATCGCCTCCGAAAATTTTGTAGGCCTGCTCTACCCGAAGCCTTTCCTGTTGATCGGTTGCGGAAGTATTGTTTGCCATATTTAAGTCCCTTGTTTGTGTGGTTGCAAACCTCAGGCCTTTCAAAGCTCTTTTACGCAAAAAGAAGCTTGCTGATTTTCAGGGAAACCCTTTAACTAAGCTTCTTTTTGCGGAGCTGGAGGTCAGATTGATCTTATATCCGTATTAATGTCTTGTTAAAAAAATATAGCTTGCCATTTGCGAAAAGTCAAATGCGGATAGCCTTGCTAAAGTTAATATTTTGAATTGTCCGTAAATTTTTAAACGTATGTCTTAATGGAAATGTAAATTTTTATTAAAGTTTAAAAGAAATGTCAATGTATCACCGGCAGGAGGGCAGACCAGCCCGGAAAATGCGGGCTGTTAGGGTGGTTGTGTTAAAAGTTGTTGATATTATAAGTGTTATTTGGTAAGAATATAAATATTGGAGTCTTGCTAAACCGGAGATGGAGCTTTATGCTTTGTTTTCTTCCGCCGTTTATTCGCGGCAGTATTACATTTGTGTTTTATGTTTTCTTTACCGTGGTGCTGGCCCTTTTTCTTTTTGCCGTGGCAATAGTGAAGTTCTTTTTCCCGGTAAGGAAGGTAAAGCTGTGGAGCAGCCGGGTGACGGACTGGATCGCAAGCAGCCTTTGGGTAAGATGCGCTGCCTGGACCCATCGGTTGACCGGAAGAGTGAGATGGGAGGCAAAGGGGGTGGAAAATATCGGCACACAACGATGGTGCCTGATTGTTTCAAACCATCAAAGCTGGGTTGATATCCTTGTGCTGGTTCATGTACTTGCCGGCAAAGTGCCGCCTTACAAGTTTTTCATTAAAAAGGAGCTGTTGTGGCTTCCGTTTTTTGGTCAATGTCTCTGGGCTTTGGATTTTCCGGTGATGAAACGTTATTCAAAGGAGTTTTTAAAGAAAAATCCACATTTGAAAGGCCGCGATCTTGAGACTGCGAAAAAATCCTGCGAAAAATTCAAGGAAGTACCGGTAACGGTAATAAATTTCGTGGAAGGAACCCGCTTTACCCCTGAAAAACACCGCATGCAGCAATCTCCCTTCAAAAATCTGCTCAGGCCCAGGTCGGGAGGGCTTGTCATGACGCTTTACGCCATGGGCGACCTTTTGGATAACATGATTGACATCACCATTGCCTATCCCGAAGGAGCACCGGGCCTCTGGGAGTTTTTCTGCGGCAAGGTCTCCAGGATAAAAGTGGATGCAAGAATCCTTGAAATCCCGGATGAATTCACCCAGGGTAGTTATTTTACCGATAACCGGGTTCGCGGATTCTTTAATAAATGGCTGAACAGGATCTGGGAGGAAAAGGACAAAATCCTCGATAAGATGCTTTATGATAAAGATCATAAAGCTGTCTGAGGGTTAAAAGTGCCCGCCGCATCCGCAGTCGCATCCGCTGCAGGCGGTGATTTCAGCCATGGCCCTTACCACTTCCCTGGGATCCGCGGAATCCACTGATACTATTTTCATGTTGAGATAAAAAGGATCCAGGGGAATTTTAAGCCTCATGGGGAAGGGGAATATATGCCCGAAAAACCCGGGGATATTTGAGCGGTATATTTCCACACTTGTAGAGTACCCCGCGGTTCTGCCTTCTATACGGCGCTCAAGAGGGGTTAGCCCGGTCCTGCCGAGTCCGAAAATAAACTCCACCGACTCCGGCTCCATCAGTTCTGTTCCGGAAGGTCTTTTGCCGGCCGAAATGTGAACCAGGACTTTCTTTAACGGTGCCACCGGGGATTTGTCGGTTTTCATTAAGAGCCCTTTTTTGTCCAATTGCCGGGTATTCTTTTCAAATATAGCACACCGTCATTTACTTAATCAACACTTCTCGAAAATTCCCGGTGCATCATGCAAAGCGCCGGGTCCGGGAATATAAGAATTTCACCGGAAGTTGCCCGGTTTAACCCGAAACAAGCTCGTTCATGGTAATTTCGCCAGCGATCTGGTCCGCGGCCTGCTTCCTGGCGCTGATAACTTTTTCGAGGGCCGGATTTTTTGCATGCTCCGGGATTTCCCAGGGGGTTTTCCCGTGATCACGTATAGCGTTGAATATGTCCGCGGCTTTTATCTTTTTTAGATCCATGGCCGGCTGAAAGAGATAGCCGGCCCCTTCGACCTGCCGCAGCAGGCCTTTTTCGCTTAATATGGACAGGGTCTCCTGAACCAGCCGCAAAGACACTGAAAGATGCCTTGAGATTTTTTCGGCTTCCGGGGGATAGAGGCCTTCATGAAAGTGGCGTGCAATTTCATGGAAGATATAAAGCCCTATGGCCTGCCGTTGGCCGGGACTCGCCCCTGTTTCACTGAATTCGAGCTGGTAGGTTCTGATGTTCTGGATTGCGTTTGAAATTTTGGCACCCACCAGAACAATGACCCAGCTTACGTATATCCATATGATAAAAACGGGCAGGGCTGCAAAGGTGCCGTAGATTTTATTGTAGCGGGTCACGCCGATGTTGAATCCCGTGTATACTTCAAATGCCAGTTGCCAAACCGTGCCGCAAACAACTCCGGCGATCAGGGCCGGCACAAAGCGTACGCGGGTATTGGGCATAAGCATGTAAATGGCGGCAAAGGCAAGCCAAAGCACAAGATAGGGGATCACCATATCAAAAAGAATGAAAAAATCCTTAAAGACCCTGTATTCTGACAGTGTCTGCACGATCGTGTTTGATGACATAGAGGTTATCATGGCCGCTGAGAGGACAATGAGAAGAGGCCCCAGCAGAAGCACGCTTATGTAGTCAGATATTTTGCGGATTAAGGTTCTGTTGCGAGTAATCCCCCAAATATCATTGAATGCGCCTTCCACATTACTCAGCATCATGATAACGGCATAGATGAGAACGCCTGTGCCCACAGCGCCAAGGGCTTTAAAATCAGTATTTGATATATATTGAATTAATCTGTTGCCAAGTTCTTTCTGCTCCGCGGCAAGGTAGGTTACCAGCAGGTCTTCGAGCCGGGCTTCAAGGCCCAGCCCCTTTAGCATTGAAAAACCTATGGCAAGCGCCGGGACCACCGCAAGAAGGGTGCTGTAGGAAAGTGATGAGGAGCGCATTAGTATGGTTTTATTGCGGATGCTGTTTGCGGTGATCAGAATGACCCGCAATGCATAAAGAAGGCCCGTATGCATGCGCCCGGCATCAGGCGGATCGTACCAGACGCTATGGGTTATAAATCCGGTTATGTTTTTTGCGCCGCGGGCTATTTTGCTATTCATCTGATTTTAGTATCTGTTCGAAAAAATCGTTGCCCTTGTCGTCAATTATTATAAAGGCGGGAAAATCCTTTACGCTGATTTTATAGACCGCCTCCATGCCCAGTTCTTCAAAATCTATCACCTCCACTCCGGTGATGCACTCTTTTGCCAGGCGCGCCGCAGGCCCGCCTATTGAACCAAGGTAGAAGCCGCCGTATTTTTTGCACGCATTTTTTACTTGCGCCGAACGGTTGCCCTTTGCAAGGGTGACAAGAGAGCCGCCGTGTTTCTGAAATATCGGTACGTACGGATCCATGCGCGCGGCGGTCGTGGGGCCAAAGGAGCCCGAGGCGTAGCCTTTTGGGGTTTTTGCCGGGCCTGCGTAGTATATTATATGGTCCTTCATGTATCGGGGCAGTTTCCCGGTCTTCTCAAGCTGTTCATAAATCCTTGCATGGGCGATATCCCTTGCAACCACTATGTCGCCTGAGAGAAGAAGCCGGGTGGTGACGGGATACCGGCTCAGGTCCCGTCTTATTTCATCCATGGGCCGGTTTAAATCAATATTTACCGCAGGGCTTTCTATTTCCGGCTCCCCGGGCAGAAACCGTGCCGGGTTTGTATCAAGTTGTTCGATAAAAACCCCTTCCTCGGTTATTTTGCCTTTAATATTTCTGTCCGCGCTGCAGCTCACCCCGATGCCGATCGGGCATGATGCCCCGTGCCTGGGCATGCGTATAACCCTTACATCAAGACAGAAATATTTGCCACCGAACTGTGCGCCTATGCCAAGCTGCCGGGATACGGCAAGAAGTTTTTCCTCTAGTTCAGGAACCCGGAATGCATGGCCGTACTCGTTGCCCGAAGCAGGAAGGGTATCAAGGTATCCCGCGCTTGCAAGCTTTACTGTTTTGAGATTGGCTTCGGCCGAAGCGCCTCCTATAACCACGGCCAGATGATAAGGAGGGCATGCAGCGGTGCCAAGAGACTTCATTTTTTCGGTCAGAAAGGGAATCAGGGCCTTTTCATTTAATACCGCCTTGGTCTGCTGGTACAGAAAGGTCTTGTTTGCCGATCCTCCGCCCTTGGCAATGAACAGAAAGTCGTACTGCCCGCCCTCTGCTGCATACAGCTCGATCTGGGCGGGAAGGTTGCAGCCCGTGTTTTTTTCTTCATAAAGGGTTATGGGCGCGTTCTGGGAATAGCGTAGATTGTTTTTGGTATAAGCGTCAAATACCCCTTTTGAGAGGGCCTTCTCGTCATTGCGTCCGGTCCATATCCTTTGTCCCTTTTTTCCGATAATCACGGCAGTGCCGGTATCCTGGCACATTGGAAATTCGAATTCCGCTGAAATAGTCGCATTTTTAAGCATTTCCAGGGCAACGAACCGGTCGTTTTCCGAGCTTTCAGGATCTTTTAAGATTTCCGCCAGTTGCTGCAGATGAGTTGTTCTGTAAAGGTGGGAGACGTCTTTAAAAGCTGTTTCTGCGAGCAGCGAGAGAGCCTCCGGCTCCACCCTGACAATTGTTTGTCCGTCGAACTCCGGGACAGAGACGTGTGAATCAGAGAGACGCCTATATTGAGTATCGTCGCTTCCGAGCGGAAACATGGGCTGGTAATGGAATGCAACCATGACAATCTCCTTGCTTGTGCAGAATGGCAAATTAATCAAAATAAATTTATTGTAATTTCAATACACAAATACCCCAAAAAAAACCGGGGATCAATACCTGAGCAGTTTTATTTATTTTTTTTCGTTGCCCTTGCATAGGTTTTAAGGGCGCAGAAGTCCCCGCACATTGTGCACACGTCCCTGTCCTTATCAGCGCTTTGCGTGCGCATGGCCCTGGCTTTATCCTGATCTATTGCCTGTTCGAACATGGCCTTCCAGTCAAAGCCGGCTCTGGCCTCCGCCATTTTTTTGTCCCGCTGCAGGGCCGTGTTTATGCCCTTTTCAAGGTCGCCGATATGAGCGGCTATTTTCGAAGCTATGACGCCTTCGCGTACCTCCTTTGGCCCTGGAAGGGTCAGATGCTCTGCCGGGGTTACATAGCACAGGAAATCGGCTCCGTTTGCAGCCGCGATCGCCCCCCCTACCGCACCGGCAATATGATCGTGGCCTGCTGCTATATCCGTGGGCAGCGGTCCGAGCACGTAATAGGGAGCCTCTCCGCAAAGTCGCTGCTGAAGCCTCATATCATAGGCGATTCTGCTTAGCGGCACGTGTCCCGGCCCCTCTATCATTACCTGGACGCCTGCGTTTCTGGCCTTTTGAGCCAACTCTCCGAGTACCACGAGTTCGCTGATCTGGGCCCGGTCATGGGCGTCGAAAATAGTTCCCGGCCTCAGGCCGTCGCCGAGCGAAAGGGTGACATCATAGGCTCTTGCGATTTCCAGGAGACGGTCATATTTTTCGTAAAGCGGATTTTCCGCTCTGTTTTTCGATATCCATTCGGCCATAAGGCTTCCGCCCCGGGAAACCATGCCCATTATCCTGCTGCACTCTTTAAGCACCCGCATGGTTTCGATTGTGATACCGCAGTGTACGGTTATAAAATCCACTCCCGCCCTGCATTGCGCCTCTATTTCATAGAAAATGTCATCAGCGCTCAGATCCGGACAGGCTTTGTCCGCGGTGATCATCCGGCTCACCGCCTTGTAAACGGGAACCGTACCTATCATAACCCCGGAGCGTTCCAGGATTTTTTTTAAAATCGAATCCAGGTCTCCGCCGGTTGAAAGATCCATTACTGCGTCCGCGCCTGCGCAAACAGCCGCGTCAAGCTTGGCCAGTTCCTCTTCGATTTCGTGGCGGCTCGGCGATGTGCCTATGTTTGCGTTTACCTTGGTGCGAAGGCCCTTGCCTATGCCTCTTGCGGCAAAGCTGCGTTGCGTGTTTTTCGGGATCACTACCCGCCCCTGTGCTATCTGTTGCCGCAAGTAATCCGCACAGATCCCTTCGGCTTCTGCGACCTGCTTCATTTCGTCGGTAATATGGCCCGACCTTGCTGATTCAAGCTGTGTCATGGGGCTTTCCTCCGATTTTTAAGAAGTTTGATCAAGTCTCCGGATAAGGCTCTGTGCGACTTTTTGACCTGAAAGCAGCATGCCGCCGAATATAGGACCCATTCTGGGGCCTCCTGCTGTGGCATTGGCAGCCATTCCTGCAACATAGAGCCCCGGAAAGACTTCTTTTGTGTTTTGCATGGTATCGGTTTCAGCCCTGTCGGCCCACATGGCTTTCTGGCCTACTATGCCGCCTGTAGATGTGTTGAGCCTGCCGGGCATCTTTTCATCCACCACTTTTACAATGTCTGTATCATGGCCAGTGGCATCCACCACGAACCCTGCGCACACGGTCAGGGGGTCAACGTGGAGGCCGGTCATTTCAACCGGAGACCAGTTGATTACCAGCCCTTCAACCCTGTCGGGCCGCATCATGAGATCTTCCACCGTGACGCAGTTAAATATGGTAAGTCCGGCTTTAAGTGCGCAGGATGTAAGCGATGCCACCGCCTCAATACCGTCTGCCGTGTAGTAGTCGTCCTGATACTTCCTGTATCTGATCCCGAATTCTTCGAGTATGGGAAGGGCCGCGGACTGGACCACGATTTCGTTAAACAGCATGCCGCCGCCCCACATGCCCCCGCCGATACTGAGTTTTCTTTCAAAAAGGGCAGCTTTTTTCCCGGCCTCTGCCAGGTAATATCCCGCCACAAGTCCTGAGGGACCTGCGCCCACGATGGCAACGTCGGTTTCAAGGTTTTCGGTCAGCTTTTCATGGTAGCGCTCAATAATTGCCCGGGATATGATAATTTCGTCAAGTGCCATGCTTTTTCCTCCTTTTTTTCATAAAAAAACCGCCCTCCCGGTCGGGAAAAGCGGCTAAACGTCCATTTTATGCCTATACATGGATGTCCGTCGTTTTCCCTGCGCAGGCATTATCCTGATCAGGTTTAAAGGGTTATCCGCGTTTTGCGGATTCTCAGCCGGAGACCGGCACCCCCAACAACGATTGATTATATTGTGAACAAAGATTAAAAACCCTGAGTCAGATGTCAAGAAAAAGTTTAAAAATAAAAAAGTTTATTGTAAATATTTAGAGCCTGTGTGTGAAATTAAGATTGAGCGGAAGGGGGAAATCCGATCCATGAGAGAAAATGCTGTCCTGGGAATAAAGAAAGGCGACCGGTTCTCGGTGACCCGAACCTTTAGCGAGGCGGACATGCTCGGGTTTGCCGAAGTCTCGCGCGATTATAATCCTGTGCATTTTGACGAGCGTTTTGCCCGTTCCAGGGGATTTTCAGGCAGAATATGTCACGGGCTGCTGGTGGGGGCCATGCTGACCGAGATAGGCGGCCAGATCGGGTGTCTGGCAACAGGAATGGACTTTCGATTTAAAAAGGCGGTTTATCTTAACCAGACCGTGACCTGCGTACTTGAAATAACCGAGGTGGACGAAAAGGGCAGGGTCGAGGCAGAGGCCGTTTTTACAGACGAGCAGGGAGAAGTGGTAATGACGGCAACTCTTTGCGGCGTTATGCCCGCAGACGAGCAGAAGCGTGTTATGAAGCGGATGCTTGCCGAGGGCGATCCCACCAACAAGGCGGCCAGGCACGGGAACTGACCCTGCACGACAGGGCCGAATCCCGAAGGCGCTCAGCGGTGAACAAACTGTCCCGCAGCTCTGCTGCGTAAGTGCTTGCGGGAGCCGGGTAGAGTTTTTGCAGGTACTTTCCAGTATTATCGGATCACCCCAACAACCGAAAAGAATTGCAAAAACCGAAAAACCGCAATCCGGTTATCAGGATGCTGTCCAAGGCGGGGCAGTCTTTTCGTTCGCTGCATTCGGGCCTGGCATCTGCCCGGCGTGCTTCGCCGCGTCCGGCGAACTCCCGCACTGTCGTGCGCCCAGACAGCGCCGGCCGCTATGGCTTCCCCC
>JAIPDS010000080.1 GCA_021737565.1 Desulfobacteraceae bacterium | reverse complement strand
GAGCCCTGCACACCGCGGACCAGTACATGAGCCACGGATCTTTTTTTAATATGAGGCCCGGAAGCAATTCAAGCCATTGCTCCAGGGTTTGATACCGGTTTTCAGCCGCCAGAACAGGAGCCGTCTTAAGAAGTATCCGTACCATGTCCTCCCAGGCCTCAGATTCCAGCAGCAGGGACAAGGCATCTTCGAACAGGCCTTGATTTTCCAGGATTTCCGCGGCTTTGCTCCGCAGGGCCTGCAGTTTTTTCCCCGGAGTTGCAGAGTACAGGCGATTAAGGAGAAATCTCCGGAATAATGGGTGATACTGATACACGGCCTCGATGCCGGGCCTTCTGCTTATGAACATATTCTCCTCAAGCAGACCTTTTAAAATTTCTTCGGCCTTGTCAATGCCGGTCATGAGTTTTGCTGAATCAGCGGTTATTTTTGGGAGCAGGGCGGTTTGATACAAAAACATCTGCCTGCTTTGATCCGCCCTGTCTATGATCTCGCTGGCAAAATAGTCAAAAATATCCTCCTGGGTTGCAAGCTCCCTGTGCTCTTTTTCCGGGCAATCTTTATTATGGCCGTCAAGCAAAAGAATAAGACCCGCTGCCCAGCCGTCTGTATAGTTTTGGAGTTCTTTTGCAGCCTGACGGGAAAAATCCGTTCCTGTCCGGGCCTGTATTAACCGATGGCATTCGTCTGTATTCAAGCGCAGATCGTTCCAGTCCAGGCAGGCCATTTTGCTGTTTGCCTTGAGTCTGGCCAGGCTGGGCGGAGGCTTGGTCCTGCTGATGACAAACATTCTTATTCCCGGGGGTATTCTGTTTAAGCCGGCGTGCAGAATGTCTTGGAAATAAGGCTCTTCGGAAACCTCCTGATAATCGTCAAAGACAAGCAGGCTGTCTTTCGGTACACAGCAGAACAATGATTCGAAAAATCTTTGGGAGAATAAAAAAAGGCTGTTCAGGTTATCCGGTGTAAAAACAGGCAACAGCTCTGCGCCCTTTTGAACCATGAAGCCAAGTGCTATGCTGAGGTAATAGAAAAAAGTGGCAGGATCGCGTTCTTTATGGTCCAGCTGATACCATAAGAAAGGGGTTTTAAGCCGGTCAAGGTAACTGGATACAAGAGAGGTCTTCCCCGAGCCCGGCGGGCCTGAAATCCATAATAACGGCATATCCGAGCACTCGTCTATTCCGGCAAAAAGCCTTGGCCGGGCTACAAGGGTCTTATAAGCCGGTTTGGTGATTTTGGCAGGTTGTTGTTGGAAAGCGCTCATGGCATGGGGTTGACTATAGGCTGATAAATTGATGATCATCCCCTTCAAAGCCGGAAACGATCCGTTTTGTGCAAAGGGACGGGAAAGTAAAGCCGGCTGTTTTAATGTTAAAATACTTAACAAAAATAGTGTTGTATGTCAAATTTACTGTAAATCATATTTTAAAATAGTCTGCGCGCAATATTGCCGTCTGCCTGAGGGAGGGAGACATGGTTGCAAGAATAGGAGGCGACGAGTTTGCGATACTGCTGGCTGATACCCCCGAAGAAGAATGTATAGGACTGGTAGCTCGTATCCGGAGCCGGATAGAGCGGTTTAATGCTGAAACGTCTGATTTGAGGCTTTCTTTGTCAATAGGCCGTGCTTTGTGGAAGCAAGGGGAACCCAAGGACCTGCAGAATCTTTTTAAGATCGCTGATGACCGGATGTTTAAGGATAAAATGAGAAGGGTAAAACGGTAGTTTGCAAATCAAACCGCTGAAGAAAGCGAGAAAAACCGCAGGAATAGGCTATGGGAAAAAGTTTTATAACCGCAAATACCATTCTTTATTGCAGTAAATGGAAGGAGACGGTACACTTCTACAAGGATCATCTGGGGCTTGAGATTAATTTTTCCAGTGACTGGTTTGTCGAATTCCGCTTAGCCGGTTGCTCGCGGCTGAGTATCGCTGATGAAAAAAGGACTTCCATAAAAAGTTGCAGCGGAGGCGGGATTACTCTTGCCCTGGAGGTAAAAGACATTGAAGCCTCTTACAAATTTTTGAAAGCCACTGGGCTTGAGCCGACGGAAATCAGGAATCATCCATGGGGGGCGAAAGTTTTTTATATTTATGACCCGGAGGGGCATCGCATAGAAATCTGGCAGCCGAATTTAACAAATACATCACATAAATAAATTAAACGGATGGAGCAAAGAGGTGGATTTATGCAATCTAAAACAGCCGAGGCAATGGGGATTAAGCACGACCCGGTGGCTGTAGTGCTGGCGGATGAAAAACCGGAAAAAGCTTTGCAGTTTAAAAAGGGGAAGCAGGGCTGTGTCATGTTCATGTTCGCAAATGCAGCAAGGGGAAGAACCGCGGCCTTTGACGCAGAAACCTGCGGATGTCCGGGCGGAGCAGTGGGCCTGGGATTCGGAAATGCATACCATTATTTCCCCGGGGGAATAGATTGTTTTTCCCGTTTTCTGTCATCGGGAAATACCGGGTGGGAAAAAGGCGAGCAGGTTGCCCAGGGGCTCAGGGATGCAGCAGGAGAAGAGTTTACAGATGATTTTATTTACGGGGAAAGATATAAAAAAAGTCCGGAACTCGTGGAGCATTGGATAGAGGAGCTTCCAATAAGGCAGATCAAAACCAGCTATGTTCTGTTTGAGCCTCTTTCACAAACAGATGCAGGGGTAAAAACCCCTGAAAACGTGGTTTTCACAGTTGACGCGGATCAGCTTTCAGCCCTGGTAATACTTGCCAATTACGCAAGAAAAGGCAGGGAAAACGTAAGCATCCCCTGGGCTGCCGGGTGCCAGAACATAGGTATACTTCCCTGGTATGAGGCTGAATCTGAAAATCCCAGGGCGGTTGTGGGATTGACAGATATTTCCGCCAGAAAGGCCATGCGCAAGCTTTTGGGGCGGGAATATCTCACGTTTGCAGTACCCTGGTACATGTTTCTGGAAATGGAGGAAAGCGTGGAGGGAAGCTTTCTGGAAAGACCCACCTGGCTTTCCTTGCAGGAGAGCAAAAAGTGAATAGTCTGCTCCAATGTATAATCCTGAATAACTTGACATATTTTGAAAAAACGGCCAAAAACACAGGCAGGGACGGAAAGGTAAAGGCAGAGAAGATTATGGACGGAATTGATGAGAAAATCAGAGATTATTTTCAGCATAAAGAAGAAGTAGCTTCGGTTTATCTGTTCGGCTCACGGGCTGCCGGCAGAGAAAGGGCCGCAAGCGACGTGGATATAGCGGTTCTTCTGCGCCGCCAACACCTTTCATCAGCCCGAACCCTTTGTGAACAATACATAGTCGAACTTGGCAGAATCCTTAAAAAGGATATCCATCCGGTTATTATGAATCATGCAGGAGAATTTGTGCTGAAGCAGATCCTGTCGGGGGGCAGGCGTATCCTGGTAAGCGATCCTTACTTTGATGCGTGTTTTACGATGATATCCATATCCAGGATAATGGATTTTAATTTTTATCTGAAGCAGATGCAGCAAGGCATGAGGAAAAAGATTCTGGAGTCGTGAAAATGGTCGATAAGGACGTCCTTCTTGCCAAAATCGGTGCAGCAAGGAAGCACATAAACCGCTTGCAGAATAATTTACTTTGGTTATGTAGTTTTGGGTAATAAGCGAAAATTGATTTTTTGAGTGATTCCAGAGGAGGAAAGCAAATGAAGGAACATGAAATCGCATCTTTGTTTAATCTTGACAACAAGGTGGCGGTTATTGCAGGCGGAAGCCGCGGTATCGGACTGGCAATAGCCGAAGTATACGCTTTGGCCGGGGCAAAGATCGTTGTCAGCAGCCGTAAACAGCAGGGAGTAGATGAGGCTGCTGAAAAACTGCGCGGACAGGGGGCGGAGGTTTTACCGGTGGCCGCCAATGTTTCTGTTGATGAAGACAGGGTGAACCTGGTGCAGCAGACAATGGACTGGGCCGGAAAGATTGATATCCTGGTAAATAATGCAGGGACCAACCCTGCATACGGCCCTCTCCAGGACGTTGCGTTTGAAGCCTGGGGAAAAACATTTAAAACCAATCTGGACTCAGCCTTCAGGCTCGCCCAGCTTGTTTTTCACTCCTGTATGAAGGACAACGGCGGGGCCATCGTCAATACCGCTTCAGTGGCAGCCTTTACAAGCACTCCCATGTTAAACACCTACAATATTACCAAGGCGGCCATGGTTCATATGACCAGGGCATTGGCCCATGAATGGGGGCCTTACGGGATAAGGGTCAACGCCCTCGCGCCGGGGGTGATAAGGACCCAGTTGAGCCGGGCTTTGTGGGAGAGCGATCAGGGGGAAAAGTTCGCCAAAGGTCTCCCCTTGCGCCGGCTTGGCGAGGTTGATGATATTCGCGGCGCGGCACTTCTGCTTGCCTCTGATGCCGGAGCTTACATAACCGGGGAGTATATTGTTATTGACGGGGGCGAGCTTATAGGGAGTTAGGCCGGCAAAAACATGCATTAATAACCGTCAAGATAACCGTTATTTTTCAGGCCTGCTATGACCGGTTTTGTCGTGTCAAAGCGCTTTGTGTTTTTCTGCTATGGTCTCTGCCAGTTCGTCTAGAGCTCTGAATGTTTCCTGCGCGGGAAGTCCCTTGCACAGCACCGGATCAATGACTTCAGCCTTGAGATTGCCTATCATGCCTGAAAGGGTTTCAACGGTTTTGCCACCCCATCCGTAAGAGCCTATGATGGAAAGATATTTTGTCTTGGGCCGCAGTGCGTTTGCAAGAAAAGCCGCATATGCGGCTGCCGGATGAGGGCCGGCAAGAACCGTGGGAACTCCCAGGACAATGGTCGCCGCATCCACAAGCGACATTGCCAGCTTGCCGATATCCGTTACAGCAAGGTTAAACAGTTCAACCCGGACTCCTTTTTCTGCAAGTGCCGCTGTAAAATGGTCCACCATCTGCCGGGTGCTGCCGTGCATGGAGACATATGGAATTACCGCCAGATTGTGAGGTGGCCCGTTTACCCAGTCATGGTAGGCTTCCGTAATCCAGGCGGGATCGTCGTAGATCTGGCCGTGACTCGGGGCTATCATGTCAATGTTGTAGTCTTTTAATTTTTCCAGGTTTTTGGAAATGACGCTGCGAAAGGGCATCATGATTTCGGCAAAGTAGCGTTTTGCGGCTTCATAAACGCGGCCCCGGTCAATTACGTACAGATCAGAAGTCGCAATATGGGAGCCGAAAAAGTCGCAGGAAAAAAGGATGCGGTCTTCTTCCAAGTATGTGACCATGGTTTCAGGCCAGTGAACCCATGGGGTGTGGATGAATTTTAAGGTTTTGTTCCCCAAAGACAGGGTTTCGCCGTCTTCCACTGTGACAAATCTATCCTCTGCAATATGCAGCAGATCCATTAGCATTGTTTTGGCTTTTTTGGTCACCACGAGTTTTGCTTCAGGATATTTTTCCAAAACATTCGGGATCGTGCCTGAATGATCCTGTTCTGCATGGTGGGAGACGAGATAGTCTATTTTCGGGATTTCCTCAAGCTGGCCTAGTAGCTTGTCAGCCATTGGAGGATCCATGGTATCGAGCAGGGCTGTTTTTTCGCTTCCCCGAACAAGATAGGCATTGTAGCTCGTGCCGTCTGGCAACGGGATCAGCGAATCAAAAAGCCGTCTGTCCCAGTCAATCGCGCCCAGCCAGTAAATGTTTTCCTTTATCTGTCTTTTGTTCATATGTAACCCCCCTTTTTGATGTGATCGAAAAACTATGCCTTTTGATTAAAGCCCTGACCCTCTTATGTTTTAATCTATAATCAGAAAGATCCTCTTCTGCATTGATTTAAGTCAAATTTTTTGCGGAAGAAGGGGGTTGCCCGGCGATTATTTTACCGGGGCGCCAAGGCGAATAAAGCATTGTTCAAGCTGTCTTCGCAGCCCGGCCACCTCGGATGTGAGAAGGTTGATTTTATGCAATAGATCCTTTCGGTGCTTTTTAAGCCTGAGTTTCTGTACAGGGCACAAATACCAGGTGCATATCCAGGGACGTGTAGTTCGCGGCAGCCCACAGCCGCGGAACCCCAGAAAAGGGCAGGGCATGCCGCGCAGTTTTTGCGGAGAATTTGCCGGCACCGGCAAACCTTCTGCATGGAGAAAAATAAGGTCCTTTAAGTCAAACCAGATGTCTGCTGTAATACAGCAGGGTTGAGGGCAGAAGGGGCATGTTTCGGTGCACAGTTGCCGGTAGAGAAAATCCAGTTCCTCTATCCGGTCTCTTATCATGGTGCTTGTTTCAAACAGGGGCCCCGGCCAGCGTCTGTGGCTGTCAAGCAGGCAGCTTACGGCCTTGTTTGCCGCCCGCCAGGACTGTGGCGTATCCCAGGGAGGGCCCGGCTTTTGCCGGATCATTAAAATCCAAGGTTCTGGTTTATAAGAACCACCGTGATTTCCGTCATCATCGGTTTTCTGTGAAGAATCGAGGTGATCCTGCATATGCGCTGTGGCGAGTTGCAGTCCGTGCATATGCCGGTTTCAGCACAGGGGGTGTTCATGTTAAGGCTTTTGGCGCGCATGGGGCCGGCCACTTCACGAATTCGCCGCAGGGCGCCGTCAAGGTCTATGGCTACCTTGTTCATGCCGGCCGCGATAATGACGTTGGGGCAGCCGAAAGTCATGGCATTGATTCGGTTACCGGCTCCGTCCACGTTTACTATTTCGCCTGTAGCCGAAATCGCGTTTGCACTGGAGATGAAGCAGTCGCACCTTCCCTGCTTAAGCCTGAGGGTAAGGTCGGATTCCTCGGGCCGGGGGTCCCAGTGATCATAAACGGTTTTGCCCTGCTGTTTCAGGATCGCAGGAAGATTCAGTGCTCTTGTTGTGGCTGAGCCCCCGAATCCGAAACTGCCGTAGTCTTTTACCAGTTCCGTGATAAATTCTGCCGCCTCTTCGGCGGTTGCAAGGAAGTGGGCTGCAAAGCCGTGCTTCTTTAAGTTTTCAATGGTATGGTGGCCCAGTTTTTCCCAGAGCCATGTGTGATAGATAGCATCTGTCATAATGATATATCCTTATGTTTTAAGTGGCCGGAGCGAAGAAATCGACTTCTAAGTAACTTCAAAAAAGTTGCTGTTAATGCTCGGTCCCGTGCCTCGGCGCGGGGGGAACACTTCCAAGGAAATCCTTTTTTTGCGCTCTTACGAAATTGCACTTCGTTGCCCTGACGGCGGTGCGGAAAAGCGGGTTTCCGAGCGGAAATTGAGGCTCCAGGAGGCTCCTGGAGCGAGGAAACTCCTTTTTCGCACCGCCGATCAGCCAAGGTGCTTACGGATTTCCTTTCTGCAAAAATGCCGCGCCAGCGGAATAAATCGCTTTTTACGAGACCATCATAATTTAATAAGTAGCACAGGATTTAACTCCTGGCAAGCGCCCTGAAAACAGGGGAATTTTTGTTTGCAAAAAGTTGTTCGCCCGGTTTTTGATGTTTGACTGAAGAGGTGTATTCTGGTAAATGTAAATTCATAAGATATTGAAGTAAGACAAAATCTGTTTAATTCGGCAGCATGCCGGAGGAGGGGTGATGATCCAGAATGAAAATTCAAAGGAAAGCGGCAAGGATCGCTACGAGGTTCTGACAGGAGATATTCCTGATCAGGCGCAAGGCTTTGACGTTGAGGCCATAGGAGACCGAATCAGAGGCATACGGGAGGAAAAGGGAATTTCCCATGAAGAGATGGCCGGTCTGACAGGGTTTGATGTGGAGACCCTGGCAAAAATAGAGGCAAATGACATACAGCCCCAGCTAGGCACCCTGGTTAAGCTTTCAAAGGCCCTGGACAGCGCATTTTCCAGGCTGGTCTCAGGGGTGGGAAGTCGCGTGTATTCGGTTACAAGAAATCACGAGCGAAAACCGATCTCGCGTTCGACTTCCGCGGCGGGCAGAAAACTTTATACCTACCAGAGCCTTGCCCCCGAGGTTCGGGGAAGGCATATGGAGGCCCTGATAGTGGACCTGGAGGAAAACCCGGACCAGGAAACATCCGTGCACGAAGGCGAAGAGTTTATTTTTGTGCTGGAAGGCACGGTGGTTGTAAAAATAGACAAAGACGTCTTTGAGCTGGAACCGGGCGACAGCGTGTACTATCTTTCAACCACCTCCCACATGGTGGCGGCAAAGAAAGATACCGCCAGAATACTGGCTGTTTTATATGAAGGATAGCGGTTCCGGAGTTTTTCAGCAGGCGTCCTGGTCTGCTTTTTCATAAGCAGACCATTTTCTGTCCACATCCTCCTGGATCTGCCTGGCCTGCTGGCTGCTAAGCCCCCTGAATCTCGCCTGGCCTTCGAAATAGTCTGTTACCGGCCTGCGCTTTTTGCCGAGCAGCTTCTGCGAGGCTCCTGTGAGCCGGAATTCCCCCATTTCTCTCTCATAGAGGTCAAAAAGGCCTGTTTCAACAGCCAGCCGTCCCATTTTAACCGTGTACCTGGCAGAAAAGCCCCAGCCTGCAGGGCACGGTGTATGAACATGGATGTATTTCGGCCCTGAAATCGTTTTCGCCTTGCATACCTTGTCATAGAAATCCAGCGGATATGCCGCAGAGGCCGTTGCCACGTAATCGATCCCGTGAGCGGCTATAATCGCGGGCACGTCCTTTTTGCTCTGATGTTTGCCCGAAACAGGGGTGGTGGTTGTAAGTACGTGCTGAGGGGTGGTACCTGAGCGTTGTATCCCGGTGTTCATATATGCTTCGTTGTCATAGCAGATAAAAATAAAATCTTCGCCGCGCTCGCATGCCCCGGACAGGGCCTGTATTCCAATGTCGCTGGTCCCGCCGTCTCCGGCCCAGGCCGCCACCTGGATATTCTTTTTCCCGGCACGCAAAGCTGCAAGCACGCCTGTTGCCGCGGCTGCAGTGGAGGCAAAGGTTACGTTTAGGCATGGAAGCTGAGTGGATGCTATGGGATAGAGTCCCTGGAGCACTGTAAGACAGCTTGGCGGAACCACCAGGATTGTTTCCCTACCAAGGGCTTTTAGCCCTATTCTATATACGATGCTTAAGCCGCATCCTGCACATGCCCGGTTTCCCGGGTAAACCAGTTCTTCTTCCGGCAGGCTGAGCACCGTGGTCTTTTTTGTTGCCATGATATGTCCTGACAGGTTTATTGAATGTTTTTACTTTGCCGTCGGAAATCGGCTTCTAAGTAACTTCAAAAAAAGTTGCTGTTAATGCTCGGTCCCGTACCTCGGCACGGGGGGAACACTTCCAAGGAGGTCCAAGGTCGGGGGCAGTTTTTGAAGCGACATTGAGCGTTTTCGGGAAGAATTCAGCAAATGCCGGAGCGTAAAAATTTCAAACTGTTTGAGGCCGATAGGCCGAGTTTTTGAAATTTTAGCGAAGGCATTTAATGAATCCCGAAAACGGTCAGGAGCGAAAAAACTGACCCCGACCGCAGGGCTTCCTTCCTGCAAAAATATCGCCCTGGCGGTATAAAAAGCTTTTTACGAGTCCATCATATTTTAAGCCCCGAAAATAAGGGGCTTTCCTGTTGCATGTTTTGCTCGCACGATGTTTTGAGAATATCGTGCAGATTTTTTGTTGTTATTTCCCTGCCCCCCAGGCCGACTATGATATTTTTTACAGCCGGCCTCTTTTCACAGTTATAAAGGGCTGCCTTGATATCCGTGCATAAGGCCCCTTCATAGCCGTAGCTGAGGGCTTTTTCAACTACGATTGCGCTTTTTTTCCCCGACAGGAGTTCCGCCACAGCCCTGTCAGGAAAGGGCCTGTGAAGCCTGAGTCCCGCCGAGCCCACAGCAACGCCTTCTTTTCTAAGCATGTCTATTACATCGCGAAGCTGATAGGAAACCGATCCCATGGCCACTGCTATGTAATCGGCATCCTCGCACCGGTAGGGTTCTATAAACGGATTGCCGCCCCGGCCGAATATTTCCGAAAACAGGGCATCTGTTTCAGAGACCTTGTCTATGGCCCGCCTAAGATCTGCCTGCAGATCATGCCTGATTTCCATGTATCCCGGAGCGGTATTGCCCCGTACATCGGGCCTGATATCCGGAAGGGTAACCGTGTTCAGGTTTTCGGGACGACCCGGATCCAGGGACCAGTCAGGTTCGAATGCGGGCAGGAATCTGTCCACTTCAGACTGTTCCGGAAGTTTAAAGGGCATGTAGGTATGGGACAAAATGTAGCCGTCATAGCAAACCATAACCGGAATACGGACTGTTTCAGCTATGCGGAAGGCCTGGATTACCGTGTCTATGATCTGCTGATGATCGCAGCAGAAAATCTGTATCCACCCGGTATCGCGCTGTGAGACCGCATCCTGGTGATCGTTCCACACGGTCCAGGGCGCCCCTATGCCGCGGTTGACCACGCACATGACTATAGGAAGCCTTGCGCCCGCGGCCCAGTGAAGCTGTTCATTCATGTAGAGCAGGCCGTTTGCGCTTGTGGCAGTAAACGCCCGTGCACCGGCACTTGATGCTGCAATGCATACCGCCATTGCGCTGTGCTCGCTTTCCACGGGAATGTACTGGGCATCCATTTCCCCGGTGTCCACAAGCTCGGAGAGTTTTTCTGTCAGGGGCGTCTGCGGGGTTATCGGATAAGCGGCTATGACACGGGCCCCTGCGAGCTTAACCCCCATGGCCGCAGCCACATTGCCCGCTTCTATTATATGCATGGGTTTATTCTTCCTCCATTAGAATACGGGTTTCTTCAACCATTGTAATGGCGCCTGCAGGGCATTCCTCTGCGCATATCTCGCAGCCCTTGCAGTATTCATAATCAATCGTGGGCGGCACGGTCTTTGTAATAACGCCGTCCGGGCAGTAAAGCCAGCAGGAAAAGCATGCCGGTTTATTGCGCTTTGCAGGGATGCATTTTTTCAAGTCTATGACAGGACGCATGACCCGCCATGATCCGGTCCGCCCGGCATCTCCGGGACCGGGCTCGCTGTGGGATATATAACAGGCAAAAGGCTTGCTGTTTTTGTTTTTGTCCTGATGCATCAGTTGCCTCCAACAAGGGTATTCTCGTAGGCGGCCCGGGCGGCGGCCGAGTTTTTCTCAGGGTTTTTTCCGGCAAATTCCGTTTCAATCGCCCGTGTCAGGGTATCTATATCAAGCAGGCCGGCTGCTTTTGCAAAAGCGCCTATTATGCCGGTGTTTACAATTCCGGTGGGTAGCCCTGCCTGTGCCGCAAGGGTGGTTACGTCCGCGGTTGCCACTTTCATCCCGTCAAAGGGGAAAGCTTTTGGCGGCCTTGGCGTATTTATGATTATAAGCCCACCTGATTTAAGGCCCGCGGATACGTCCACCTCCTCTACCAGGAGATGGTCAAGCACGATAACCATGTCAGGCTCTGAAATCGGGGAAAGGTCATAGATTTTGTTTTTGGATATTTTCAGCGATGTCAGCACGGGCGCACCCCTTCTTTCGGTACCGAAACTGGGAGCCATTACAACCCCGCCGTAGCCCGAAAAAAAGGCGGCTTCAGCGACTATTTTGGCGGCTGTGATCGCCCCCTGGCCTCCTCTGCCGTGCCAGCGGATTTCGATGATTTCATCTTGCATGATAGCTGTCTGCCTTTTGAATGACGATTCAAAAAATGAACAAGGGAACGAACTTTTATATTTACCATACTTGACGTGAAAGTAAATTATTTTGTAACTATTCAGCGTAATATCCAACAAGCATTACTTTTTTAAGAGGAAGCATGGTTCCTTTCCACTAAACAAAAGTTCCAGGGCCTGGCTCGATCTGACCCCTTGTTTACGGCAAGTTGACAAATAGCCACGGATAC